>JBIOEY010000137.1:0-6167 GCA_044446505.1 Solirubrobacterales bacterium
CAACCTGGAGAGCCTGCTGCGCCGCGCGCTCGCGCCGATCGAGCCCCCCGAGGGTCTCACGGGGAGGCTCGAGGAGACCCTCACGAACATCACCGAGCTCGCCGCCGAGGAGTTGGAGGGCTGGGAGCTGTCCGCGATGCGCGATCCCCGCAATTGGGCGCGGCCCGCCGCCGCGCTGGTGGTGGGCGGCACCGCCGGCCTCGCGCTGGTGGTGCTGCGCGCCCGGCGGCGCGGGCGGCCCGTGGACGGCGCGCCCGGGGCTTCCGAGCGGCCGTAAGGGTTCGCGGGCCCTAAGCATCCCTGAAGAAGGCATGAAGCCCGCCCCGGCGTTCGGGCGAGCCAGCGTGTGCTGAACTATTCTGGTATTCGGTTAAGCCATCCGATGTAAGTGATTGACTCGGATGCATCAGCCGCGGACCCCCTAGTCTGTGGCTTCGACACCGCATTCCAATGTCCAATATGGCCCGCTACAAGCGCTCCGCCGAGGCCGCCTCGGCGATCCTGCGCACGCTCCTCGACGAGGAGCTGATGCAGCTCGTGCGCGAGAAAGACGCGGCCGCCCTCGCGGTCGTCTACGAACGTCACGTCGGCGTCGCGTTCTCGCTCGCCTTCCGCATGTGTGGCAAGCAGGCGCTCGCCGAGGACGTGGTCCAAGAGGCGTTCCTCTCGCTGTGGCGCAGCGATGCGCGCTACGACAGCACGCGGGGGAGCGTGCGCACATGGGTGCTCGGCATCGTGCGCAACCGCGCCATCGACGCGCTGCGCCTGCGGACGGTTCGCGATCGCGGCTGGGTCAGCGACGAGGGCATCGAGGAGCAGCTGGAAGCGGTCGAGCGCACAGAGCTTGAGGTCGGCCGCCGCGACGAAGCGCGCGAGGTCCGCGCCGCGCTCGTGTGCCTCCCGCCCGAGCAGAGCCGGGTGATCGAGCTCGCCTACTACGGCGGCTTCACGAACACCGAGATCGCCGCCATGCTGGACGCTCCGGTGGGGACGATCAAGGGCCGCATGCGTCTCGGACTCCAGAAGATGCGCTCCCAGCTGCGCTTCGAGCAGCCACTCTGGTGAGACCCCCGCATAGCGCCGCTCTGGTGAGAGCATTCCGCATAGGAGGTCTCCAAGGGATCTCCCGTCGCGGGGAGAGGGTGCGCGAGATAGGCTCTCCTCGCCCGATGGCCACCTGCTACCGCCACCCCTCCCGCGAGACCGCCGTCTCCTGCTCCTCCTGCGGGCGTCCGATCTGCCCGGACTGCATGACCCCCACCCAGGTGGGGATGCGCTGCCCCGAGTGCGCCGGCCAGCGCACCAAGGTCGTGCGGATGCGGGACATGGCCGCCGTGCCCCGCGTCACCTACGCGCTGATCGCGATCAACGTGATCGTCTTTCTGACGGAGGGAAGACTGACCGTGTCGAACGGGGGAGGGGCCGGCACGATCTATGAGAAAGGCGCTCTGTTGGGGAGCTTCCCCGGGCTTCCCGGCCAGGGCGTCGCACACGGGCAGTGGTGGCGGCTGCTCACCAGCGGCTTCCTGCACGAGAACATCATCCACATCGGCTTCAACATGTGGATTCTCTACATCCTCGGCCAGATGCTCGAGCCGGCGCTCGGAAGCGTGAAGTTCGCCGTCATCTACTTCGTGTCCCTGCTCGCGGGGTCCTTCGGGGCGCTGCTCGTCTCGCCGCATGTCCTCACCGTCGGCGCCTCGGGTGCCGTCTTCGGTCTGATGGGGGCGGCCGCGGTGGAGATGCGCGCGCGCCAGATCCCGGTCATGCAGAGCGGGATCGGGATGCTGATCCTGCTCAACCTCGTGATCAGCTTCACCCTCCCCGGAATCTCCTGGGGCGGGCACATCGGCGGCCTGATCGGCGGCGCGCTCGCGGCGCTCGTGCTCCAGCTCGGCGATCGCTACCGCTCGCAGGCGCTCGCGATCGCCGGCTGCGCCGCGATCGCCGCGGCCTCCGTGGCCGGCTCGATCGCGACCGCGAAGTCCAGCGAGGTAGAATCGCCCGCGCCCGCCCAGCAGCTCGTCCTTCCGGGCCAGTAGCTTGTCCTTCCGGCAGTGATGAGTTCTCCCTCCGGGCCAGCGATGAGCCGATTGAGCGACGAGCAGATCGAGCAGCGCCTCAGATCCACCGAGTGGAGCCGCGACGGGCAGGCGATCGTGCGCGAGTACAAGCTCGCGGATTTCGCGCGGGCGATCGCGTTCGTCAACAGCGTCGCGGAGCTCGCGGAGGCTGCCAACCACCATCCCGACATCCTCGTGCACGGCTGGAACAGGGTGCGCCTCGAGCTCTCCACTCACTCTCAGGGTGGCCTCACCAACGCGGACTTCGCGCTCGCCGAGCGGATCGACGGCTTGGCTGAGCGTCGCGCGTGACGGCGCTGAAGCTGATCCTCGCGGCCCTCCTGGTCGCCATCAACGCGTTCTTCGTGATCGCCGAGTACGCCCTCGTGCGCTCCCGGCGCGCCCGCCTGGAGGTGATGCGCGAGCAGGGTATGCGCGGCGCCACGCTCGCCCTCGGCCAGCTGGAGCGCATCAACGAGTACATCTCCGCCGTGCAGATCGCCGTCACGATGACCTCGATCGGGATCGGCGCGCTCGCCACCCCCACGCTCGCCCACGCGCTGGAGAGCGCGTTCGGCGGCGGGCTCTCCCACGACGTCGCGGTGGTGATCTCCGTGGTGATCGCCTACGCGATCGTGATCTCCGTGCAGCTGATCTTCGGGGAGATGGTCCCCAAGTTCTACGCGATCGACCGCGCCGAGAGCGTCGCCCGCCGCATCGCCCGCCCCCTGCAGGGCTTCGCCGTCCTGTTCCGCCCGATCATCCGCGCGATCACCGCGATCTCCGCGCGGATCCTCAGGGTGTTCGGGGTGGACATGGGCCACGAGCCCGGGGGCGGCTCACCCGACGAGCTCAAGCGCCTGATCGCCGAGTCCTACGCCGGCGGCCACCTTGACCCGGGGGAGGCGGGGATGCTCACCGGCGTCTTCCACCTGCACGAGCAGGAGGCCCGCCAGGTGATGACCCCGAGTCCCGCCGTCATCACGATCGACATCTCCCGCGACGTCGGGACCGCGCTGAAGCTCTGCATCTCCTCCGGCCACACCCGGCTCGTCGTCACCGAAGGCGAGGATCGCGACCGCGTGCGCGGACTCGTGCACGCCAGCGCGCTCGCGCGGCGGCTGATGGACGACGGGCCGCACGCAACGCTTGAGCCGGTGGTGCACGACGCGCCGATCGTGCCCGAGACCAAGCCCCTCGACGACCTCCTCGCCGACCTGCAGCGCCAGCGCACCTCGCTCGCGGTGGTGGTGGACGAGTACGGCCGCGTCGCCGGGATCGTGACCGTGGAGGACATCATCGAGGAGGTCGTCGGGGAGATCGCCGACGAGACCGATCCCGCGGCCGGTGAGGTGCGCCGGCTGCCCGACGGGGATCTGTTCGTGCGCGGCCACGTCGCGGTCACCGATCTCGCCGACCACGGCGTGCAGCTGCCGGTGGACAGCGACGCCTACAACTCCGTCGGGGGCTTCGTGTTCGCCGAGCTCGGGCGTCTGCCCCGTCGCGGGGACACCGTCACCGCGGGCTCCTTCTCGATCCGCGTGGAGTCGGTGCGCGAGAATCGCATCGAGTCCGTGCGCATCCGCCAGCGCCGCTCTCTGCCTCCGCGCGAGGTCGAGAGCCGCGAGGCCAACGGCGCATAAAAAAACCTCCCAGGCACACGTCCGGCCCGCGGGGGGAGCGGGCCGGAGCGTGTGCACTGGGAGGAGGCGGGTGTGCGTTGCGATCTGTGTCGCACCGTGAGTATCCACAGCCTTGATGAAGCAAACCTAAAAGGTGGGGCTCTCCTAAGAAAATTCTTCGCAAATTGGGGAGTGGGTCAGTAGCTGTGAAATCCCCGCCCGCTCTTGCGCCCCAGCGCGCCCTCTGAGATCAGCTGCTCGATCCGCGCGGGCACAGGCTCTTGCAGGGTCTCCCCGATCGCCTTCGACACATCCAGTCCCACGAGATCCAGCAGCGCGAGCGGTCCCAGCGGATGGCCCGCACCGAGCCGCATGCAGGTGTCGATGTCCTCCGCCGGCATCCCCGTCTCTTCCAGCAGGCGCACCGCGCTGAACAGGTAGGGAAACAGCAGGCGATTCACCACGAACCCGGGCACGTCGGGAACGACCACGGGGGTCTTCTCGAAGGTCTCGCACAGCTCGAGCGCGCGTGCGCGCGTATCCGCGCTCGCCGCGTCGGGGAAGATCAGCTCGATCAGCTTCATCTTGGTGACCGGGTTGAACACGTGCAGGCCCAGGAACCGGTCGGGGCGCCCGCTGGCCTCGGCGAGGCGCTCCACCGACAACGAGGAGGTGGTGCTCGCGAGGATCGCCTCGGGACCGAGGATCGCGTCCAGTTCGGCGAGCACCCCCGCCTTGACGTGGTGGTCCTCCACGACCGCCTCCACCGCAAAGGTCGCCTCGGCGAGTTCCTCGGGGTCGAGCACGACCTGGACGTGCTCCGGGTCGACTTCCGCCGCCAGGCGCGCCAGCGTGATGTCGACGCTCGTGCGCGCGCGATCGGCGGATGTCTCCGAGCGGGCGAGCAGCAGGACGGGCCCGTGGTGCGCCGCGGTGGCCGCCAGCCCGCACGCGATTGCTCCCGAGCCCACGATCGCCAGACGCTCTCTCATGCGTGTTTCTCCACGGCAGCTCTGCTCCTTCTGTAGCGAGACGGATCGGCCTCCGGGTCACGGAGGGCCAAAGGACTGGTTGACTGACCAGTCAATCTAGGGGTGCCACGCGGTAGACTAAGGAATCGGAACGCGGGAAGCCGCCCGGAGCATTCATCCCATAGCCGCGCTACACACACGGAGGACTTCGAAATGCGAAAGCCAGAGGGCCGTGAGGTCGTGATCGTCGAGGCCGTGCGCACCCCCATCGGGCGCGGCCACAAGGAGAAGGGCTACTACAAGGACACCCACCCCAACGCGCTGCTCGGCAAGTGCTACACCGAGGTCATCGCCCGCGCGGGGATCGACGCGGCGGAGGTCGAAGACGTCGTCGCCGGCTGCGTGCAGCAGTTCGGCGAGCAGGCCTTCAACATTGCCCGCAACGCCTGGCTGCAGGAGGGCCTCCCGATCGAGACGCCCGGCACCACCGTGGACCGCCAGTGCGGCTCCGCCCAGCAGGCCGTCAACTTCTCCGCGGCGCTGATCGCCGCCGGGGTGCACGACACGATGATCGGCGGCGGCGTCGAGCACATGGGCCACCTCCCGTTCGCCGCGGGGATGCAGACCCAGCAGGAGTTCGGCTTCGCCTTCACCCCCGAGCTGATGGCCAAGCACAACATCGTCGGCCAGGGCCTCGGCGCGGAGATGATCGCCGACCAGTGGGAGATCCCGCGCTCCGAGCTCGACGAGCTCGCGGTGCGCTCCCACCGCCTCGCCCACCAGGCCACCCAGGAGGGCCGCTTCGAGCGCGAGATCGTCCCCTTCCAGGTCAACGGCGACACGTTCGTCACCGACCAGGGGATCCGCCCCGACACCAACCTCGAGGCGCTCGCCCAGCTGAAGCCCGCGTTCAAGCCCGACGGCAAGATCACCGCCGGCACCGCCTCCCAGATCTCCGATGGCGCCGCCGCGGTGCTGCTGATGTCGGCGGAGAAGGCCAAGGCGCTCGGTCTGCGCGCCCGCGCGCGGATCGTCGACCAGACCACCGTCGGCTGCGACCCCGTGAAAATGCTCGAGGGGCCGATCCCCGCCACCGCGAAGATCCTGCAGCGCAACGGCATGAAGATCGACGACATCGACCTGATCGAGATCAACGAGGCCTTCGCCCCCGTGCTCGCCGCGTGGCGGCGCGAGCACAGCCCCGACATGGATCGCGTCAACGTCAACGGCGGCGCGATGGCCCTCGGGCACCCGCTCGGCTCCACCGGCGCGCGGCTGATCACCACGCTCCTGCACGAGCTCGAGCGCTCCGACAAGGAGATCGGCTTCGTCACGATGTGCTGCGGCGGGGGCCTCGGTACGGGGACGCTGATTCAGCGAGTCTGAGGGGTGTCGTTCCCCTCGACGCATGCGTCGAGGGGCCGGACCGCACATGTGCGGTCCGGGGGACGGCCACATGTGGCCGTCCCGGCAGGGCCGCATGCGGCCCTGCCACCAGGCAGTGCATGCAC
>JBIOEY010000138.1:0-6124 GCA_044446505.1 Solirubrobacterales bacterium
CCGCGAGCGCGGTGGAGCTCGTGGTCAGGTGATCGGCGCGGCGGCGATCGGCCTCGCGGGCGGCATCGTCGCCGGCCTGCTCGGCGTGGGCGGCGGCGTGCTGTTCGTGCCCGGCCTGGTGATCTTCATGGACCTCACCCAGCACCAGGCGGAGGCGACCTCGCTGCTGGCGATCATCCCGGTGGCGATCGTGGGGGCGGTGATGCAGGACCGCTACGGCAACGTGCGCCGGGGCGACGCGCTGCTGCTGGGTCTGCTCTCGGTGGCGGGCGCGGCAAGCGGAGTGGCGCTGGCGAACGCGCTTTCGGGGAAGGTGTTGCAGGTGGGCTTCGCGCTATTCATGCTGTTCGTGGCGGGGCAGCTGGTGCGCAAGAACGTCCGCAAGAACGTGAGCAGCCCAAAAGGCGCCTAGAGGGTGGCAAGCCGGGCCCCTCTTCTTTTCTGTCAGACTGGAGGTGATGGGACTCGACAATCCGGTCCATATCGCGTTCCTGGTGGTGATCCTGCTGTTGGTGTTCGGCGCCAAACGGCTCCCCGAAATCGGCCGTTCGCTGGGCAGCGGAATGCGCGAGTTCAAGGACTCGATCAGCGGAGAGGCCAAGCAGCCGACGCTGAACGCCGCAGCCCAGCAGCCGCAGCCGGCCGCCCAACCACCCGTGGCGCAGCCCGTCGCGAGCCCGCCCCCATCTCCGCCGCCGGCCCCCACCGAGCCGCGCGACGAAAGCTCCTTCGGCCGGTAGCCGCGCCGCCTAAGAAGGCGTGCCCGGCAGCACTGAGGGGCGGCCCTCCAGAAGCAGCGGTGAGCCGCAGCGCCAGCAGTAGGCGGCGCCGCGGCTGTGGGCGGCTCCGCAGGCGCGGCAGGCCCCGCTGACGCCGCCCTCGGCGGAGGCGAGCAGCCGCTCGATCTCACCGAGCTGGGCGTCGGCCTGCTGGAGCTCGGCGGCGCGGCGGGCGAGGACGTCGAGGCGGTAGTGGTCGCGGATCGCCATCTCGTAGGCGAGCCCGCCGAGATCCCAGGTGAGGGAGGCGACACGCTCGGCGAGCTGCAGGCGCTCGCGGCGCAGCTCGGCAAGCGATCCGCTGGAGGCGGCGAAGGCCGGGGGGCGCTTGG
Source organism: Solirubrobacterales bacterium (assembly GCA_044446505.1). Lineage (GTDB taxonomy): Bacteria > Actinomycetota > Thermoleophilia > Solirubrobacterales > Solirubrobacteraceae > Palsa-744. The sequence continues at coordinate 1,112 of JBIOEY010000138.1, forward strand.
CGTGTTCCCCAAGATGAGGCTGCCCATTGGGTCCGGCGGCGACCACGAGCGCCCTCAGTGCCCGCCGGTTTCGATCGGTTCGTTGCCGAGCGCGGCGACTTCCTTCGCGTGCTGCTTGCCGGTGGTGTGAGCGATTTTTTCGAGCTTGCTGGAGGAGGTCTTGTGGGCGGCGGGCAGCGGCTTGGTGGTCTTGACTTCCTTGACGGCCTGCGCTTCTTCGGCCTGTTCGCTCTTGGCGGAGTTGTGCGACTGGGAGGAGCCCGAGCCCGCTGAGGAGCCGTGGCCGGCGGAGGAGCCGGAGCCCGAGCCGGAGCCGGTGGACACCCCCGTCGCGGCGCCCGAGGCGGCGGCGGGCGCGGCGGCGAGCGCCCCGGAGAGTCCCTTGACTTCGACGACCTGCTTGGCGGGATTGGAACCTCCGGTGAGCCAGTGCCCGACGAGCAGCCCGATGAGCAGCGAGGCGAGCAGGACGGCGAGCAGCCCGAAGAGGCCGGAGTAGCGGCGCAGCGACCCGAGCAGGCCGTCGGGCTCGGGCGGAAGCTGATAGCCAACCACCTGGGGCCCACCGAGGAGGGACGCGCCGGCGGGCTGGTGCTCGGCCTGGAGCACGTCGAGGAAGGCGAGGCGCACGGGCGAGCAGGGGCGCCCGCAGTCGAGGCAGTAGCGCTGGTCGGGTGCAAGCGGTGCGCCGCAGCCGGCGCAGGTGGGGGTGGCGGTGGGAGCGCCGTCGGATGGTGTGGAGAGGGGGATCACGTCCATGGGGGCTCCTTCGTGGAGGGTCCTCATCCGGGTGCTCACCCGAAGGCTCCGCGGACGTAGTCGCGGGTGCGGGGGGCGCGGGGCTCCTCGAAGACCTGCGCGGCGGTGCCGTACTCGACGAGGTCGCCGAGGTACATGAAGGCGACCTTGTCGGCGACGCGCTGGGCCTGGGCGAGGTTGTGGGTGACGATCACGACGGCGAGCTCGCGGCGGAGCTCGTGGATGAGCTCCTCGATGACGCCGGTGGAGATGGGGTCCAGGGCGGAGCAGGGCTCGTCCATCAGCAGCACCTCGGGACGCAGGGCGATGGCGCGGGCGATGCAGAGGCGCTGCTGCTGGCCACCGGAGAGGCGCAGGGCGGGGCGGCGCAGATCGTCCTTGACCTCCTCGTAGAGCCCGGCGCGCCGCAGGGCGTCGGTCACGAGCGGCTCGAGCTCGGGGCGGCGGGGCCGGCGGCGAGACTGCTCGCGCAGGGCGAAGGCGACGTTGTCGAAGATCGACATCGGGAAGGGGTTGGGCTGCTGGAAGACCATCGCGACGCGGGTGCGCAGAGCGGTGTCTTCGAGGTCGTGGATGTCCTCGCCGTCGAGCAGGATCCGCCCGCCGCGAAGGGCGCCCGGGGTCAGCTCGGTGAGGCGGTTCAGGGTGCGCAGCAGGGTCGTCTTGCCACAGCCGGAGGGTCCGATCAGGGCCAACACCTCACCCTGGTGGATCGAGAGGGAGACCGAGCGCACGGCGTTGGCGCCACGCCGGCCCAGGGTGCTGGCGCCGCCATAGGAGACGCTGACGTCCTCCAACCGCAGCCGCTCCGGGCCGGCGGCCTCGGCGACCGGACGCAGCGCCTCGCGCTGCTCGGGGGGCCGCACGGGCTCGGGGGGCCGGTCGAGCACGATCGTGCGCACCGGCGGCACCGCAGGCACCTGCTGAGGACTCGGCCGGTGCAATGCCTGCTCGAGCTCGATCATCGTGGGACTCATCGGTTCCTCACTTTCCACACTATAAAGACTGGAATGGTGCTGTGGGGACATCATACGATCCCTTCGATCGCGGTGACGAAACCGCTCGAGCGGGCGTGGGCGCGGGCGATCCGTTCGACGGCGAGGTTGAGGAGCAGCACGAACAGCATCAGCACGAAGGCGGCGGCGTAGGCCTTCTGCGGAGCGCCGCCTTCGCCGGCGGGGGAGTTGTCATAGACGTAGCTGGTGAGTGTGGAGCCGGTGCCCCGCAGCACGTTCAGTCCGGGAACGGCGCCCCCGGGTTCGATCCGCAGGGTGGCGCCGAGCAGCACGACGACGATCGCCGTGTCGGCGACGATGCGGCTGACGCCGAGGGTGATGCCGGTGGCGATGTTGGCGCGCACCCCGGGGAGGAGCACGCGGCGGATCGTGGCGATGCGGGTCTTGCCGAGCGCGAAGGCGGCCTCGCGCATGTGGGCGGGCACGGCCTGGAGACCGTCGCGGGTGGTGACGAACAGCGGGGGCAGCGCGATCAGCGACATCATCGCGCCGGCGGCGAAGAACGAGCGGCCGTAGACGCCGGCGCCGGAGGCGGTGAAGGAGGCGAACGCGAACAGGTGCAGCTGGAAGATCGCGAGGCCGAAGAAGGCGATCACGATGTCGGGGGTGCCGGCGACGACCTCGATGCTCGATTCGACGATCCGGGTGAGGAATCGATTGACCCGCCCACCCTGACCGTACTCGACGATCCAGAGGGCGGAACAGATCGCAAGGGGGGCGGCGATCGCGATGCCGATCACGGTCAGCAGCGCGGTCCCGATCAGGGGGTCGAGGAAGCCGCCGGATTCGCTCTGCTGGAGGCTGGGCGCGGGATGGGAGAAGATCAGCTCGGGGCGCAGGTACTGGATGCCGCGGAAGCCCATGTAGAGGAGGATCGCGGCGGTGATCGCGCACAGCGAGAGGCCGGCGGCCCAGGCGGCGAGCAGCACGAGGCGATCGCTCCAGCGCCAGGTGCGCATCGAGGATCCCCGCCCGCGCCGCGGATTGGAGGGGAGCCCGCCGGCCCGCCCACCGGCCCGCGGATGGGAGACGAACGTGCTCATCCCGCCACCCCTAAATGGCGACCACCCCAGCATCGGCCGCTTTGCGTGCTCATCCGCGAACCTGATAGCGGCGTAGCGGGAGCTTGATGAAGTAGCCGGCGAGGGAGAGGACGAAGGCGGAGAAGAGCAGCAGCAGCGCGAGCGCGTACAGCGTGGCGCTGAGCGCGGGGGAGCCGGTCCCTTCGTGGTAGTCGACGATCGTGGAGGCGAGGGTGCGCAGCGGCTCGAACAGGAAGGTGGCTCCGTCGCCGGGCCGGGGGGCGAAGAAGTTCGAGCCGGAGACCATCGAGATCATGATCGCCTCGCCCAGCGCGCGGGCGGTGGCGAGCACGCCGGCGGCGACGATCGCGGGACGGACGGCGCGGAGGGTGACGGCGCGGATCGCGCGCAGACGGTTGACGCCGAGCGCCGCGGCGCCCTCGCGCCAGGCCCCGGGGACCGCACCGAGAGCGTCGCAGGTGAGGGCGACCATGATCGGGGCGATCATCACGGCGAGGATCACCACGGCGACGGCGAGGCCGGCGCCGGTGAGCTGGACGGTGTCCTGCACGGAGGTGCGCTCGGAGGGGGTGATGAGGTGGCTGTCGGCGAACGGCACGAGCACGAGGACCCCGAGCAGGCCGTAGATGACGGAGGGCACGGAGGCGAGCAGGCGCACGACGGGGACCATCCCGCGGCGCAGCGCGGCGGGGGCGAGCTCGACGATGAAGACGGCAGAGAGCACCGCGAGCGGCAGCGCGAGGAGCACCGCGAGCGTGGTGATCAGCAGGGTGCCGTAGATGATCGGCCAGGCCCGTAGATGGAAGGCGGATGCGGGCGGGTTGGTGGAGGTGGCGAGCATGTTTTCCACCTGCTGCTTGAGGCTGCCACCGGAGCCGAGCCAGCTGAGGCCGTTGTGCGCGAAGATCGGCCACGCGCGCTGCGCGACGAGCACGATCATGGCGAGCACGCAGAGGCACGCGAGCAACGCCACCGCGCCGAGCGTACGCTCGGCGCGGTGGTCGGGCCAGGGGTTGCGCAGACGCGCGAACAACCCCGAGCGGGAGGGGGGCGGCCCCCCCTCCCGGCCTGTGTCGGTCAAAGCGGACTTTCTCACGACGTCGCTGGCTGCCTTTTACGCCGGGATCCACTGGGTCGAGATAATTTTCTTGGCGGCCCTGCTGGTCCTGATCCACGAGATGAACTTGGCGGCGGCGCCGGTGGCGGGGCCTTTGGTCACCTCGTAGAATTTCGCCACGGCAGCGTACTGCCCGGAGGTGGCGTTGGCGAGCGTGCAGGCCGTGCCGTTGAAGGCGACCGGATTGACGGCGCCCTGGTCGGCGCGGTAGTTGGAGAGGAAGCCGATCGCGTGGGGGTCGTTCTGGACCTGCTGCTCGAGCAGCCCCTCGGAGGGCTCTTCGGCGGCGATACTGGAGACGCTTTTGTTGGCGAGGAAGAGCGTCTTGAAGTTGGTGAGCACGCCGGCGGTGGAGGTGCGGCTGATCAGGTCGATCGGGCCGGAGACGGAGGCGCCGGGAACCTGTCCCCATTCGCGGAGTTTGCCGGTGAAGATCCCCTGGACCTGTGCTTCGGTGAGCGAGGAGAGGGGGTTGGACCTGTTGGTGACGACGCAGATCGCGTACTTGGCGATCGGGTAGAAGTCGAGGCCGGTGGGATCTGCGGGCAGGGGATCGCGGGAGACGTCGCCGATCGTGACGCGGCCGGCGGCGACGTCGTTGACGCCGACCTGGGCGCCGCCCTGGGAGATCCGGAAGGCGACCCGGTTGTGGTTGAGCTTGGCGTACTTGTGGGCGAGCTGCTGGACGAGCGGGAAGGAGGCGGTGGCTCCGCTGATCGTGATCACGCTCGTAGCCGAGGCGATCGCGGGCACCGCGCCTCCGATGAGGGTCACAGCCGCGAGCGACGCGACAAACCGAGAAAGAGGGGCCCGACCGAAGCCGGGTGACACGCGCCTTCGGCGCTGGCCGATTCGGGGATGCGAGCGGAGCGAGTGTCTCCCTGATCGGTCCCCGTTTCGGCCACCCTCTTGGCGACGATTTCGATGCATGGTGGGGCCTCCGATTTGGGACGTGTTGACAATCTGGCGTCGAGCAGCCTACCATATTCTTCATAAACAAGATCGAGATTAGCTATTTTGTCGAAATAATCAGCTAACTTTGGATTGCCCGATGACCTCTCCCCTACCTCCCCAGACC
>JBIOEY010000139.1:0-6118 GCA_044446505.1 Solirubrobacterales bacterium
GGGATCGGGGTGGTCGATCCGTGGATGAGATGCGACGCACGTGAGCGCAGCCGTGCTGGTGGCACGGCGAGCATCACGGGTGGCGCAGATCGCCGCGGAGCGGCCGCACCGGACCGTCAGTTATTTTGTCGTGGGCCCTAACTCGAGCTGGCGTGTAGCTGGGTACGGCCATCGGCCGGCAAGCCACACACACACCGTCGTGCTCCACCGCCCCACGTGGCGCAGCCCACGACCAAGGTGCAGATCGACGCGCTGATCTCAAGCCATCTGGGCCAGCGCCGATAACCGGAGCGACTCTCCTCGGAGTCGTCCCTCGATGAACAGGTTCACAACGCCTTCGCGCGCGGCCCTCCGGGCCGCCCTTCCCGCGCTCGGCACGGCCATGACCGGCCTTGCCGTGCTCGCTGACGCCTGCCCCGCGCAGGCCTTCACGCCGAGCTCGAAGGGCGGCGGAGAAAGAACGCCCCTCGATCTCCTGCCCTCCTCGACCGGCTCGCACACGAGCTCCGGGGGCGCGAGCATCGTACGCACGATCGTCGGGCTCCTGATCGTGATCGCCGTGATCTGGGGGCTCACCTGGATCCTCAAGCAGGTCAAGTCCGGGCGCGAGGGCGGGCGGGCTTCTCATCCGTCCGGCTCCGGCCTCACCAGCCTCGCCACGCTGGCGCTCGGGTCGGGGCGCACACTGCACCTCGTGCGCGCCGGGCGCGACTACCTGCTCGTGGGCTCCGCGGAGCACGGGGTGGCGCCCATCCACCGCTACACCGAGCAGCAGGCCCGCGACGCCGGCCTGCTCGATCTCCCCGAGCCCCCCGCCGGCGGAGCCGACGGGGCAGGCGGGGCTCCCATCCAGATCCCCGGCCAGGCGCGGCCCCCCGGTGTCATGAGCGCGGTCTCGGACGCGCTCGATCGGTTGCGCGAACTGACGGTGCGCCGGTGAACGTGAACTCCTCCAACGCCGTTCAGATCCTGCTGCTCGTCGGCGGGCTCGCGCTGGTCCCCGCGGTGCTCTTCACCGTCACCGGCTTCAGCCGCATCCTGATCGTGCTCGGCTTCATCCGCACCGCCGTCGGCACCAACAACTCGCCCCCCAACCAGGTGCTCGTCGGGATCGCCCTGTTTCTCACGATCTTCGTGATGGCCCCCACGATCAGCGCGATCAAGCGCACCGCGATCGAACCGCTCGACGCCCACCGCATCTCCACCTCCACCGCGATCGTGCGCGCCGAGCAGCCACTGCGCGAATTCATGTTCCGCCAGACCCGCGTACAGGACATCGCGCTGTTCGTGAGCCTCGCGCACGCCAAATCGCCCCACACCCGCGCCCAGGTGCCCACCGAGGTGCTGATCCCCGCGTTCATCGTCTCCGAGCTCAAGACCGCCTTTCAGATCGGCTTCCTGATCTTCCTCCCGTTCCTGATCATCGACCTGATCGTCTCCTCCACGCTGATGAGCATGGGGATGATCATGCTGCCCCCAACCTTCATCTCCCTGCCCTTCAAGATCCTGCTGTTTGTCCTCGTCGACGGCTGGGACCTGGTCATCAAGGCGCTTGTACAGAGCTTTCACTGATTGGACCCCCTCCCATGGACCAAGACACCGTCATCAACCTCGCCTCGCAGGCCATGAGCCTCGCCTTCAAGGTCGCCGGCCCCCTGCTGCTCGGCGCGATGGTCGTCGGCCTGCTCGTCTCCATCTTCCAGGCCGTCACCCAGATCCAGGAGCAGAGCCTCACGCTGATCCCCAAGATCGCCGCGATCGCCGTGATTACCGTGCTGCTCGGCCCCTGGATGCTCGACCAGCTGGTCTTCTACACCACCAACCTCTACACCGCGATCCCCTCGATGGTCGGCTGATGAGGGGCACCCCATGACCCAGATCCTGAGCCAGCTCGCCGGCAATCAGTTCGCCGGCTTCATCCTCGTGCTCGCGCGAGTCACCCCGCTGTTCCTGCTCGCCCCGCCGTTCTCCTCGCCGATGGTCCCCCCGCGCGTGCGCGGCATCATCGCGGTGGGCATCTCCATGGGCCTCGCCCCGATCGCCCTGCACGGGCAGCACATCCCCACCGACCCCCTGACCCTCGCCGCCCTGATCGTCGAGGGGATGCTCGTCGGCCTCGGCTTCGCCTTCTCCTTCGCCGTGCTGTTCGCCGCCGTCGAAACCGCCGGCGCCCTCGCCGACCTCGGCGCTGGCTTCTCCTACGGCAGCCTCGTCGACCCCGTCAACGGCAACCAGGGGGGCGCGATCTCCCACGTCTACTCGCTCGTGGGGGTCGCCGTCTTTCTCGTGATCGGCGGCGAAGCCTGGGTGCTGCGAGGCCTCGCCCGCACCTTCCAGCTCGTCCCCCTCACCTCCGCCCCGCAGATCACCGCGCTCGTGGGGGGCGCGGAGCAGGCCTTTTCCACCGTGTTCACCTCCGCCGTGGAGATCGCCGCGCCCGTGCTGATCGCGCTGGTGATCACCGACGCCGCCTTCGGCGTGGTCTCCCGCGTCGTGCCCCAGCTCAACGTGTTCGCCGTCGGCTTCCCCGCGAAGGTCGCGGTCGCGCTGCTGCTCGTCGGCGCCTCCCTGCCGTTCGTCGCGGGCTGGATCACCAACCAGATGTCCACCTCCGTCGGCGCCGCGCTCAGCGCCCTGCACGTCGCGTGATGGTGAGAGCGATGCTGAGGATCACCGCAAACGAGCCCCGCCCGCGGGACACCACCACAGGCGCCATCCGCGACGGAAGCACCGGGGAGTAGTCGTGGCACACGAGGAGCGCACCGAGAAGGCCACTCCCAAGCACCGCGAGCGCGCCCGCAAGAAAGGGCAGGTCGCGCGCTCCGCCGACGTCGGCGGCTCGCTCGTGATCGCCGGCGGGCTGTTCGCGATCACCCTGCTCGGCCCCGCCGTCGTGAGCTCCGCGCAGGCCGCCTTCCGCGAAATCCTTGCCGAGATCGCGAACCCCGCCAGGGCCACCAGCGCCGCCGGGCTGCACTCGCTGATGGAGGTCGGGCTCACCACGCTCGCACTCACCGTCGGGCCGATCGCCGCCGTCTGCCTCGGCGCCGGCCTGCTCGCCGGGGCCGCCCAGGTCGGCTTCCGCCCCGCCCCCCGCGCGCTCGCGCTCGACTTCAAGCGGATCAACCCGATCTCGGGGGCGCGCAACCTGTTCGGGCCCAACATCCTCTTCGAGGCGCTCAAGGCGGTCGCGAAGATCGCCGTCGTCGGGGGCGTCGCCGCGCTCGCGATCCTCCCCGGCATGAGCGCGCTCGCCTCCGAAGTCGGCATCCCCCCCGGCGCCCTCGGCCTCGTGATGGGCCATCGCGGGATGGAAATCGCCCAGCACGCCACCTTCGCCTACCTCGCGATCGCCGCGATCGACTACGCCTGGCAGCGCCGCCGCACCGAGCGCAAGCTGCGCATGACCAAGCAGGAACTCAAGGACGAGGTGCGCCAGTACGGGCTGCCCGCCGAGGTCAAGTCCGCGCTGCGCCGCCGCCAGGCGCAGGCGGCCCGCAAGCGGATGATGGCCGCCGTCCCCGAGGCCGACGTGGTGATCGCCAACCCCACCCACTTCGCCGTCGCGCTGCGCTACGACGGCACCCGCCCCGCCCCCGAGGTCGTGGCCAAGGGCAAGGACCTGATCGCCCTGCAGATCCGGCGCATCGCCGAGGAGCACCACGTCCCGATCGTCAGCGACCCCCCGCTCGCACGCGCGCTGCACGCCTCCGCCGAGATCGGCCAGGCGATCCCCGAGGAGCTCTACGCCGCCGTCGCGCGCGTGCTCGCCTTCGTCTACCGCATCGCGCGGCATAAGAGGTACGCGCGATGAGGCTCCTCTCCACCTTCGTCCCGCATCTACAAACGCGTGGCACAGCCCCACTCCCGACGCCGTGGGGTAGGAGGCCCCACGCCCACCACCTCGGTGCCGAGATCGCCTGCGCGGACGATCCCAAAAACAACCCCATCCCAATCGACCACCACTTGGTGGTGTTCTCATGAACCTCGACACCGTCCGCCGTCTGCTGCGCCACACCGACCTGCTCGCCGCCGTCGCGGTGGTGATGGTCGTGACGATGCTCGTCGTCCCGCTGCCCTCCGCGCTGCTCGACCTGTTGATCACGCTCAACATCTCCGCCGCGCTCACGATCGTGGTCGCCACGATGTACCTCGGCAAGGCGCTGGACTTCGCCTCCTTCCCGAGCCTCCTGCTGCTCACCACGATGTTCCGCCTCGCGATCAATGTGTCCGTCACCCGGCTGATCCTCACCACCGGGGACGCCGGCAGCGTCGTGAAGGCGTTCGGGGAGTTCGTCGTCTCCGGCAACGTCGTCGTCGGCCTCGTGATCTTCCTGATCCTCGTGGTGATCCAGTTCGTCGTGGTCACCAACGGCGCCGGGCGCGTCGCGGAGGTCGGCGCGCGCTTCACCCTCGACGCGATGCCCGGCAAGCAGATGGCGATCGACGCCGATCTGAACGCCGGGCTGATCACCGACGAGCAAGCCCGCACCCGGCGCTCCGAGATCGCCCAGGAAGCCGACTTCTACGGCGCGATGGACGGCGCCTCGAAGTTCGTCAAGGGCGACGCGATGGCAGCGCTGATCATCACCGCGATCAACCTCATCGGGGGCATCGTCGTGGGCGTCGCCCAGCACGGGCTCTCCTTCACCGACGCCACCCATCAGTTCTCGCTGCTCACCGTCGGGGACGGCCTCGCCGCGCAGATCCCCGCCCTGCTGATCTCCGTCGCCACCGGCATCATCGTCACCCGCGCCACCTCCGACAAAGACCTCGGCAGCGACATTGCCTCCCAGATCCTGCGCCAGCGCAAGGCCCCCCTGGTGGCAGCCGGCGTGATCGGCCTGTTCGCACTCGTCCCCGGCCTGCCGAAGCTCCCCTTCCTCGCGATCGCCGCGATCTTCGGCGCGATCGGCTGGAGCGTGCGCAACGGCCTCCCCGGCGACGAGGCGACCGAGGGAGGCACCGCGGTCGCGCTCGCCCCCGGGCAGCCTGGGCGGGCGGGGCAGATCGAGGGCGGGCAGGGGTCGGAGGAGGCGATGGAGCGGCTCTCCGTCGACGCCCTCGAGCTCGCGGTCGGCTTCGGCCTCGTCCCGCTCGTGGACGGCAGCTCCGGCGGGAACCTGCTGCGGCGCGTCTCCGCGATCCGCCGCCAGATCGCGGGGGAGCTCGGGATCGTGATCCCCGCGGTGCGCATCCACGACGAGCCCGGCCTCGAGTCCCACGAGTACGTGGTCAAGGTGCGCGGCTCCGAGGTCGCGCGCGCGCGGATCATGCCCGGGCACCTGCTCGCGATGGACCCCGGGGACGCCGCCGGCGGCCTGCGCGGGATCCCCACCACCGAGCCCACCTACGGCCTGCCCGCCGTGTGGGTGCACAGCTCCGACCGCGCCGAGGCCGAGGCGCTCGGCTACACCGTCGTGGACGCGGAGGCGATGATCGTCACCCATTTGACCGAGACGATCCGCGCGCACGCCTCCGAGCTGCTCACCCGCCAGGACGTCAAGACGCTGCTCGACCGGCTCAAGGAGACCAACGCCGCCGTCGTCGAGGAGATCGTGCCCGAGGCGCTCTCGCTCGGCGAGATCCAGCGCGTCCTGCGCTCGCTGCTCGCCGAAGGCGTACCCGTCCGCGATCTCGGCACGATCATGGAGGCGATCGGGGACAAGGCGCGAATAACACGTGACACCGGCCTACTGACCGAGTACGCCCGCCAGGCACTGGGCCGCGCGATCACGGCCCCCCATCTGGACGAGCGGCTCTGCCTGCAGGCGATCACCCTTGACCCCGCGATCGAGCAGGAGGTCGCCACCTCCATCACCCAGACCACAGACGGCGAGTACCTCGCGATCGACCCGCCTCGCGCACAGGCGATCGTGGGGGCGCTGCGCACCCAGGTCGAGCACGCAAGCGCGCGCGGGACCCGCAATCCGGTCCTGCTCTGCTCCGCGCGCGTGCGCCGCCACCTGCGCAGGCTGATCGCCCAGGCCCAGCCCCACCTGCCGGTCTGCTCCTACAACGAGATCGCGCCCGGCGTCAACGTCGAGACGATTGGAGTAATCCACGCATGAGCACCCTCACTCGCAACCCCGCCCCCCGTAGCGCCGCTCACCGTAAC
>JBIOEY010000140.1:0-5981 GCA_044446505.1 Solirubrobacterales bacterium
GGCCTCCGTTGTTCGCTTCCGCACGCGCCTGGCTGCGGGCGACGATGTGGCGCTGGCCGGTCGTGTCGAGGATCCAGCGGGCGTCGGGGATCAGCTTGTTGTCGGGCAGCGAGAGCAGCGGGCAGCGGGCCAGCTGCGCCCGTACCGCGGGGGCGTGCAGCGCGGCGGCGAGCCCTTCGTGGAAGTCGTCGTGGTAGGCAAGCGTGGTGCGGGCGTTGGAGAGGCTCGTCACGGTCACCGCCGCGACCGCGCCGTAGAGCAGCAGCGCGGCACCGGCGAACATCCACACGCGGCGCAGCAGCGAGCCCTCGCGCAGCAGCGACCAGCCGCCGATCGCGAGCGCGCAGAAGGGCAGGAGCAGCGCCGCGGCGCCCAGCATGTAGCGGTCGATCACCGACGCCCCCGCGGCGCCCTCGGCGACGTAGACGAACAGCAGCAGCCCCAGCACCGCCAGCGGCACGCGCGCGCGCCGCGGGGTCAGCCACGCCGCGAGCAGGACCCCCGCGAGGCCGCCGAGCACGATCGGCAGCTTGTCGATCCGCACGAGGTAGCGCCAGGTCGCGGCGAGCACGCTGGTGAAGCCCTGGGTGCGTTCCAGTTCGGCGGCGAGCACCGCGGTGGAGTGCAGCGAGTAGAGCGGGTCGCCGGTGACGAGTCCGTCGAAGGCGACCCACAGCACGGGGGCGGTCCCCACCAGCACCAGGTATCCGAGCAGCCTGCCGGGCGACGGCCGTCGTGCCTGGAGCCGGTCATCGCGGCAGGACCCGGACCTGCCGGTCCCCTTTCGAGCCGCGCCCGCGAGAACGGGCCACGCGCACCACAGCCAGTACACGCCGCCCAGCACCCACGCGTCGGGGCGCAGCAGGCCGGCCGCGAGCAGCAGCGCGAAGACGGGCGTGCCGCGGCGGGGACGCTCCACCTCCAGGGCCGTGGCCCACACGATCAGCGCGATGTAGGTGATGTCGAGGTAGCCCTGCGCCGCGAGGTTCGCGTCGAACAGGCGGGTGAGCACCAGCAGCGCCGTGAGCAGCGCCACGAGCGGCCCGAAGCAGAGGCGCGCGAGGCGGTAGGCGCCGGCGGTGAGCGCGACGAAGGAGGCGATCGAGCCGAGCACCATCAGGCGCGCGCCGGTCTGGCCGAAGACCGAACAGAGCGTCCCGAACGCGATCGCCAGGGGGTGCTCGGTGGGGCCGCGGTAGACGCTGAAGTCGGGGAGGTGCAGGTGCAGCAGGTCGCGCCCCCACAGCAGCGCGTAGAAGGAGTCGTAGGTGGGGTAGGTGGGGAAGGCGAAGTAGCCGAACAGCGCCCCCGCGCAGAGCGCCGCGAAGCCGAGCCGCGCCCACGTGGCGCCCGGCACGGCGCGCAGCCGTGCGAGCCGCATCTGGCCCGCGCGTTGTCGGGGAAGGGTCGCGCCGTCCATTCGGGATAGAGCTTATGCGGCCGGTAGGCTGTGGCGATGAAGCTGATCATCCAGATCCCCTGCTGGAACGAGGCGCAGACGCTGCCGCTGACGCTCTCCGAGCTCCCGCGTGAGGTGGTGGGCTTCGAGAAGGTGGAGTGGCTCGTGATCGACGACGGCTCGGAGGACGAGACGATCGACGTCGCGCGCCGCCACGGCGTCGACCACGTGGTGCGCCTCACCAACCACAAGGGCCTCGCGAGCGCCTTCCAGGCCGGCCTCGACACATGCCTGAAGCTGGGGGCGGACGTGATCGTGAACACCGACGCCGACAACCAGTACCACGGACCCGACGTCGCACGGCTGGTGGGCCCGATCCTGGAGGGCCACGCCGACATGGTCGTGGGCGACCGGGAGGTGGGCACCGTCGAGGAGTTCTCGCCGCTGAAGAAGGCGCTGCAGCGCCTGGGCTCGTGGGTCGTTCGCCAGGCCTCCTCGACCACCGTGCCGGACACCACCTCGGGTTTTCGCGCCTACAACCGCGAGGCCGCCCTGCAGATGCAGGTGGTCTCGAAATTCACCTACACCCTGGAGACGATCATCCAGGCGGGCAAGCTGCTCGTGGCGGTCGAGCACGTGCCGGTGCGCACCAACCCCGCCACGCGCGAGTCGCGTCTGTTCCCCTCGATGGGCGCCTACGTGCGCCGCAACGCGGTCTCGATCTTCCGCGTCTACGCCCAGTACGAGCCGCTGCGGATCTTCTGGAGCCTCGCCGCGGCGATCGGCCTCGCGGCGCTCGGCGTGTGGATCCGCTTCGTGGTCGCCTACGCCGAAGGCAACGGCAAGGGCCACGTGCAGTCGCTGATCCTCGGCGCGGTGCTGTTCATCGCCGCGATCGTGCTGTGGGCGCTCGGCGTGATCGGCGACCTGCTCGCCGCGCAGCGCCTGATGACGCAGCGCACGTTCGAGCGGGTGCGGCGGATCGAGCTGCAACTCGGAGTGCCGCCGTCCCACTACGAGCCCGGCGGCGCGCCGCTTCAGCCTGGAGCCGCCCCCACCGGCGGCGCCGCCCGGCGGAGTGGCCAGACCGAAGAGCGTGAGGCGGTGCGAGCTTGAGCGGGACAGGCGTCACGCTCTCCCGCGACGGGATCGTCACGGGCAACACCTACGACAAGTACGGCTCCAGCAACCCGCTCGTGCGCCGCATGATGGCCGGCTTCGAGCGCAGCCTCGACGAACTCCTCGGGCTTGCCGACCCGGGCTCGCTGCTGGACGTCGGGTGCGGCGAGGGCGTGCTCGTGGAGCGCTGGGCGCAGCGGCTGAGCGGGCGGCGCGTCGTGGGGATCGACCTCGAGGAGGAGTCGATCCAGGCTGGCTGGGCGCAGCGCCAGGCGCCCAACCTCGAGTACCGCGTGATGCGCGCCGAGAACCTCCCCTTCGCCGAGGACGAGTTCGACCTCGCGTGCGCGATCGAGGTGCTCGAGCACGTGCCCGGCCCCGAGCACACGCTCGCCGAGATGGCGCGCTGCGCGCAGCGACACCTGCTCGTCTCGGTCCCCCGCGAGCCGCTGTGGCGGGCGCTCAACATGGCCCGCGGCGCCTACTGGCGGGACCTCGGCAACACCCCCGGGCACCTCAACCACTGGTCCAGGCGGTCGTTCACCGCCCTGCTCGCGCGCCACGGGACGGTCGCCGAGGTGCGCTCGCCCTTCCCGTGGACGATGCTGCTTGTCCGCCTCTAGCGGCGCATCGACCACCGAGCCCGAGACGCCGCCGGGCTCCGCGCAGACCCGCTCATATGGCAGCGGCGCCCGGCTCCTCTCCATCGGGATCGCCGCGACCGGGCTGCTGACGTTCGCGTACTTCTCGATCGCCAGCCACGTCCTCAGCGCAGAAGCCGCTCAGCGCTTGGACGTGCTGTGGTCGGTGATGTTCGTCGTCATCTCCGTGATCTACCGGCCCGTCGAACAGCTGCTCTCGCGCACGATCGCCGAGCGCCGAGCGCACGGGCACGTCGAGCACCCCCTGCGCGTGCCGATCGCGCTGCAGGCCGGCTTCGCGCTCACCTTCCTCGTCGTTGCGCTCGCCTTGCACGAAGAGCTCATCGACCACGTCTTCGATGGCTACTCGGCGCTGTACTACGTACTGCTCGTCGGCACGCTCGCCTACGCCGGCAGCTATTTCGCCCGCGGCTGGCTTGCAGGGCACCAGTACTTCGGGCTGTTCGGCGCACTCGTCCTGATGGAGTCCACCTCGCGCGTCTGCTTCGCGCTCGCGGTCGCCCTCGGCCTCGCCAGCGGACAGACCGCGGTGGCGCTGGGAATCGCGGCGGCGCCGCTGATCTCGCTGGTCGTGGTGCCCGCCGCGTTCGCACGCAACAGCCGGGAGCGAAGTAGCGCGCGCAACGAGATCGGAGATGACCCAGCCAGCGCCGGCATGGGCGCCGCGCCGCGCGCCGCCGAGCCGGCCTACCCCGCGTTCACCGCCGACGAGGCCGACGCCGCGCTCGCCGGGCCGGGCACCGAGGGCGTCCAGGAGGTGGCGGCGCACGAGGAGCTCTCGCTCTCCCGCGGGGGGCGCTTCGCGCTGTGGGTCTCGGGGATCATGCTCTCCGAGCAGGCCCTCCTCAACGCGTCGGTGCTGACCGTCGACGCGCTCTCCCCCGACCGCGCGCTCGCGGGAATCGTGTTCAACGTGATGCTGATCGCCCGCGCCCCGCTGCAGCTCTTCCAGGCGATCCAGACCTCGCTGCTGCCCCACCTCACCGGCCTCGAGGCCAAGGAGGGCCACACCGCCTTCGCCCGCGCGATCCGCGTCACCGTGCTCGCGATCGCCGCCTTCGCCGCGGCCGTAGCGTTGGGCCTGCTCCTGATCGGCCCGTTCGTGATGAGCCACGTGCTCTTCGGCCAGAGCTACACCTACAACCGCTTCGGCCTCGCCCTGGTGGGCCTCGGGATGGGCATGCACCTAGCGTCGGGCACGCTCAACCAGGCCGCCCTCGCCCGCAACCGCGCCCGCGCCGCCGCCACCTGCTGGCTGGTCGCCGCCGTCGCATTCGTCGCCTGGATGCTCACCCCCGCCGTCGGCGAACAGGTGCTGCGAGCAGAGATCGGCTACTGCGGCGCGACCACCCTGCTCGCCGCGCTGCTCGCGATCCTTTACCGGCGCGGTCAGTCCGCGCCCACCGCCTCGACGATCGCGCGGTAGGCCTCACCGGGATCCGAGGCGTGGAAGATCGCCGAGCCGGCGACGAACGCGGTCGTGCCAGCGGCGCGGCAGAGCGGGGCGGTCGTGGCGTCGAGCCCGCCGTCGACCTCGAGCGCTGCCGTGGAGCCCTCGCCGTCGAGCAGCGCGCGCAGCCGCGCGATCTTCTCTGGAGAGCGGGGGATGAACGGCTGCCCGCCCCAGCCGGGGCTGACGGTCATGCACAGCGCTAGATCGACCTCGCCCGCCAGTTCCGCCAGTGCCTGCACGGGGGTCGCGGGGTTGATCGCGATGCCCACGCAGGCCCCGCCCTTGCGGATCTCCTCAGCGGCGTACTTCGCGTGGGGCGTCGCCTCCATGTGGAAGGTGACCGAGTGCGCGCCCGCGCGCACGAACTCGCCCACCTGGCGCTCCGGGTGCTCGATCATCAGGTGCACGTCGAGCATCGCCCCCGCCGCCTCCGCCTGCTCGCGCAGCGAGGCCACGACCAGCGGGCCGATCGTGATCGGCGGCACGAAGTGGCCGTCCATCACGTCCACGTGGATCACCCGCGCGCCCGCCGCCAGCACCTCTCCGACCTGCTCGCGCAGCGCGCCGAAGTCGGCCGAGAGGATCGACGGCGCCACCCGCACCCCCGAAAGCAGTTCCCTTGTCGACTCGCTCATATCTGCTGCAACATGGAGTCGCCGCAGTTGTTGCACTTGAGGATCGCGGTCGAGGACATGCGCACGATCGTCGAGTGCTCGCCGCAGTTGGGGCACACTGACGCAAGCTCGAAGCGGTGCAGGCAATACACGCAGCGGTAGCGGCCCGCGAGGTTCGTCGGGCGCAGCCACGGCTCCGAGCAGTTCGGGCAGAGCGGGCCGAGGTCGGCCGCCGGCGTCGACTCCTCGCGCTCGCCGGTCATGTGTGCTCGCCAGCCACTTGCGCTCGCCGGTCACCGCGCTCTCCTGTCCGGCGCAGGCGCGCGATGAAGAAGCCCGCCGTGCGGTCGCGGTGGGGCAGCGTCAGCACGCAGCGCTCCCCCACGGCCCGATCGGCGATCCGTCCCGACCGCACGCCGGCGCTCGATCGATCCGGGAGCTCCGCGCGCAGGTCATCGAGGGCGAAGTCCGGGTTGGATTCCAGGAAGGCGGAAATCTGGCGCTCGTTCTCGGTCGGGGAGATCGTGCACGTAGAGTAGACCAGCACACCGCCCGGACGAACCACACCAGCGCCCGCTGCGAGGATCGCTGCCTGCGTGCCCGCGAGCTGCTTCACATCGTCCGGGCTCACCCGCCAGCGCAGGTCCGCGCGGGCCTGCAACGTCCCCAGCCCCGAGCACGGGGGGTCCACCAGCACGCGGTCGAACTGCCCCTCCTCGACGTGAGAGCCCGCC
>JBIOEY010000141.1:0-5897 GCA_044446505.1 Solirubrobacterales bacterium
CGCGGATCGCTTCGGCCTCCTCGGTGATGTCGATCCCGACGGGGCACCACGTGATGCAGCGCCCGCAGCCCACGCACCCGGAACTCCCGAACTGGTCGATCCAGGTGGCGAGCTTGTGCGTCATCCACTGGCGGTAGCGCGCGCGGGTGGTGGGGCGCACCGCGCCGCCGTGGATGTGGGAGTAGTCGATCGTGAAGCACGAGTCCCAGCGCTGGTGGCGCTCGACGTGCTCGCCCGCGAGGTCGGTGACGTCCTCGACGGTGGTGCAGAAGCAGGTGGGGCACACCATCGTGCAGTTCCCGCACGAGAGGCAGCGCTCGGCGACCTCCTCCCAGCGGGGGTGCTCGTAGTTCCGGTAGAGCAGCTCGCGGATGTCGCTCACGTCGAGCTCACGGCCCATCTGCGCCGCCGCGCGCGCGTGCGCCGCGCTCGCCGCCCCCCGCTCGGCCTCCGCGGCGCCGGAGTGCTCGACCTCGGCCAGCACCTCCGCCCCGCGCCCGCTGCCGACCTCCGCCACGAAGTAGTGGCGCTCCCCCTCGAGTACCTCGGTGAGCGCGATGTCGAAGCCCTTCTCCGCCGTGGGGCCCGTGCCCATCGAGAGGCAGAAGCAGGTGCCGCCCGCCTGAGCGCACTGGACGGCGACCACGAACACCTCCTCGCGCCGCGCGCGTCCGGCGCACTCGGCCCCCGCCCCGGGACCATCCCCGGCTTGGCCGGCATCGGGCTCCGGCCCCGCCCCGCCGGAATCGGACCCCGTGCGCGGGCCCAGCACGCGGTCGAGGATCGCCATCCCATGCAGCTCGCAGGAGCGCGCCCCGAGGAACGCGTAGCGGGGAGCCTCGCGCGGCTCCTGCTCGATCTCGACGAGGCCGCCGTGCTCGTCGCGGCGCGCCCGCCACAGCCGCCGCTCCGGCGGGAGCTGGTGGCGCTTCCAGGAGTGCGGACCGACGTTGTAGCCGAACAATGCCTCGTCCTCGCGGCGGCGCAGCCGGTAGTGGCCGCCGTCCTGCTCGTCGGTCCACCCCACCGGCAGGTCGGCGCAGCTTGCGACCTCGTCGTACACGATCGCCCGATCGCGCACGGTGGGCCCGACGATCGTGTACCCCCGGCGGTGCAGCGCCGCGAAGAGCCCGTCGAGGGCGCTCCGCTCCACGGTGGCGCTACCGGGGGGGCTCATCCCGTTAGGGTTGCACGCCCGCGGGCGGCGCGGCGTTCATCATGGAGCCCGTGCAGCCCACCCGCAACGATCGTGCGAGCACCTCCGCGGACGCGGACGAACGCACGAGCACCTCCGCGCACGATCGCGCGAGCACCGGACAGGACACTCGCGCGTGGCGCGCAGCGATCCGGGCGCTCGACTGGGCGCTCCCGGGCGATAACCCCGCGGGGGCGGTGTACGGGACGATCACCGTGGGCGCGCTGCTCGCGGCGGAGAGCAGCCTGCGCGAGACCTACCCCGAGACCATTGGCTCGGTGGTGGTGGCGCTGCTGGTCTACTGGCTCGCGCACTCCTACGCCGAACTGCTCGGCCGGCGCCTCGAGTCCCACGAGCCCCTCACCCTGCGGGGACTGGGATGGGCGCTCGGACGCGACTGGGCGATCGTGCGCGGCGCCGGAGCGCCGGTGCTCGCGCTGCTGGTCGGGTGGGCGGTGGGAGCCAACCAGGAAACCGCGGTCACCGTGGCGCTGTGGATCTGCGCGGGGAGCCTCGTGGCGTTCGAGCTGCTCGCCGGGCTGCGCATGCGCACGCGCGCGCGGCCCGCGGAGCTCCTGCTCCAGCTCTGCGTGGGAGCCACGATGGGAGTGGGCGTGATCGTCCTGCGGGTGATCCTGCACTGAGCGCCCGACCGCGCCGCCCCGCACCGCGGGCCGATCCGCCGCCGCTCTGCACCGCAAGCTCCTCCGGCCGGTGAGCACCGAAACGGCTACGCTGGCGCGATGACCGGAGAGTCCCCGATCCTGATCGCCTACGACGGATCCCCGGCGGCGCGCGCGGCGGTGGCGGAGGCGGGCGCACTGTTCGCCCCGGGCAGGGCGATCGTGCTGACCGTGTGGGAGCCGGGCCTCGCGGAGATGATGCTCGTCCCGGACCCCACGGGGATGGGAAGCACGATGCTGCCCTTCGACCCCTCGGTCACGCGGGAGGTCGAGCGCGCGAGCGAGGAGCACGCGCAGGCGCTCGCCGAGGAGGGCGCGGCGCTCGCCCGCGAGGCGGGTCTCGACGCGCAGGCGCTCGCGGCCGAGGACCTCACGGACCCGCCCGACGCGATCGTCGCGGCGGGCGAGGCGCAGCACGCCCGCGCGATCGTGATCGGTTCCCGCGGCCTGGGCGGGCTGAAGTCCAAACTGCTCGGCAGCACCTCCAAGGAGGTGCTCCACCGCGCCACGCGCCCGGTGGTCGTGGTGCGCCACGCGGACGCGCACGGCAAGAGCAGCTGAGACTCCACCGCTCCACGCGCCCGGTGGTCGTGGTGCGCCACGCGGACGCGCACGGCGAGAGCAGCTGAGACTCCACCGCTCCACGCGCCCGGTGGTCGTGGTGCGCCACGCGGACGCGCACGGCGAGGACGGCTGAGCCGCACCTGGGGCTCCCGGCGGATCGACGCACCGGGGCTTCCCGGGGATCGAGAAGTCGTAGACATCCGCTGGCTCGCATTACGAGCCTCCTCAGATCAAACCCGCAATACGCCACGGGCAGGGCAAACGCCTTTGGGCCGCCGCTCAGGTATCTTCAAAAGCCGCTTATTGCTGGGGAAACCGCTTCTTCCCCGAACCTTGCCGGCGTCGGGAGTGTTCTCATTGAGTAAGCTGTAGACAAAAAATCGCTGACATGGAATGGTCCTGTTTACCAGATACCATGACAGTCTGGGGATCGAGAGGATGCGGGGAGGTCGAATGTCTGGGTCCGAGCAAGAGCACCCGGGATCGAACGGCAACGGGAGAGGGAAGCCGAAAAAGAGGAAGACGAAGACGATCGTGCCGATCTACGCGCGCCTGCCCAAGGGCCCGCACAGCATCGGCGCGACGGGGGTCGCCCACAATCAGCGCATCCGCATGCACGGCGGAATGATCGAGGCGGTCACGACCCGAGGCTACGAAAAGACGAGCGTGCGGCTCGTGATCGGGCTGGCGGGAGTCTCGCGCAGGGCCTTCTACGAGCAGTTCTCGGGCAAGGAGGCCTGCTTCATGGCCACCTTCGACCTGATCGTCAACCGCGCGGTCCAGCGCCTCACCCACGCCTACCGCACGGCCGAGGGCCGCCCGGAGCGGCGCCTCCGCGTGGCGCTGGAGGCGCTCGGGAGCGAACTCGAACAGAACCCCAAGGCGCTGCACCTCGTGCTGATCGACGCCCAGACCGCGGGCCCGGAGGGCCTGCGGCGCCTGCACAGAGCGCTGGCGCTGTGCGAAGGACTGTTCTCCCGAGCCTTCTCCGATCCGCGCCGAGTGAGCACCGATCGCTCGGACGCACTCCCACTGCCGGTGGTGAGGGCGATCGTGGGGGGGCTGCGACGGGCGACGTCGATGCGCCTGCGCGACGGCGAGACCGAGGACCTCGGGACGCTCACGAAGGAGATGCTGAAGTGGTCGCTGCTGTTCAACTCCCCCGCGGCGCGCGAGCTGCGGCCGCGAGCGTGCGCCAACCCCCCGTTCCCCGCGGCCCCGAAGCTGGAGCCGGACGCGTGCGGCGGGGGCAGCACCCGCGCGCGGCTGCTGCGCAGCGCGATCGAGCTGTGGGCGCGGTCGGAGAAGCCCGAAGAGCTCAGCTCACTGCGGATCGCGGATGACGCGCGACTGCCGATCGAGGCCTTCATCGACCTGTTCCCCACCCCGGAGGCGTGCTACCTGGAAGCGTTGGACGTGCTGGGCGACGAACTGCTGCAGCTCGCCGCCGACCCCGGCCTCGTCTCCGCGGAGTGGCCCGCCGCGGTCTGCCGCACCGTCGACGCCCTGCTCGCGCGTCTCGCGGAGAGCCCCCCCCGGCTGGTGACGCTCGCGGCGAAGGCGTTCGAGGCGGGGCCGCCGGCGATCGCGAGCGTGGGGGACCTCGCCTACGAGATCGCCACGCTCCTCACCGAGGGGGCGCCGCGGCGCCCGCGCAGCAGGATCGCGGTCGAGGGGATCGCGGGAGCGCTCTGGCACATCCTCTACCGCGAGGCCGTCGGGGGCCGCGGCCACCGGCTGCCGGTCCTCTCCGAGTACATCTCCTACGTGGTCCTCACCCCCTACCTCGGCCCCGAGGCGGCCATGCAGGCGATCGCACAGGCCCGGCCGGCGGAGAGCGCTGCCTCGCAGGCGGCGTCCGCTGCGCAGGCGCAGCTCGCGGGGACCGCAAATGGGAAGCCCCTGACCAACGGTACGCCCGTGGCCGGCCGGACGCCAGCGACCAACGGAGCGCACTCGAGCCACGGCACGCCACGGACGAATGGGAATGGGGTGCCCGCGACCAATGGGACGCACTCGACCAACGGAAAATTGGCTGCAGGCGAAACGCCCAACGGCAACGGGACCGCCGCGACAAACGGAACGATGCCGGCCGACGAGGACTACCGGCGTTTGGCGGAGCGCCGCTCGGCGAAGTGCGTGAACACGACCCCCACGAGCACGGAGAGCACGATCACGACGATCAAAGGGACCTGACCAGAGCCGAAGACCCAGCTGACCTTGACCTTTTCGAGGTTGAATACGGCGAAGAGGGTCATCAGCACGGCGAGCACGACCAGCCCGCTGGTGCGAGCCAACTCACGGTTGCTGCGTTTGGGCTTGGACGCCGGGGTCTGGGTGGAGGCAGACATGGCCCATCCCGCATCGTAGGGCATCGGGCCCGCCGGCCCCCGGCGCCCGTGCCGCGCGTCGCCGAGGACAGCGATCGGCTCGTCCCCGGGGAGTCGCACCCAGGGGGTCTTGCCCGGCGGGCCTCTTTAGGGCCCACGACGCGAACCCTTACTGTGGCTCGCGCGCGGTGTCGGCGAGCTCCGACTGGACCCAGGGACAGCGGCACGAGAGATCCTCGACGCCGAGGGCGGCGGCGACGTTGAGGGCCATGCCGTGGCGGAAGAAGTCGTCGAGCCGCTCGTCGTCGGCGTCCGAGAGCCGCTTGGCGAGACCGACGAGCTCGGCGTAGCTGTGGCGCACGCGGGCGCACACGAGCTCGTCGTCGCACGCGGCGTAGCACTGGTGCTGGAGCAGCAGGTAGTCGCGGTCGCTCGCGAGCAGCTCCACGTAGGCGAGACCCATCGCCTCCAGGGCGTCCGCGCAGTCGGCGGGCCCCCGCCCTTCGCGGTACTCCGCGGCGGCGCGCTCGAAGGTTTCGGCGATCCGCTCGTAGCTGCGCTTCAGCGCGGCGAGGAACAGCTCGCGCTTGTTGCCGAAGAGCGTGAACACATACGGCTGAGCGACCCCCACGCGGCGCGCGATGCGCTCCACGGGGGTCCCGTGCAGACCCCCGTGCGCGAACTCGTGCACGGCGGCAGCGATCAGCTCCTCGCGGCGCTCCGCGGCGGGAACCCGGGCACGGGTCGGTTCGGCGCTCATTCCCTCCCTCCTTACCTACTTAGCAATTACTAACCATAGAGATTAGCAGCGACTAATAAGACCGCGACAACCGGTGGGGTCGGACCGGTTTGGCCAATACAGTGGGGCGATGATCGGACGAGCGGCATCGATGGCAACCGTGTTGGCCCTGGGCGGCGCGCTGCTCGGAGGCTGCGGCGGGGGGACGAAAACCGTGACCGTCTCCGGCGCCGCCGCGCCCACCGCTACCGCAGGCAGCACGGGCACCGCTCGCACCACCTCCACCGCGAGCACCGCCACGGGCGCAAACGGGCAGGGCACCACCGGCGCCGGCGGCCAGAGCGCGGGGGGCACGAGCGCGGGGGGGACGAGCGCCGGCACCACCC
>JBIOEY010000142.1:0-5830 GCA_044446505.1 Solirubrobacterales bacterium
TCCCCGGCCGGGTCGGCGGACGGGCGGGCGGGCACTCAAACCCTGCTCGCCCCGGCCGGGGAGGATCGCTGGCATCTCGCCGCCAAGCGCAGCACGCTCGACGATCTGGCGCTGATCGCGAGCCCGCGCGCGCATGAGTCACTGGGCCCCGGCCAGGTGCGGATCGCGGTGCACGCCGGTGGGCTGAACTTCCGTGACGTGTTCGTTGCGCTCGGCTTGTTGCCGGGCGCGACGGCGATCGGCATCGGCAGCGAGGGCGCCGGCGTGGTGCTGGAGGTCGGAGAGGACGTGGACGATCTCGCGCCGGGCGACCGGGTGATGGGTCTGATCGAGGAGGCTTTTGGGCCGGTCGCGGTGACCGACCGCGAGCTTGTCGTCCCGATGCCCGAGGGTTGGTCCTTCGTGCAGGCGGCGGCGGCGCCGATCGTGTTCCTGACGGCCTACTACGCGCTCGTCGATCTCGCGGATCTGCAGCGCGGCGAGTCGCTGCTGATCCATGCGGCGGCGGGCGGCGTCGGCATGGCGGCGCTGCAGATCGCGCGCCATCTCGGCGCGGAGGTGTTTGCGACCGCGAGCCCCGCCAAGGCGGCGGTGCTGGCCGAGCTCGGGCTGGACCCTGAGCACGCCGGCTCCTCACGCGATCTGGAGTTCAGGGAGAGGTTCCTGCGTGTCACCGCGGGCAGGGGCGTGGACGTCGTTTTGAATTCGTTGGCGCGGGAGTTCGTGGACGCGTCGCTGGGTTTGCTGCCCGGGGGTGGGCGTTTTCTGGAGATGGGCAAGGCGGATATCCGCGATCGAGAGCGGATCGCCGAGGAGCATCCCGGTGTGCGATATCGCGCGTTCGACGCGCACGACGGGGGTCCGGAGCGGATCCAGGAGATCCTGCTGGAGATCGTGGCTCTGTTCGAGCGGGGAGTGCTTTCCCAGCTGCCGGTCACGACTTGGGATGTGCGTCGTGGGGCGGAGGCGTTTCGTTTCATGCGGGAGGCCCGCCACGTCGGCAAGATCGTGCTCACGATCCCTCAGCCTCCGGATCCGGAGGGCACCGTGCTGATCACGGGGGGCACGGGCCGTCTGGGGACGCTTGTGGCGCGTCATCTGGCCTCCGTGCGTGGTGCCAGGCACCTGCTGCTGGTGAGCCGGGGTGGGGCAGACGCGCAGGGCGCGAGTGAGCTGGTGGCCGAGCTGGCCGAGCTTGGCTGTGAGGCGCGCGTGGTGGCGTGCGACGTCGCCGACCGCGATCAGGCCGATGCGCTGATTGCCTCGATCCCTGCGGAAAGGCCGCTGACCTCGGTAATCCACGCGGCGGGCGTGCTCGACGACGGTCTGCTGGAGTCGCTGAGCGCCGAACAGGTGGAGCGCGTGATGCGCCCGAAGGTGGACGGGGCGCTGCATCTGCACGAGCTGACGGAGGGCTTGGGGCTTGCCGAGTTCGTGTTGTTCTCCTCGGCGGCCGGTCTGTTCGGCAGTCCGGGGCAGGGCAACTATGCGGCGGCCAACGCGTTCCTCGATGCACTGGCGCAGGCGCGCCAGGCCCGCGGGCTCGCCGGGCAGTCGCTCGCGTGGGGGTGGTGGGAGCAGGAGAGCGCGATGACTGGCGGCCTTGGCGAGGAGGGCAGGGCGCGGATCGCGCGCCAGGGGCTGCTCGCGTTCGCCAACGGTCCCGAGCTGTTCGAGATCGCCCGCGGCGTGCGGCACGCCCTGGTGGCGCCGGTGCGGCTGGACATGGCGGCGCTGCGCGCCCAGGCCGGCGCCGGTGCGCTGCCGGCGATGCTGTGCGAGCTGGTGCGTCGCCCAGCCGGCCGGGAGCGCCACGCCGCGGGCTCGCTGGCGCGCGAGCTGGCAGGCGTGCCGGAGGCCGAGCGCGAGGCGATCGTGCGGCAGCTGGTGTGCGCCCAGGCCGCCTCGGTGCTCGGGCACAACTCGCCGCAGGCGATCGACGCTCAGCGGGCGTTCAATGAGCTCGGGTTCGACTCGCTGAGCGCGGTCGAGCTGCGCAACCGCTTGGCCCGGGCGACCGGACTGCGGCTCCCGTCGACGCTGATCTTCGACTACCCCAACTCCGCGGCGCTCGCCGGCTACCTGATCCGCAAGGCGATCCCCGCCACCGACGCTGGCGAGAGCGCCAGCGCGGGTGAGTCGGAGATCCGCCGGGCGCTCGCCTCGATCCCGATCGTGCGCCTGCGCGAAACCGGCCTGTACGAGCAGTTGGTGAAGCTTGTGAGTGGCGCGCACGGAGAGTCCTCGTCCACCGAGGAGGACCACGCCGCGATCGATGCGATGGACGCCGACACCCTGGTCCGCATGACGATCGGGGCCGAGGGATCGCCTGAAGAGACGGGAGGCGAGGCGTGAGCGCTGACCCGCAGGTCGTGGAGGCGCTGCGCGCCTCCCTGAAGGAGCGCGAACGGCTGCGCCAGGAGAATCAGCGGCTGCACGCCCGCGCGAGCGAGCCGATCGCGATCGTCGGCATGAGCTGCCGATATCCGGGGCCCGCCCGGTCGCCCCGGGAGCTGTGGGAGCTGCTGATCGCGGGCGAAGACGGGATCGGTGGCTTTCCCACCAACCGTGGCTGGGATCTCGAGCGGCTGTACGACCCCGACCCCGAGAGCCCGGGCACGACGTACACGCGCGAAGGGGGCTTCATCCACGACGCCGGCGACTTCGACCCCGGCTTCTTCGGGGTCGGGGTGCGCGAGGCGCTGGCGATGGATCCGCAGCAGCGGCTGCTGCTGGAAGCGGCGTGGGAGGCGCTGGAGGAAGCTGGGATCGACCCGCTGACGCTGCGTGGCACACAGACGGGGGTGTTCGCCGGCGCCGGCTCGTCTGACTACGCGTTGCGGGTTCCCGCCGAGCTCGAGGGGCTGCGTCTGAGCGGCACCGCCAACAGCGTCGCATCGGGTCGCGTGGCATACACCCTTGGGCTGGAGGGTCCGGCCGTGACCGTCGACACCGCCTGCTCCTCCTCGCTGGTGGCGATGCACCTCGCTTGCATGGCGCTGCGTCAGGACGAATGCTCGCTGGCGCTGGCGGGCGGTGTGACTGTGATGTCGAGCCCGCTGGTGTTCGTCGAGTTCGCCCGCCAGCGCGGCCTGGCGCCCGATGGGCGCTGCAAGGCGTTCTCCGCCAAGGCCGACGGCACGGGCTTCGGCGAGGGCGTCGGCCTCGTGGTGCTCGAGCGCCTCTCCGAGGCGCGCCGGAACGGGCACCGGGTGCTGGCGCTCGTGCGGGGCAGCGCGATCAATCAGGACGGAGCGAGCAACGGCCTGATGGCCCCCAACGGTCCATCCCAGGAACGGGTCATCCGCCAGGCGCTCGCCGGCGCCGGCCTCTGCACCGACGACGTCGACGCGGTGGAGGCGCACGGCACGGGCACCACGCTCGGCGACCCGATTGAGGCTCATGCGCTGCTGGCCACCTACGGGCAGCGGCGCGCCGACCGCCCGCTGGCGGTCGGGTCGATCAAGTCGAACATCGGCCACACCTCCTTCGCGGCCGGCGTCGGCGGCGTGATCAAGATGGTGATGGCGCTGCGCAACGAGGAGCTGCCGCCGACCCTGCACGTGGACGAGCCCTCCCCCCAAGTCGACTGGTCGGCGGGATCGATCAGGCTGCTCACGCACGCGCAGGCGTGGCCCCGCGGCGAGCGCCCCCGCCGGGCGGGGGTGTCCTCGTTCGGGATCAGCGGCACCAACGCCCACATGATCCTCGAGGAGGCGCCGCCCGCTCCCGCGCAGGCGGAGGACCCATCCCCTGCGCGCGCTCCCGAGCTGCCGGCGTTGCCATGGCTGGTCTCGGCCAAGAGCGAGCCGGCGGTGCGTGCCCAGGCGGCGCGCCTGCACGCATATCTCGAAAAGCACTCTGAGCTGGAGCCGCTGGACGTGGCGTTCTCGCTGGCGAGGGGCCGTACGCAGTTCGAGCGTCGCGCCGCGGTGCTCGGCGCCACCCGTGAGCAGCTGCTGGAAAGCCTGCGCGCGCTCTCACGCGGCGAATCTGCCGCGGGCGTCCACGAGGACGTCGCGCGTCCGGGCTTGACCGCGTTCCTGTTCACCGGGCAGGGTGCACAGCGGGTGGGGATGGGTCGTGAGCTGTGTGAGGTGTTCCCAGTGTTTGGGGAGGCTCTCGATGAGGTGTGTGGGGAGCTGGATGGGCATTTGCCACGGCCGTTGCGGGAGGTGTTGTTCGCGGCTGAGGGTTCGTCTGAGGCGGCGTTGCTGGATGGCACCGAGTTCGCGCAGGCGGGGTTGTTTGTGGTGGAGGTGGCGCTTTTCCAGCTGCTGGAGTCGTTTGGCGTGGAGCCTGATTTCCTGATCGGTCATTCGATCGGGGAGCTGTCGGCGGCGTGTGTGGCTGGGGTGTTTTCGCTGGCGGATGCGTGCCGGCTGGTTGCGGCGCGGGGCCGGTTGATGGGTGCGCTGCCGGCGGGCGGCGCGATGCTGGCGGTGGAGGCTTCGGAGGCGGAGGTGCGCGAGGGCCTCGCTGGATATGCCGACCGGCTTGCGCTCGCCGCTGTGAATGGTCCGCGGTCGGTGGTGCTCTCGGGTGAGGCGGATGCGCTGGAGGAGTGGGGCGCGGGGTGGCGTGAGCGGGGTCGCAGGACGAAGCGCCTGCGTGTCAGTCACGCGTTTCACTCGCCGTTGATGGAGCCGATGCTCGCGGAGCTGCGGGAGGTGGCGGAGGGGATCGAGTACGCGCCCGCGCGGATCCCGATCGTGTCGAATGTGACTGGGAGGCTCGCGGCCGATGGGGAGCTTGCGAATGGTGAGTACTGGGCACGTCATGCGCGTGAGGCGGTGCGGTTCGCGGAGGGCGTGGAGAATTTGCAGGCCGCTGGTGTGACGCGTTTCTTGGAGCTGGGCCCGGATGGGGTGCTCGCGGCGGCGGTCCACGAGTGCCTGGGTCCCCGGGCCGGGGAGAGCGCGCTGCTGGCGGCGGCGTTGCATGGGGACCGCCCCGAGGCGGAGACGTTGCTGGCGTGCCTGGCGCGGGCTCACTGCGCCGGTGTGCGGGTTGACTGGCCGGCGCTGTTCGCCGGGCGCGGTGCGCGGGCTGTCGATCTGCCGACCTACGCGTTTCAGCGTGAGCGTCTCTGGCTCCAGCCGCCGGCGGACGTGGGCGATCTGGGCGCGGCGGGGTTGCGCGCCGCCGGGCATCCGCTGCTCGTGGCCGCGGTGAGGTTGGCGGGCGAGCGTGATGAGTGGCTCTTCACGGGCCGTGTGTCGATCGAGAGCCAACCATGGGTGGGTGACCATGTGGTTCTCGACACGGTGGTCGTGCCGGGGACCGCGTTCGCCGAGATGGCGCTCGCCGCGGGCGCGGAGGTTGGGTGTGAGACGGTCGGGGAGTTGACGTTCCAGGCGCCGCTTGTGTTGGAGGGTCGGGGTGCCTCCGAGTTGCAGCTGCTGGTGGAGGCGGCCGATGAGTCGGGGCAGCGGGCGTTCGCGGTCCACTCGCGTCCGCAGGAGGAGTCAGCAGTGGAGGGCGATTCGGAGCTCGCCGAGTGGACGTGCCATGCGAGAGGCGTGCTGGCGTCGGACCTTCAGACGTCGAGCTCGAGCGTGGTCGAGCGGCTGGCGGCTGAGGCGTGGCCGCCTGCGGGCGCCGAGCCGGTTGACGTCGAGGAGCTCTATGACCGCCTGAGCGCTGTCGGGTTTGCTTACGGGCCGGCTTTCATGGGGATCCGGGCGGCGTGGCGTCGTGGCGGGGAGATCTTCACCGAGGTCGCGCTCGAGCGGGCCCACGCCGATGAGGCCGCGCGCTTCAGGGTCCACCCCGCGCTGTTCGACGCGGCGCTGCAGGGCGGTGTGGCGGTCCTAGAGGGGGGCGAGGA
>JBIOEY010000143.1:0-5747 GCA_044446505.1 Solirubrobacterales bacterium
CCCCTCACCCTCCCTCCGGCGCTGGGCCCGTCTTTCTGGGCCGCCGCCCCCGTTTCTTGGGGCACCCCCGCGCCGCAGGCGGCGCTGCCCCGACCGGTACATGTACCGGTCGGCCGTGCCGTGCATGCACGGCACGGTAGGGGCCGCACATGTGCGGCCCCACCCACCGATCAAAGATCGGCCAGCATGCGCCGAGGGAACATAGTCGGAGGAAACTTGCGAGCACGTGCAGCAACGGCGAGAGCCCAGCGCTCGCGAGGCTCCAGGGGGTTCGCGCACGAGCTGGCTGATGAGCCTAAGATCGGGTGATGGCTAGCACTCAGGTACTCGCGGGGGGGCGCGGGCGGCTTCACCTGAGACGGCTTCTGATCGGCGCGCTGGTGATCGTGGTGATCGGCGCCGCCGCGACGCTTGCGGGCTGGGACATAACCGGCTGGTGCAAGCACATCTGGAGCATCGTCACGAGCATCCCGCTCGGCGATGTGATCGCAGCCATCGTGCTCATCACGTTGCAGACGACCGCAACCGCGTACGCCTGGTATTCGATCCTGCGCTACGGATACCCCGACTCCGATATCCGCTGGATACAGATCCTGGCGTGCTATGCGGCCGCCGTCGCGCTGAACTCCGTCCTGCCGGCGAACCTCGGCACGCTGGTGATGCTGCTGATGTTCACAACGATCATCCTCGCAGCCACGTTCGCCGGCGTGCTGGCGGGGATGGCGGTGCAGAAGATCTTCTTCACCCTGATCGGCACGTTCTGCTACCTGTATCTCTTCCTGACGGTCGGTGGGTCGTTCTCACTCCAGCTGGGATTCGTCACCGAACACCCGTGGGCCACCGCGATCTTCCTCCTCGGTCTCGCCGTGCTCCTGTTCCTGGTAGCC
Organism: Solirubrobacterales bacterium; assembly: GCA_044446505.1. Lineage (GTDB taxonomy): Bacteria > Actinomycetota > Thermoleophilia > Solirubrobacterales > Solirubrobacteraceae > Palsa-744. The sequence continues at coordinate 888 of JBIOEY010000143.1, forward strand.
CGGGTGCTGCGCAAGCGCGTCAAGCGGTGGTGGGAGCAGGCAAAGGTGGGTGCACAGATCCTCGTCCACCGCCGCGCCTTCCTCGGGCGCGTCGTGCTTCCAGAGGCGATCAGCTGGGTGGCGATGCTGGGGGTGATCGCGGTGTTCCTGTCCGCCTATAACATCCCCGTCAGCTTTCACATCCTCATGCGTGTGGTGGCTGGAAACTCGATCGCGAACGTGAGCTCGGTGACTCCGGGTGGGGCGGGCGTGGTGCAGGGCTTCAACGTGCTCTCGCTGAAGGGCATCACCAGCGCCTCCAACGCGACCGCCTACTCCGTGGCCCAGCAGCTCGTGACCACGGCCTGGGGGATTCTCTTTGCAATCGCGGTACTCGTCCGAGCCTTCGGCTGGTCCGACAGCAAGACGCTCGTTTCGCAGTCCTACGCCCAGGCTCGCGAGAAGAACGCCGAGCGCTCCGCGGCGCGCAGGGCCAAGGGCAAGGCCGGCGCGCCCAGCAGTCCCCGGTGATCTCGCGGGGCCTTTCGTCGTGCCACCATCCTCGGCGGCCTCGAGTGGTCTCAGCCAGTACCCGGCCTGGAATCCGGTGTCTGGCGTGTAGCTGCTACGATCACAAGAATGACGCTACATGGTCAGGGATATGAGGTTGGGGTGCGTGAGCTTCACGATCGGTTGAGCGAGCACCTCGAGCATGTCGAGCAGGGTGCCGAGGTCGTGGTCACGCGTCGCGGCCAGCCGATCGCGCGGCTCTCTGCCATCGACGGTGCGGATCCGCTCGAGGACCTGGTCCGGCGAGGCCTCGTCACGCTGCCCGCACGTGCGCGCAGCTCGCGCCGGGCACGTGTGAACGCGCGCGGCTCGGTCTCCGACCTCGTTGCCGAGCAGCGCCGCTGACCCTGTACTTCGACACCTCCGCGCTCGTCAAGCTTGTGATTGTCGAGCCCGGCTCCGAACTGGTGGCCGAGCTGTGGGGCACGAGGCTTCGGGCAGTGTCCAGCATCCTGTGCTATCCCGAGGGTCGCGCGGCGCTCGCCGCCGCCCGTCGTGCCCGTCGGCTGAGCGCCACGGGGTACGGCCGGGCGCGCGAGGAGTTCGAGTCGTTGCAGAATGAGCTGATGCTGATCGGGATCGACGGCCCGCTCGCGCGGAGGGCGGGCGTACTTGCCGAGGAGCACGAACTGCGGGGATACGACGCCGTCCACCTCGCGAGCGCGCTCGCGCTAGGCCCCGACACCGCGCTCGTCACCTGGGATCAGGATCTCAAGCACGCCGCGGCACAGAGTGGTTGCGCCATCTCCCTCGCAGATTGACTGCTGCCGGCGCGATCTGGTAGCGCTTGAAGCGGCCCCACGGCGCGTCGGTTGTTGTGTGTCGATCTTCTCTGATTGTGACTTTCGGCGGTGTCGGCAGCTTCGGTGCCGGCGTCAGCACTATTGCCTAGCGGGACGAGTTCGCGAACAGTCGCAGGAAGAGTGGTCGCGACGGATGGCGTAACCGACGGAGCCGAGGCCGCCCACGAACAGCGCGGTCGCCCCGAATGCTTGGCGGACCGCGGTCGGGTCGGTCGCAGAGTAGTAGTTGATGGTGGTAGCCACACTCGCGCCCACCAGCAGCCCGAACGCGAGCAGTAGCGCCAACGCAAGGCTGTGGTTCCCGCGTGCACTGGCAACGTTCAGCCCGACCAGGCAGCCGAGCGCGATCAACCACGCCACGAACCACCCGGCTCCGCCCAAGTTCCGACCCAGGTACGCCCCTAGCGTCGCGAACCCCACCGTCAGCGCGACGAGCGCCATCACTCGGCCGAACAGCGTCTGGGCGCGGCTCGCAGGCAGACCTGCTACTGCATCGCCCACGGAGCTCATCTGCTGGATCCTAGCGATGCCCCACGAAGATCACACGGGCCCAGCTCGGTCGGCGGGGGCCGGGACTCGACCATGCTCCTCACCCGGCGGGCAGCGCCTTGAACAGCTGCGCGACCGCCGCCGCGGCGGGCTTGGGACGCCCCGACCAGTCGAACAGGCCCTTTCCGTTGAGCCCTTCGATCAGCTTGATGTGGGGGGCGCTGTGCTTCACCGAGCCGCCGTCGTAGGTGGGAGTGAGCGCGAAGTCGCGCAGCACCCAGATGAGCATCCCGCTCAGCTTCGGGTCGGCCTCGTAGAGGGCGATGTGCCGGGCCAGCACGCGCGTCTGGAAGGCGTACCCTCCGGGGCGGTCGGGGGGGTTCAGCGCGTTGGCTTCCGCGCCGAACTCGCTGACGATCTGCACCCTCCCCGCGAACGTCCTATGCATCGCCGCTAGGCGCGCGCGGATCCGCTTTCGCAGCTGACCTGCGCTGCCGTGAATGCCCTCGTACCACCCCGAGTAGTCGGTCTCCGAGACCGCATCCACGTAGCGGTACAGCGGTCCCGCGTGCCGGGGAGGGTGCGCCCCCCAGACGTCCACCGCGACCATCCGCCCCGGGTCGTAGGCGTGCAGCCACCGGGACATCGCCTCCATGTACCGCGCCTGCCCCCCCGGGTGGCCGTTGCCGGCGACCTCGTTGGCGAGGTTCCATGCGACGATCGAGGGGTGCAGCTGGTCCGCCTGCGCCGCCGTGCGCACGTCTTCCCGGGCGCGTTCGGCCAGCGCGGCGCTCACGCCGGTCCAGTCGCCCGAGGGGTCGTTCGGGCCGACGCCCTGCCACACCAGGATCCCCGCGGCGTCCAGGCGTTCCAGCAGGCCCGCTGGGAGCGGATGCTGGGAGCGGGTGGCGTTCGCGCCGATCGCCTTCAGCTCCCGCACGAGCGCGTCCTCCTCCGCAGGGCCCAGCGCGTCGCCGTGCCCGCGCGCTTCGGTCTGAATCGAGGCGCCGTGCAGGTTGAGCGGCTCCCCATCGAGGTGCATCCGCCCCGCCCCCCACGTCAGCTCGCGCAGCCCCACGCGCGCGGAGTAGCTGCTCTCGCCCGCCACCGCGAGCGTGAGCTCGTAGAGGTTGGGGCCCGCGGGCGACCACAGCGCCGGTTCGGGGACGGTCACCGTTGCGCTCATTCTCACCGTCTCTTCCGCGCCCACCAGCTGCGCGGGGAAGCTCACCGGGATCGTGCGGCCCGCGCGGCTCAGCGTGCCTTCCGGGGCGATCGCGCGCGCCGGGCCGTCGTTGCGCACCGCCACGCTCAGCCGCACCGTCGCCTGCCGGGCCTCCGGGGTGTCGGGCGCGAGGGTCGTCTGGATCGTCGGGTCCGACAGCTCGCTCGCGCCGATCTCGCGCACGCTCACCGCGCCGTTCAGGCCGCCGAAGTTGAACCACGTGCGGTGGAAGCCCTCGCGTGTCTGCAGCAGCGGGTCGCGCCAGTCCACCCGCACCACCAGCGTGTGCGGGCCCGCCGCCAGCGCGGCGCGGAGCTCGAAGGGGAGGTAGAAGCCGATGTGGGAGCCCAGCGGGCGCCCGTCGATCCACGCTTCGGCGAGGTAGTTCGCGGACTGGAGGTCCACCGCGTAGGTCCCCGCGGTGGGAGCCATGAGGCTCGTGCGGTACCATGCCACCGAGCCTTCGTAGCTCGCGATCGCCCCCCGTCCCATGAGCGGTGCGGGGTTGACCACGTTGGGGACGCTCACCTCCGTGCCCGCGAAGCCCCCCGCCGACCACCCCCGCAGGAGGCCCAGGTCGGCCGGGTCGCGGCGCAGCGTCCAGTGGGTCAGCGCCATCCCGCCGCCCGGGCCGGGGGCGCCGCTCGGGCCTTCGCCGAGGCTGCCACTGGGGCCGAGGCCGGAGTCGGGGCTGCCGCCGGAGCCAGAGCTTGGGCCGGCGCCTGGACCGCCGCTGACGCCGGCGCTGCTCGGTGGCGCGGTCAGCGCGAATGCGAGCAGGACCGCTACGCCTGCGATCGCTCTCTTGCCGGAGTCGTGGGCCACGAGCCGTCGATTGTGGCGAACTCGCCGGAGGCCTCCGCCGGTTGGGCGAGCATCCCCTCCAGCAGGCGCCGCGCGCCCGCCTTCGCGAGCGGCTCATTGAGGTTGCCGCACTTCGGGGACTGCACGCACGAGGGGCAGCCCGAGCGGCAGGGGCACTCCGCGATCAGGCGGTGGGCGTCGCGGCAGAGCTCCTCGAAGCGCAGGAACGCCGCGCGCGTGATTCCCACCCCGCCCGGGTGCCCGTCGTAGATGAAGATCGTCGGACCCCCCGTCTGCGGGTGGATGTTGGTCGAGAGCCCCCCGATGTCCCAGCGGTCGCACATCGCGATCAGCGGCAGCACCGCGATCTGGGCGTGCTCCGCGGCGTGCAGCGCGCCGAGCTCCGTTTCGCGCTCATCCTCCCCCGCGGGGGCCTCGGGGTGTATCGCGAGCCCCGATGTCCCCGCCGCGGGCCGCGACGCCTCACCCGCGGGCCGACCGGCGCTCGGGGCCTCGGGGCGCAGCAGCTCGGGGTCGAGCTCGAACCAGAGCGCCTGCGTGGAGAAGCTCGTCTCGGGCAGATCGAGCGTCACGAGGTCGATCTGCCCGTGGTCGGAGAGGCGCCGGCGCTGGTAGGCGAGCACGGTGTCCGTGACGGAGACCTCCCCGAAGGAGAGCGCCACGCCAAGCGTCTCGCGGCGGTCGAGCAGCCGCTCGATCGTGGTGTCGGTCTCGCGCTTGGGCTGCGTGTACCAGTCGCCGTCGAACGGCGCCACCAGCGCGCGGCGGCGCTCCAGGTCGAGCTCGCGCACCTCGTAGGAGCGCCCCAGGTGCATGTAGATCGCGCCCTGGTGCACCGTGGAGTGCGCGCGCGCGGCCTCCGTGGTGCCGAGCAGCTCCCCCGAGGAGACCTCCACGATCGCAAAGTGCTCGAGCGAGGCCGAGCGCAGGGAGACCGCCGCGGCGGGGTACTCCCCGGGGCGGTCTCCC
>JBIOEY010000144.1:0-5616 GCA_044446505.1 Solirubrobacterales bacterium
GCCCAGCCCCCCGGCTCGGCCGCGGACGCCCCGGCGGTGCGGGAGGTGGTGCTCGCCACGAACCCCACCACCACGGGGGAGGCGACGGCGCTGCACATCGCGCAGGAGCTCCACGAGCGCGCCCCCCAGCTGAAGGTGACCCGCCTCGCGAGCGGCCTCCCGGTGGGGGCGGACCTCGAGTACGCCGACGAGGTCACCCTCGGCAAGGCGCTATCGGGCCGCCGGGCGCTGTAGAGGTCGAGCGGGGTCGGGAGCCGGGGCCTCCACCGCCCACCCCGTGCGCGCTGTTCGCGGGTGTGGCACCCGGGCCGCGCCCGGGTGCTCAGCTCGCGGCGGGAACCGGTGCGCCCGGGCGGGCGGCCTCCGCGGGCGCGGCGGCATGGTCGTTGACCGCGGGCGCGGGCACCGGCGGGCAGCGGTCCTCTGTGATCACCTCGAGCGTCTCGGACGCCGCCGCCACCGGGCGTGCCGCGGCCTCGGGGGCGCTCCCTTGGCGCAGGTCGGGAACGATCGCGTCGAGCTCGAACGAGGCCCAACAGGCCCGCGCGAGCTCGTGCCCGTGGTTGGCCCACGTGGCGTTGATTACCTTGAAGCCGCGCGATTGCAGCCATTCGACCGCGGGCAGGTAGTCGGTGTCGCTGGAGACGAGGATCGCCGCGTCGAAGGCGCTCTCGCCGGCGAGCGAGAGCAGCCCGGTGACGATCGCGGTGTCCACTCCTTTCTCGGGGGACCAGCGCATCGGCTCCTCGCAGTGGGGGCACTTGTCGATGCTCTGCTCGCACGCCCGGCAGTACACCGAGCGGGGCTTCGAGCGGCGCATGCGCGTGGTCACGCGAAAGCGGGGCTGCTTGTCGAGGAACGCGTCGAACCACCCCTTCAGCTTCCTCCCCGCTTCGTCTTCGTCGTAGGAGGCGTACACCAGGGTCTCCTCCAGGTGCAGCGCATCCTGGAAGCCCGCGATCTGCAGTTGCCGTTCGCTCTCGGAGAGCAGCGCGGAGGGAACCCGCGGCCAGTCGATGCGGTCGCCGTTGGCGCGATTGCGCCATTGCAGGCTGAAGTTCCAGAAGTCGACGAAGATGCTCGTGCGGTAGGCCATGCGCCGCCCCCTATCGAGTTGGGGTATTTGTTGACATGATCTCCCAGGATAGGCGCTCGCGGCCCTCACCGCCAGGGGGCCCCTCCTCGGCCCTCTCCGGCCGCCGGTGGGCGCCCCGGCCCACCGATATCCTGCGGGCGTGTCGGAGATCGTGGTGATGAAGTTCGGGGGGACCTCCGTCGCGGACGCCGAGCGGATCAAGCGGGCGGCGCGGCGCATCGTGGAGCGGCGCGAGGGAGGCGCACGCGTGGTGGCGGTGCTCTCGGCGCGGGGGAAGACCACGGACGAGCTGATCGCGATGGCGCAGGAGGTCTCCGCGGCCCCGGATGCGCGCGAGATGGACATGCTGCTCTCCACCGGCGAGCGCATCTCGTGTGCGCTGGCGGCGATGGCGATCAAGGATCTCGGCCACCGCGCGATCTCGCTGACGGGCTCGCAGGCGGGGATCGTGACCGACACCTCCCACACCCGCGCGCGGATCATCGACGTGCGCGCGGAGCGCATCCGGGCGGCGCTGGAGGAGGACCACATCGTGCTCGTGGCGGGCTTCCAGGGGGTCTCGACGACCACGCAGGACGTCACCACCCTGGGCCGCGGGGGCTCGGACACCACCGCGGTCGCCGTCGCAGCCGCGCTCGGGGCGGAGGTGTGCGAAATCTACACCGACGTCGCGGGCGTGTTCAGCGCGGACCCGCGGATCGTGCCCGACGCGCGCAAGCTCGCGGCGGTCTCCTTCGAGGAGATGCTCGAGATGGCGGCCTCCGGCGCGGGCGTGCTGCAGCTGCGCTCGGTGGAGTACGCGCGCAACCACGGGGTGCGGATCCACTGCCGCTCCTCCTTCGAGGACCGTCCCGGTACCGTGGTGGTGTCGGAAGGAGAGAGCATGGACCATTCAGAGAAGCCTCTCATCACCGCCGTAACCCACTCGATCTCCGAAGCGATGATCACGCTGCTGGGGGTCCCGCACAGACCGGGCGTGGCGGCGAGCATCTTCGAGGCGCTCGCCGAGGCCGCCGTCGATGTGGACATGATCGATCAGAACAGGCCCCCAGGGGGAGGGTTGGCTGAGATCTCGTTCACGGTTCCCCGCGAGCATCTGGGCGCGGCGCGCGCCGCGCTTGAGCCGCTGGGGAGCGAGCTGTTCTCGGAGCTGATCGCCTACGAGGAGGTCGGCAAGGTCTCGATCGTCGGCGCCGGCATGCGCTCGCACCCGGGGGTGGCCGCGAAGGTGTTCAAGGTGCTCGCCGCCGAGGATCTCAACATCGACATGATCTCCACCTCGCCGATCAAGATCTCCTGCATCATCCCCCGCGAGCGCGTGGAGTCGGTGGTGCGCGCGCTGCACGCCGCGTTCGAGCTCTCCGGGCCGGACACGATCCGCGCGGAGGAGCCCTTCCGCCCGCGCGGCGCGGTGTGAGCAAAAGTTCACTGTTTTAGTGGGGATTGGGCCCGGCGAAACCTGGGAGGATTTTCCCTCAAAAAATTCGTCCAATGTGGTAGGGTGCCGCTCAAGCAGTCGCAAAGTGCGAAGTCGAAGTGCAAGGCGGCTGTGGGATTCTGGATTGGGATACAATGGAGGGGTTCCAGCTGCAGCATTGAGCGCACATCGACGCAGGGAGCGTCGCGCTTTCTGCGTTTATGAGGCTCGGCCGAGTGTCGTGGCACCGGAGGGGCGAGGGGATCACCATCTCGGCAGGGATGGCGGTGCTCCCTGCCTCCGGGCGATCTTCACGGACGCCGGGCTCGGATTTTCTACAGATGTTTAACGTCGTTTTGACTAGGAACATGTAGTTTCACTGGGGACATGGCAAAGCTTTGCTTTCCTGCATCGCTCATGGAGCGGGCGAGCGGGAACATCGACCGCGATACGGGGGTATCGACAGTGCCAATCGCAGGGATCGAACAGAGTGCAAGGATGGAGCGCCCACTCCGGTACGCCGGCTCGGCGGCGCCCGGGGCCCGCCAGGGGGAGACCAACTCGCGGCTGGTGTCGCAGGCGATCAAACGGGCCCAGGCCGGCGACCGCGAGGCGCTCGGGTTCCTCTACGCGCGCTACGCGGACAACATCTACGGCTACGTGCGCAGCATCGTCCATAACCACCACGAGGCGGAGGACATCACGCAGCACGTCTTCACGAAGCTGATGCGGGTGATCGGCAAATACGAGGAGCGGGACGTGCCGTTCTTCGCGTGGGCCCTGCGCGTGGCGCGCAACGTCACGATGGACTACATCCGCAGCGAGCGCCTGATCCCGGTGGAGGAGATCAGGAAGGCCGATCGCGAGGAGTCCGATCCGGCGACGGGCGGGAAGCTGAAGGATCTGCGGGATGCACTCGACACGCTGCCCTCGGCGCAGCGGGAGGTGCTGATCCTGCGCCACGTCGCGGGTCTCTCGCCGATCGAGATCGCGAAGCTGACCGGCAAGAGCGAGGGGTCGATCCACGGTCTGCACCACCGTGGACGCCGGACGCTCGCGGCGGAGCTGACGAGCCGCGGGATGGCCCCCACCACGATGGCCGGCCGAGCGCGAGTCGCAAGCTGAGAGCTTTGACAGCGCGGCACGCGCGGGAGCGGCAAACGGGCGCTGGTAGGCTCTGAAGTATGCGAACACTGGTCCTGGACCCGCCCACGGCCGGGCTCGACCCACTGCTCGAGCGCCGGCGCCGCTCGGGTCTTGACCGCCTCGACGAGGTTTGGGAGGGTGTCCTGCACATGGTTCCGGCTCCAAGTCACGCACACGCCTCCATCGAATGGCAGCTGGCCGCGCTGCTGAGACCGGCGGCGCGCGCTGCGGGTCTCGAGCCCACCGGCCGGTGCAATCTGGGTGAGTCAGAACACGACTTCCGGGCGCCGGATGGTGCTCTGCACCGGCCCGGCGCCCACGGCACCTGGCATCCGACAGCCGCCCTCGTGGTCGAGATCGTCTCCCCCGGCGATGAGACGTGGGAGAAGCTGCCGTTCTACGCGACCCACAGCGTGGACGAGGTGCTGATCGTCGACTCGCAGGAGCGCTCGGTCAGCTGGCTCGAGCTCAAAGATGGCGGGTACCATCCGATCGAGCGCAGCGGACTGGTCGACCTGGGGGCGCAGGGCCTGGCTGGGCGGCTGGAGTGGCCGCCAATCGACAGGAGCTGAACGCGGAGCTCGCGAGCCGCGGTGTGGCCCCGACCACGATGGCCTGCACGGCGGCTTAGCCGCGCAGCAGTTTTCCGAGCGGGTGCGGCTCCCCGAGCGGATGCGGCGGCAGCAGCCGCCGCGCGATGCGTCCGCTGTCGCCATCCGCGAGGTAGTAGAGCACCGAGAAGCTCGCGAGCTCCTCGACCGAGACGTTCTGCTTGGCGGCCTCCGCCTCGAGCAGCTCCCACGCGAAGGGGTCGAGGCCGATCGTCAGCCGCCTGCGTGTGACGCGGGTATCGGGCTCGCTACTGTCCTGCGGACTATCGTCTGCGCGCACGCCAGTCACCGTCGAGGTCGGTTCGCACTCCACTCTGCGTCAACGTAGGACGACGTCCAGACTTGCCGCTCGCACACGCTTGGGGGGTGCTAAAAAAGGCTGGTTCTTGCCGGCGGGGCGCATATGGGGGGATTTGTGGGGGGTCGCCACCGGGTACGCCGGTACGGCCGGCGCGAGTTGGGTTGTCGGCGAGGGCTAGGTCTGTATGCCGAAAGATGTGAGCAATTTGCGATTGCAGAATAACAGCCTCCCCATGACTATATTCTCGACGGCACTGCGGGCATGACGCCGGATGTTTCCCTACCCCGACCAGCACACCGCGGGCGGTGAGGGCACGCGCCTTGGATGAACCTATCAACCGGAGCGGGGGGGAGCAAGCTGTGCAAGGGCGAGTCCGCCGACGGGTTGAGGACGACCTCACGGTGAGCGCTGTGGGCGGCGGCGAAAGCTGCGCAAATTGCGTGAACAAAGGTCCAGCGTCGGGTCGTGGTCCTTGAAGTCCCGGTCAATCGTCCGATAGGCGTTGTCTATGAGCGCTGCACAGAGACTTGCAGCAGGACTCGATAGGGTCCCGCGGACGAGACTGTGCCTGCTTGCGAGCGTGCTCGCGCTGGTGGCCCTGCAATGCGGGTGGCTCGGCAGCGTCGAAGCCAGGCAGGTACGTCATGCGGGCGGTCCCGCAGAGGCCTCGATGTCGACGGCGCGGAAGCGCTCCGAGGCCAGGCGGGCTCGGGTCAGATGTACGTCTGCGGCGCGCCGTCGCGCCCACCGCGCCGGGCACGGTGGGGCTCGCACATCCGGGCGAGGATGCTCCAGGCCAAGGAAGCCGACGGGCGCCCGCACCGTGTCGTCCCGCTTCGTCTCCCTCCTTCCCGCCCCGGCGCCGGAAGATGTACCGCTCACGGTCCAGGCCTCCCCAGTCCTCGCCGGCCCCCTGCCGGAAGGCCCTTCGGGGCCTGTCGGGGAGACGGGCTCACCCGAAGGCGCCCAGGGCTCCTCCGGCGGTGGCACGGAAGGGGGCTCGGGCTCTTCCGAAGGCGGCTCGAAGTCGCCGGGCGGGTCGGGC
>JBIOEY010000145.1:0-5516 GCA_044446505.1 Solirubrobacterales bacterium
GAGGCAGAGCGCGCCGCTGGTGTCCTCCACGGCGGGGTTGCCGGGGAACAGCGAGGCGGTGTGGCCGTCCTCGCCGAGGCCGAGCAGGGCGACGTCCAGCGATGGAACTCCGCCCACTCGACCACCGGCCCCGCCCTCCTCGGCGGGAGCCACCCGTTCGCGCAGTTGCGTGGCGTAGGCGCGCGCGGCCTCCTCGGGGCCGAGCTCGCCGAGAACGCGGTGCTCGGTGGGCTGTGCGGGCCCCTGGATGTGGGCGAGCAGGGAGTCGGCCACGAGCTTGTGATTGCTCTCGGGGTCCTCCGGGGGGACGCAGCGCTCGTCGCCATACCACAGCTCGACCGCGCTCCAATCGTCGAGCAGTCCGGCGAGCATCGTGTAGGCCGGGCGGGGGCTGTTGCCGCCGGCGAGCGATACGTGTGCGACCCCGCGGCGCTCCAGGGCCTCGTTGAGGACGCGCGCGATCTCCGCCGCGGCGTGCTCCGCCGCGGCGCGTGGGTCGGCGAAGGTGGACAGGCGGGTCACAGCGCGTGTCCTTCCAGGCTGGTCACGGCACACGTCCTTCCAGCTGGGTCACGACGTGTGTCCCTCGCGGCCTCGGTGTGGCGGGAGCCTTTGGACTTGTGTGGGCCCCGCTCGTCATCACGGCGTCATCTGCGCGGCGGTGCTCAGCGCGGGCCCGTAGGTGGGGTCGCGCAGCAGCGCCTGGCGGATGCCTTCGCCGAGGATGCCCGCCTCGCCGCGGGAGGCTCCGAGGAGTGTCCACTCCCGCTCGTTACCCCGGGGGTCGCGGCGGTATGCGTGCAGGCCCCCGGGCCCCCGGTCGAGGCGCAGGCGCCAGCCCGAGGCGGTCTCCAGGGCGAGGCCTGCGAGCCCGCGCACCTGCAGCTCGGGCGCCGACTGCAGGCGCAGCGCGATGTCCTGGCGGTGGGCATAGGCCCGGCCGGCGAGCGCGTTGCCGTGGGTCGCGATCGGGCCGACCTCCCAGTGCAGGCGGGAGGCGAGCCAGCCGACGAGCAGGATCGCGGCGATCGTGGACTCGGGGTGGTGGCGGATCGTGAGGTCCGCGATCAGGGGCAGCTCGCGGCGCATGTGGGGGGAATCGAAGGTGGTGGCGATTCGCTCCCGCCAGGGGGTCGATCGCAGCCAGGCGAGATCGACCACGTAGGCCTGCTGCGAGAGCGAGCGAGCGCACTCGATCGCCTCGCTCCAGGCGGGCTCGTCCACGGAGTCGATCAGCACCGCCTGGGCGAGCCCGAGTAGCTCGCCCATCACCTCGTGGTGGCCGTGGGGGGACCACAGGAGGGTGGGCAGATCGCTCACCACGAGGGGGTCGGCGATCGTGTAGAGGTCGTCGAGGTGGCGGTCGCCGATCTCCACGATCACCGTCTCCCGCAGTAGGCTGAGCTCACCCGGTTGAGGGTCGCCCTCGGAGGCCACGGTGGCGCGCGCGTCGAGGTGCTCGCGGCGGGGGTCGTAGGAGAGGACGATCAGGCGCGAGGCGTGGTAGCGCCCGACTCCGCGCAGGCGGTTGGCGATCTCACCGCTCCACTCGCGGTCCACGAACGCGATCATGTTCAGCGCCCGCGCCGGCACCAGTCCGCCGTTCTCGGCGTGGCGCTCCGCCAGCATCCGTCGCAGCGCGGCCTCGATCGCGTCGGGCGTGGTGTTCTCCTCGCTCCACACCGCGTCGCTGACGGCCGGCATCAGATCACCTCCGCGTGCCTGGTCGACCCGGGGGGAGCGTGTGCGCCACGCGGGATCATCCGCTCTCCTCGCTCCACACCGCGTCGCTGACGGCCGGCATCAGATCACCCGCCAGCTGTGGCCCTCGCGCAGGATGCCTGCGGCCTCGGCCGGTCCGTGCGAGCCGGCTTCGTATTGAGGCAGCCCACCCGCCCGCGGCCCCGGCGTCGACTCCCACGTGCGCACAATTGGGTCGCAGATCTGCCACTGGGCCTCGACCTCGTCGTTGCGGGTGAACAGCGTGGGGTCGCCGCGCATCGCGTCCATGATCAGCCGCTCGTACGCCTCGGGGGACTGGGAGAGGAAGGCGGTTCCGTACAGGAACTCCATGTTCACGGGGCGGATGATCATGCGGGTGCCCGGGATCTTCGCGCCGAGCTGGAGCGATACCCCCTCGTTGGGCTGGAGGGTGAGGATCAGCTGGTTGGGCCTGATCCCGAGCGAGCCCTCGTCGCTGAAGGCGAGATGGGGGACGGGTTTCAGCGTGATCGCGATCTCCGTGATCTTGCGCGCGAGGCGCTTGCCGGCGCGCAGGTAGAACGGCACCCCCGCCCAGCGCCAATTGTCGACCTCCAGGCGCAGCGCGGCGTAAGTCTCGGTGTTGGAGCTCTCGCGCACGCCCTCCTCTTCCAGATAGCCCGGCACGTCCTCGCCGCCGGCGTGCCCGGGGGCGTACTGCGCGCGCACCGCCATCTCGGGGATCTCGGACTCGGTGGGGGCGTGAATGGCGTGCAGCACCTTGACCTTCTCGTTGCGCACCTCTTCGGCGGTGAAGTTCACCGGAGGCTCCATCGCGACGTGGCAGAGCAGCTGCAGCATGTGGTTCTGGATCAGGTCGCGCAGCGCCCCGGCGTGGTCGTAGTAGCCGGCGCGGCTGCCGATGCCGATGTCCTCGGCGGCGGTGATCTGGACGTTCTCGATGTAGTTGCGGTTCCACAGGGGCTCGAACATGCCGTTGGCGAAGCGGAACGCCATCATGTTCTGGACGGTCTCCTTGCCGAGGTAATGGTCGATGCGGAAGACCTGGCGCTCGTCGAACACGTCGAGCACGTGGCGGTTGAGCTCGACGGCCTCCTCCAGGGAGGTGCCGAAGGGCTTCTCGATGATCACCCGCACCTCGGCGTCCTCGTGCCGGTGGAGCTTCTGGCGGCCGAGCGCCTCGACGATCACCGGGAAGAACGCGGGCGCGGTCGAGAGGTAGAAGGCGCGGTTGAGCTTCTCGCCGGCGCCCTCCTCGAAGCCGTCGAGCACCTGCGCGAGCTCGCGATAGACGCTCTCGTCGTCGAAGGTGCCGGGCACGTACTTGACGTGTTCGAGCAGGCCCGCGAGCACATCGTCGTCGGGGGGACGGCGGGAGAAGCTGCGGATCGCCTGCTTGCACTCGGCGCGGTAGTCCTCGCGCTCCTTTTCTTTGCGCGAGACGCCCACCAGGTAGAACCGCTCCGGCAGGGCCCCCTCGTGGGCGAGGTTGTAGAGGGCGGGCAGCAGCTTGCGCCTGGCGAGGTCTCCGGTGGCGCCGAAGATCACGAGCGCGGTGGGGGCCACGGGCAGCCGCTCCAGGCCCTCGACGAGTGGATTGTCGGGTGCCTGCTCGATCGTGCTCATCGGCTCATCCCGCTTTCTTCACCGCGTGCCCGCCGAACTGGTTGCGCAGTGCCGCGAGCACGCGGTTGGCGAAGTCGCCGTTGCCGCGCGAGGTGAAGCGGGCGTAGAGGGACGCCGTGATCACGGGGGTGGGCACGTCGCGCTCGGTGGCCTCCGCGATTGTCCAGCGCCCCTCGCCGGAGTCATCGGTGTAGCCCGAGATCTCGCGCAGGTCGTTGCCCTCGGCCTCGAAGGCGCGGGCCGCCAGTTCGCACAGCCAGGAGCGCACCACCGAGCCCTGCCCCCAGAGGTGGGCGATCTTCGCGTTGTCGAGCTCGTACTCGCACTTGTCGAAGAGGTCGAAGCCCTCGGCGTAGGCCTGCATCATGCCGTACTCGACGCCGTTGTGGACCATCTTCACGAAGTGCCCAGCCCCCGCGCCTCCCATGTGCAGCCAGCCGCGGGGCCCGATCGCGGCCTTGCTGTTCTCGGTGGTGGACGGGGCGAGCAGGTCGAGGAACGGGGCCAGCCGCGCGACCGCCTTGGCGGGTCCTCCGACCATCATGCAGTAGCCGACCTCCAGGCCCCAGACACCCCCGGAGGTGCCCACGTCGACATAGTGGATGCCGCTGCGCTTGAGCTGCTTGGCGCGCTGCTGGTCTTCGGTCCACTTGGTGTTGCCGCCGTCCACGATCGTGTCGTCGCGGCCGAGCAGCTTGGCGAGCCGATCGATCGTGCGTTGGGTGATCTGGCCGGCGGGCAGCATCACCCACACGATCCGGGGCGGCTCCAGGCGCCTGACGAGGTCGGCGAGGGACACGGCGCCGACGGCGCCGTTCGATGCGGCTCGCCGGATGGTGTCGCGATCGGCGTCGAACACCACCACCTCGTGTTCGGAGTCCCGCACCACGCGGTGGGACATGCCGCCGCCCATCCTGCCCAGCCCGATGAACCCGATCTGGCTCAAAGCCCCTCCCTTGGTGTAGGTTTCGTGAGCACGCGCAGGTAAAGGTATCCCTTTGAGCCCCGACCCCACACACCAGCGCCCCGACCGCAACCTCGCCCTGGAGCTCGTACGCGTCACCGAGGCGGCGGCGCTGGCCGCGGCGCGCCTGGTGGGCAAAGGCGACAAGGAGGCCGCGGACCAGGCGGCGGTGGATGGGATGCGCTACGCCCTGCAGTCGATCCAGATGGACGGCGTGGTGGTGATCGGAGAGGGGGAGAAGGACGAGGCCCCGATGCTCTACAACGGCGAGCACATCGGCGACGGCTCTCCGCCCGAGGTGGATATCGCCGTTGATCCCCTGGAGGGCACCACGCTGGCGGCCCACGGGATGCCGAGCGCGCTGGCGGTGATCGCACTCTCGCGCCGCGGCACGATGTTCGATCCGGGTCCGTGCGTGTACATGGAGAAGATGGCGGGCTCCCCCGAGATCGCCGACCTGCTCGACCTCGACCGCCCCCTGCCGGAGACGCTCCAGCTGATCGCGGAGCGCAAGGGCCGCGAAATCGGGGACGTGATGGTGGTCGTGCTCGACCGCCCCCGCCACGAGCAGGGAATCAAGGCGATTCGCGAGGCGGGAGCGCGGGTGCGGCTGATCCCCCACGGCGACGTGTCCGCCTCGCTGCTCGCGGTCACCGAGCGCTCCCCGGTCGATCTCCTGTGGGGGATCGGGGGCACCCCCGAGGGGGTCATCTCGGCGGCCGCGATCAAGTGCCTGGGGGGCCAGCTGCTGGGGCGGCTGTGGCCTCGCGACGAGCAGGAGCGCTCCGCCGCGCTCGAGGCCGGCTACGACCTGGAGCGGGTGCTCGACCGCGACGACCTGGTGGCGGGCGAGGACGTCTTCTTCTCCGCCACGGGGATCACCGACGGGGATGTGCTGCAGGGCGTGCGCTACCCCAGCGCGGGCGGGGCCACCACCGAGTCGCTGGTGATGCGCACCCGCTCGGGCACCGTGCGGCGCATCAGCGCGCGCCACGATCGCGCGAAGCTGCGGGCGATCTACGGGGACGCGCGCTTCGGCTGAGAGGGTGGTGCAGCCGGCCCCTTAGGGCCCACGACAAAATAACTGACGGTCCGGTGCGGCCGCTCCGCGGCGATCTGCGCCACCCGTGATGCTCGCCGTGCCACCAGCACGGCTGCGCTCACGTGCGTCGCATCTCATCCACGGATCGACCACCCCGATCCC
>JBIOEY010000146.1:0-5440 GCA_044446505.1 Solirubrobacterales bacterium
ACCCTTCATCGCCGTCCACCGCTCCGCCATCGCGCGCTCATCAATCATGAACCACCACTTCGACAGCCCACGCGCCCACACCTCCCACCACAGCACTAAATAAGTCGTGAGCCCTAAGTGCTACCCCAACGTGCTACCCACGCTCCATTTTGGAGCTTCCGGAGCCGACATCACCGCACAAAAAAAGGCCTTATTTGCAGCGATTTTCCAGAAATGGGCCGTCCGGGAATCGAACCCGGAACCTTGGGCTTAAGAGGCCCCTGCTCTGCCGGTTGAGCTAACGGCCCGTGAGGACGCCGTAGTGCGGGAGCGTCCGTGAAGGGGCCAGCATTCTAGCCGAGCTCGGGGGTACGCGGCCGGCCCAGCGGGCACCCAAGGCCGGCCTGGGGTTGCCCGCTGGGCGAGCGCTTCGGAGGCCGCGCCCACTTCGGCGCGAGAAGTCGAAGGCGCGCGCCCGGCACGGCGCCAGAAGGGTGGGCCGCCCGGCGCGGCGCCTGAAGGTGGGCCGCCTCAAAACACCACCGTGCGTCCGCCGTCGGCGATCACGCGGTCGTCGAGGTGCAGCGAGACTGCGCGCGCGAGGACCACGCGCTCGATGTCGCGGCCGACGCGTTCGAGGTCGCCGATGGTGTGGCGGTGATCGACGCGCTCCACCCCCTGTTCGATGATCGGGCCGCCATCGAGCTCCTCGGTGACGTAGTGCGCGGTGGCCCCGATCAGCTTCACGCCGTGCTCCTGCGCGCGGCGATAGGGCTCCGCGCCGGGGAACGCGGGCAGGAAGGAGTGGTGGATGTTGATCACCGGCGCCCCCAGGCGCGCCAGGAAGTCGCCGCTGAGGATCTGCATGTAACGGGCCAGCACCACCACATCCACGTTGCCCCGCAGCAGCTCGAGCATCCGCTCCTCCGCGCGCGCCTTGCCGTCGCGCTCGACGGGCACGTGGTGGAAGGCGACGCCCGCCGCGCGCGCCTCCCGCTCGAGGTCGGGGTGGTTGGAGACCACCCCCCACAGCTCCGCGTCGAGCTCCCCGCGGCGCCAGCGCCACAGGATGTCCACCAGGCAGTGCTCACGGCGGGAGACCATGATCGCCACGCGCCGCCGCTGCCCCCAGAAGCGCAGCTCCCACTCCATCTCGAAGCGCTCCGCCACCTCCACGGCGAAGCGCTCCCCCAGACGCTCCCGCGACTGCGCGGACGCCGGTGCATCCGCGAGGAAGAGCTCCGTGCGCAGGAAGAACCTGCCCCCGGTGGGGTCGGTGGAGTACTGGTGGGAGGAGACGATGTTCGCCCCCTGCTCGAACAGGAAGCCCGAGACCGCCGCCACGATCCCCGGCCGGTCCGGGCAGGCGACCAAGAGACGCGCCGTGTAGCGGGGCGAGTCCTCCTGGGGCGAGTCCTCCCGCTGGCCTGTCATCTCAGAGCGCGTTTGGTTGGTCGTGACCCGGGGTGGGTGTGCTGCTGTTGGTCGTGACCCGGGGTGGGTGTGCTCTTCTACTTCTTCTTTGTGGTGGAGCTCGTGGAGGTGTGCCCCGCCGGCGGCGTCTTGCCGGTAGCCGAGGTGACCCCGACAAAGCTCCCATTCGGGCCCTTCTTGACCGTATAGGTTTTGCCGGCCTGCGTTGCGATATACGTGCCGTTCGGCCCCTGGGTGATTTTCGAGGGGGTGTGGCCGAGCGGGTTCTTCCTGAGTTCCGCGAGGTATGTCTTTACCTGCTTGCGATTGGCGCCAGGCGTGAGGCTGATGGCCTTGCGCGTCGCCGCGTCGCCCACACCGACCTTGTTCGCCTTGTACGCATTTTCCGCGAGCACCCTATACAGCGTCGGCAACGTCGCACTGGTGGGCTCAGCCGCAATCACGATCTTGACCGCTCGTATCACTTCGGCCGGCTGGTTGAGCCCCGTTTCGGCATAGATGTTCAGGATCTTCTGCGCCAATTCCGCGTTTGGATGGTGCGGTTCGAGCGAGAGATACTTGTTCCACGAGGCGGCCACCTTGGCGAGCAGCAGCTTCCCCTTGGCGGTGTACGGTTCGCTTTCGGAGATCTGGTTGAAGTATTCGGGTTCGCTCGCCTGGTGCAGCTGGGCTTCGGCGAGCGCCGCCCACGCGGCCGCTTCGGTCGGGTGGCGCTGCGTGCGCTTCTGCGCCGCGGCGACCTTGCCGGCGAAGCTCGCGCTGTTGGAGCCTTCGTTTTCGGTCAACGCGTTGAAGATCCCGCCGCCCCCGCCGCCCACGCCCACGCCGAAGCCCACGAAGCCGAGCAGGAAGATCAGCGCCAGCCCCAGGTAGACGATCTGTACCGTGCGGCGGCGGCCGCGGCCTCGCAGGTCGAAGAGCATC
This sequence comes from Solirubrobacterales bacterium, assembly GCA_044446505.1. Taxonomy (GTDB): domain Bacteria; phylum Actinomycetota; class Thermoleophilia; order Solirubrobacterales; family Solirubrobacteraceae; genus Palsa-744. The sequence goes on from JBIOEY010000146.1 coordinate 2,338, forward strand.
AGCCGGAGAGCCCTCTGTCGATGTGGTCGATGATTGCGTTCACGCTCGGGTCCGTGTCCTCATCCGCCGGGGCTCCGGGCCTCGGCGGCCCGCTGGGGCTGCCGGCGGGTGACTGCGGCGGACCGGCGAATCCCCCCGGCGAGGACGGTGGATCCCGCGGGGGGCCTGGGTCCGCCGCGGCCGCCGCCCGCACTCCCTCTCGAGCCGCGTCGCGTCGTGCCACGAACGATGCCATCAGGATACTCGCCTCGTAGAGAAGATAGAGGGGGACCGTCTCCAGGAGCAGCGTGACCGCATCTCCCGGCAGAAAGGCCGCCACCGCCGCACACGCCACGATCGCGTAGCGCCGCGCGCCGCGCAGCTGCTTGGGGGTCACGAGCCCGGCGCGGGTGGCGCCCAGGATCGCGACGGGTACCTGGAAGACGAGACCCATCGCGAGCAGCACCGTTGCGGCGAACTGGTAGTAGGGGCCCGCCTGAACCTGGATGTTGAACTCGCTGCTGTTGAAGTTCACGAGGAAGCGCAGCGCCGCCGGCAGCACGACGAAGTAGCCGAACAGCACCCCCACCGCGAACAGGAACGGGATCGCGGCCAGCAGCGGGGCCACCGCGCGTCTCTCACTCGGCTGCAGGGCGGGCAGCACGAAGCCGTAGAGCTCGAACAGGATCACCGGCAGCGAGACGATCAGTGCGAAGAAGAAGGTCACCGTGAGGGTCGTCGTGAACGGCTCGCCGATTCCCAGCGTCAGCAGCTTTTCGGCCGGCGGGGTCGCAGGGAGCTTCGCCGTGTCCGCCCGCAGGCGCGGGAGCTCGGCGGCCAGCCGCGCCCGCACCGCCGGCGGCAGCTGGCTGTCGGGGGCACTGAGAAGCGCGACGATCCCCTCCGTGTCCCGCGCCACTTTGAGCACGGCCTGCTGCGCCAGCCCCGTCTGGCCCGCGGGGCTCTGGCCCTTCTCCACCTGCCCCTGCTTCTCCTGTTCCAGCGGGCGATAGATCAGGTGCAGCAGCGCGTGGTTCTGCCACAGGCACACGCCGAACGCGACCGCCAGCACCACTCCGCTGACGATCAGGCGCGTGCGCAGCTCCTCAAGGTGCTCCACGAGGCTCAGACGGTCCTCGTGGCCGATCGTGCGGATCGCGGTCGCCATACGTCAAATATCGCTTGCCGGGCCCATAGCCTCTCAACCTATATACCACCGCCACGCCGCGGGTTCCCCGCACAGAGTGTGCGCAAACCTCGGTATTCGTGGCCGTGCGCTAAAGACCGCCCCTGGGGGGGTCGATGACTCCGACGAGGAACACGATGCACCCCGACAAGAGCCCCCACAACGTCCGCCACCACGTACAGCTGCCCAGCGGCAAGCGCATCGAGGTCGTCTACCTCGACAATCCGCTGCCCCCGTCCCTGGGCGTGGAGCAGAGGCGATCCGATCCGACCACCGAGCCGCTCCACATCTGCTTCTACTGCGCCGGGGAGTTCGTCCATCCCGTGGACTGGGCGGAGGCCGGTCCGGCGCAGTGGCGGATCCTGCTGCGCTGCCCCGAGTGCGAGGCGACGCGCGAGGGCGTCTTCGACCAGGCCAACGTGGAACGCCTCGACGACGAGCTCGATCGCGCCGCGGAAGCGCTGCTGAGCGATCTGCAACGCGTCACCCACGCCAACATGGCCGAGGAGATCGACCTCTTCGTCCGCGCGCTCGACGCCGACCTGATCCTCCCCGCGGATTTTTAACCTCCGTCCGGCCCTGGCGGGCCGTCCGGAATCCCCTGAGAGGATAGGAGAGAGGAGCGACGCCTTGGCGGGGCCGTCCCGGGATCCCCAAGAGGGGATGGGAGGAGCGGCGCGCTAGCGGTAGCGCTCGACCACGGCGTCGGCCACGAGGTCCAGCAGCGCGGCGTTCCCGTTCGGGAGGATCGCGGGGAGCATCGCCTTGGCCTCGGCGACGAGCGTCAGCGCCCGCTCGCGAGCCTCCTCCAGCGCGCCGGTCGCGGCGATCCGCTCGCACAGCTCGTCCGCCTGCTCGGGGGTGCTCAGCGAACCGAGGTCGATCGCCGCGAGGCGCTCGTCGCGCTCGCGGGCGAGGATCAGGGGCAGCGTGACGGTGCCGTCGAGCAGGTCGGTCCCGCGTGTCTTGCCGGTGCGCTCCACCGGCCCCGAGACGTCGAGCACGTCGTCGAGCAGCTGGAAAGCCAATCCGATGCGCCGCGCGAACGCGCCCAGCGCGTCGGCGAGCGCGCCGGCCGACCGATCGGAGCCGCGCGCCACGAGCGCCCCGAGGCGGCAGGCCGCCTCGAACAGAGCGGCCGTCTTCAGCTCGCAACGCCGCAGGTAGCGCTCCACCGCGACCCTCGGCGCGTAGGCGTCCTCGCGCTGCAGCAGCTCCCCCACCGCCAGCGCCGAGCTGGCATCCGAGAGGGCCCGCAGCTGGGCCACGTCGGCGTTGCGCGTGAGCTCCGCGAAGGCCCGCGAGAAGAGCAGGTCGCCGGTCGCGATCGCCGCGCGGCGGCCCGCCTGCGCCACCACCGAGGGGCGCCCGCGCCGCAGCTGCGCCCCGTCGATCACGTCGTCGTGGACGAGCGTCGCGGAGTGCACCAGCTCGACCGCCACCGCCGCGCGCACCAGACTCCGCTCGCCCTCCTCCGTATCCAACGGACCCGCTTGCACCCCCCCGTCTGACTCCGCGTCCCTCTGCCGATCCGACCCGGCCGCCGGGTCACTCTGCCGATCCGACCCGGCCGCCGCATCCCTCGGCCCGTCCGACCCGGCCGCCGCGGTGGCGGCCAGCACGACGAGCAGCGGACGCAGACGCTTGCCGCCCGCGAGCACCGTCGAGGTGGCGTGCACCGCCAGCGGCACGCCCGCCTCCGCCGCGACCCGCTCGAGGTGCTCCTCGGTGCGGAGCATCCGCTCGCGCAGCTCCACCCCGCCGCGGCGCATGATCTCCGCGACCGTGTCCTCGTCCCCCGTCGCCGGTCCCCGTGCCGTGCTGCTCACCGTGCTCATCATGCGCGATCCGGCGGGACAGCGCCGGGGGACGCGACCGAGGCGGCGTCGTTCGCGCGTTCCGAGGCGGCGTCGCTCACATAGACGGTCTCGCCGGCGC
>JBIOEY010000147.1:0-5397 GCA_044446505.1 Solirubrobacterales bacterium
CGCGCACGGTGAACGTGTAGTGGCGCTGGGAGGCGAGCGTCACGGTGGTGATCTGCCCGCTCACGACGCGCTCGGGCTGCCCGTTCTCGAACAGGAGGTAGCCGATCAGGCGGCCGCTGTTGGCGGCGCCGGCCTGCCAAGAGAGGGTGGCGGAGGTGTCGGTGACGCGCAGCGCGGAGATCAGTGGGGAGCCCTGGGGCGGGGTGTGGGTGGTGGTGAGGTGCAGTGGCGGGGTGCGCGGACTTAAGCGGTGCAAGGCGTCCACGGCGGCGACCTCGATCAGGTACGTGCGCGTGGAGGCGAGGTGGGTGAGGCGCATCGATGTCGTGGTGGTCTGCCCGACGAGGGCCCCGTCGCGGTAGACGCGGTAGCCGATGATCCGTGCGGAGCCCGGCCGGCTGGGCACCCACCAGACGGTGGCGCCGGCTTCGCTCACTTCGGAGACGCTGAGCCGGTCGGGCGTGCTGGGGAGGACGCTGCCCAGCACCGCGCCGTGGTTGGGGCCGTGAGATGCGCCGGAGCGGGCGGCGATCTTCAACGCCTTGCTCGGCGGCCCGAGGTGCCCGCGGGTGTCGGCAGCGGCAACCCTGATCAGGTGGGCGTGGGCGCCGCTCAGCTTCACGGTGTAGCCGCGTCCACGCGTCTGCCCGACGACGGCCCCGTCGCGGAAGATCCTGTAGCCGGCGATCGGCGCGTCGCCGCGGGCCACCCGGCGCCAGGCGATGCGCACGCCGGTTGCGGTGGGAGCGAGTACGCGTAGACCATGCACACGGCTCGGGGGGCGCAGCGCGAGCACGAGGCGGGCGTGCGCGGCACAGACCTGCGGCCGGGTGGCGTAGCGGGCCTGCACGGTGAACGCGGTGCGCCGGCCCGGCACGACCGCGAGGACGATCGCGGTGTGCGTGGTCTGCCCGACGGTCCGCCCGGAGCGCAGCACGCGGTACGCGAGCAGTCGCGCGGCGGGGCCGGTGGGAGCCCGCCAGCTCAAGCGCGCACGGTGCGCGGCAAGGCGGGTGAGGCGTAGCGCGTGGGGCGTGCCTCCTGCGCTGGAGGCAGCGGCGGGGCGGTGCGCAACCGGGCCCGGCACGGCAAGCGAGAGGGCGGCAACGCCAGCGAGCAGCGGACCGATCACGGCGAGCCTCCGGCTTTCTGCCCATCCGAGATCAGGACGATCGACCGCTCGGCGCCAGCGCCGGCCAGCACGGGCTCGGCGACCGGCGAGACCCCTACCTTGGGGGTGAGCGCGCCGGCGGCGGGGTCCATTGCGTCCACCCCGAAGCGCGAAGCGCCGGCCGGATAGCGCCCCGGCGGGGGCGGCGCACGGTGGACACGCGGGTGCGCGGGCGCGATGAACCGCTCGGCGCGCAGCACAAGCGTGGCGGGCGCGCGCGCGAGCGAGGGGGCCAGCACGAACACGGGGACCATCGAGGCGGGCAGCAGCAGCACGGCCAGCAGGCGCCTCGGCGAGAGCGGGTGGTCCACCTAAGCTCCCTCCCCGCCGGCACCGAGCCCGGCCGTGGCGGGCCTGGTCCCCCAGGCGGCGGTGCGGCAGGTCGCGATCGCGTAGTAGGTCTGCCACAGCATGATCGCGAGGTAGAAGAAGACGAACAGGATCCCGTAGAGCCAGAGGACGTTGTAGCGATCCTGGAAGAGCAGGAAGTAGAAGGAGTAGACGAGCGCGAGCGCGTAGATCCCGGCGAGGTAGGTGAGCGGCAGGACCCCGTGGTGGGCGAGGGGGGCCCACACGAGCGAGTGCACCGCGGCGATCGGCGCGAAGAGCGGCAGCAGGATGCTCATGTAGGCGAAGAGGGCGGCGACTGGGTGCTTGCGCCAGATGAACTTGGCCACGAGCAGCGACTCGCGCGTCCAGGAGCGCTTCCAGCGGGTCTGCTGGATCAGGAAGGCGCGGAACGTGGTGGGGACGATTGTGTGCGAGACGGCGCGCCGTTCGTAGACGATGCGCCAGTCGCGCAGCACGCAGTTGGTGAGCGATCGGTCATCGCCGAAGGTCGACTCGATCCCGAGGAAGGTCTGGTTCTCCCACCACTCCAGGCGCGGGAGGATCGCCTCGCGACGGTAGGCGGAGAAGCAGCCCGAGCAACAGGTGACCGCGCCGAACACCGATTCAGCGGCCTTCACGACGCGGAAGGCGACGAAGTAGCGCACGGCCTGCATCCTGGTGATCCAGCTCTCGCGCACGTTGAGCACGTCGGCGTGCCCGCAGACCGCCCCCACGCGCGGGGCGGCGAGGGGCTGAACGAGCCGTTTGAGCGCGTCGGGCTCGACGGTGGAGTCGGAGTCGACAAACACGATCACCTCCGCGGAGGTCGCGCGGATGCCGGCGGCCATCGCCGCGCGCTTGCCGCGGTTCTGCGGGAAGTCGATCACGCGCACGCGCCCGCCGGACTCGGCGGCGACGCGCCGCATCTCCTCCAGGGTGCGGTCGGTGGAGCCGTCGTTGACGGCGACGAGCTCGAGCTTCTCCGCGGGGTAGTTGAGCTCGAGCAGCGAGCGCAGCGAGTGGGCGATCGCCTCCTGCTCGTTGAAGCCGGGCATCACGATCGCGATCTGCGGCTCGACCCCGGCATCGGCCGCGGTGCGGTAGAAGAGGCTGAGCACGAAGCGGGAGACGATGTAGGCGGCGACGCAGATGCTGTAGACGCCGAAGAACACGTTCGAGAACAACAGTCCGACGAACGCCGCCTTGTAGGCCATCACGGCGGCGAGCAGCGCCAGCAGGTAGAGCGCGGCGAGCCCCTTCACGATGCGGTGGGTTGTGACGCTGCGTGTCGGCATTCGCTCAGGGGGTGAAGCGCAGCGGCCCGGCGGTGGGGTGGCGGTAGGTGCAGTCGAGCACGGCGGGGCAGCGCTCCAGCCACTCGTAGTCGTGGCCGGGGTGCAGGGTGGCGAGGATCGCCAGGTCGTAGCTCTCGGGGTCGAGGCGTGGCCCGCCGGGCCCGGGAGCTGCGGCGCTCTCGAGGTCGAGGACGGGACCCTCGGGTCGAGCAGGCACGGCCTCCGCGGCCGCGGAGGCCGTCGGGGCGAGCATCCCGGTCAGGCGCACGCCGTCAACCTTGAGCGCCGTGACGAGCGGGTCGTGGTAGTCGACGCGGGCGCCCTCGGAGCGCAGGCGGGCGATGATCTCCAGGGCGGGCGCCTCGCGCGTATCGCCGACGCCGGGCTTGTAGGAGGCGCCGACGAGCAGCACGCGCGCCTGCGCCAGGGGCCTTCCGAGCCCGACGAGCACTTCGTGCGCGCGCCAGGCGACGTGGCGCGGGCGGCCGGAGACTTTGCGCAGCGCCTCCTCGGCCATCGTGGCGGGGCGGCCGCGCTCGCGCAGGTCTCCCAGCAGGTAGTAGGGGTCCACGGCGATGCAGTGGCCCCCCACGCCGGCGGAGGGGTAGTGGGGCAGGAAGCCGTAGGGCTTGGTGGCGGCCCCCTCGGTCACCTCGATCGGGTCGAGACCATGCGCCCCGCAGGCTTCGGCGAGCTCGAAGGCGAGCGCGATGTTGACGGCGCGGAAGGTGTTCTCGTAGAGCTTCACGAGCTCCGCGGCCTCGGGGGAGGAGACGCGGTGCAGGCGCTTGCAGGTGTGGCGCAGCACGCCGGCGGCGCGCTCGGTGCACTCCTCCGTTACGCCGCCCAGCACCCGCGGGGTCTTCAGCTGCTCGTGCTCGCTGACACCGGGGTCGATGCGCTCGGGGGCGAACGCGACGAACACGTCCTCGCCGACGCGCAGGCCACGCTCGGCGAGTGGCTCGGCGAGCAGCTCGCGGGTGGTGCCCACGTAGGTAGTCGAGGTGAGGACGATCGTCTGGCCGGGGCGGGCGTGGCGCACGACGGAGGCGCACGCCTCGCGCAGAATCTTCAGATCGGGTCGCAGTTGCTCGTCGACGGGAGTGGGCACGCAGATCAGCACGAGGTCGGCGGCGTCGAGCGCCTTGATGCGGTTGGTGAGCACGAATCCGTCGCTCGCCAAGTGGCGGCGCAGATCGTGCTGCTCGGACTCGAGCAGCTCGGCCTCGCCGCTGCGGATCGCGTTCAGGCGGGGGCCGCTGACGTCGATCCCGACGATCCGGCAGCCGGCGCCCCGCAGCGCGATCGCGGTGGGCAGGCCGACGTAGCCGAGGCCGACGACGGCGACCACGGTGTGGCCTGCACGCTTGGAGCGGTTTGGAGCGGGGCGGCGGCGGGTAACCTGCTGGGGGACCTGCAGAGCGATTGGCTGTGGCATGGAGGAGTCCTCTCCTGGCTGGAGGGCTGGGTGGTGGCCGTGCAGAATGGCGGCTTGCACGCGGCATGTCACGCTCGCTGGACGATTGGTCGAGCGTCGTCCCAAAGAGTCATACGGGTGTGTCGTCCGGAAAGGACGACAGGTCTGCCCGCACCGGGCAGCAGGGGCGGGTCGGTAGCATCGGGGTGGTGCGCGACTACCTGCATGAGATCGCCAGCCGAGTCGTCGTCTACGACGGCGGCATGGGCGCGACCCTGGAGCAGTTCGAGCTGAGCGCCGAGGACTACGGGGGGCTCGCCGGCAAGTGCCACGAGGCGCTGGTGCTCCACCGCCCGGACGTGATCGAGGGGGTCCACGCCTCGATGCTCGACGCGGGCGCCGATGTGGTCGAGACGGACACGTTCCAGGCCTCGCGCCTGAAGCTCGAGGAGTGGGGCCTCGCCGACCACACGGTCGAGATCAACACGAAGGCCGCGGAAATCGCGCGCAAGGCCGCCGGCGAGCACCGCTTCGTGGCGGGCTCGATCGGGCCGACCGGGATGCTGCCGGCCTCGGAGGACCCGACGCTCGGACAGATCCGTTTCGGTGAGCTGCGCGAGGTGTTCGCCGAGCAGGCGGCGGGTCTGATCGACGGCGGCGCGGACCTGCTGATCGTCGAGACGGCGCAGGACATCCTCGAGGTCAAGGCCGCGGTGTTCGGCGCGCGGGATGCCTTCAAGCAGACGGGGCGCACGCTGCCGATCCACACCTCGGTGTCGCTGCTGCCCAACGGCGGCAAGATGCTGCTCGGCACCGACATCTCCGCGGTGCTGTGCACGCTGGAGGCGCTGAAGGTGGACGTGATCGGCCTGAACTGCTCGACCGGGCCGGAGGACATGCGCGACGCGATCCGCTTCCTCGGCGAGCTCTGCCCGGTGCCGGTGGCGTGCATCCCGAACGCGGGGCTCCCCCTGCAGGGGCCGGACGGAGAGACGATCTTCCCGGAGCAGCCGGGGCCGCTTGCGGAGGCCCTGAAGGAGTTCGTCGAGCGCTACGGCGTGGGGATCGTGGGCGGCTGCTGCGGGACGACACCCGATCACATCCGCGCGATCGTGGAGCTGATTGGAGCCCCGCCCACCCGGGGGGACAAGAGCGGAGCCCCGCCCACCCGGGGGGACAAGAGC
>JBIOEY010000148.1:0-5378 GCA_044446505.1 Solirubrobacterales bacterium
AGGCGGGGCTGAGGGCGCTGCGGGGCCGCGTGGGGCGCGCGTACCTCGGCCTGCGCGGCTACCGCTCGGGGTGCCTGGCGATCCTCGGCTTCGAGGGCGCCCCGGAGGAGGTCGAGCGCCGCGGGGCGCGGGCGCTGGAGCTCGTGCGCCGCCACGGCGGCCTGCCGGTGGGGCGCTCGCCGGGGGAGGCGTGGCGGGCGCAGCGCTTCGCGGCGCCGTACCTGCGCGACGAGCTGCTCACGCAGGGGGTGATGGTGGAGACGCTGGAGACGGCGACCCCGTGGTCGAACCTCATGCGGCTGCACCGCGAGACGGGCCAGGCGATCGCGGACGCGCTGCGCGCGCAGGGGACTCCGGGGGTGGTGATGTGCCACGTCTCGCACCTGTACGAGACGGGGGCCTCGCTGTACTTCACGCTGCTCGCGCGCCAGCGGGAGGGCGAGGAGATCGAGCAGTGGCGCGCGGTGAAGCGCGCGGCGAGCGGCGCGATCGCGCGAGGCGGGGGCACGATCACCCACCACCACGGGGTCGGGCGCGACCACGTCCCGTGGATGACGGGCGAGATCGGCGAGCAGGGCGTGGGGGCGCTGCGCGCGCTGAAGGAGCGGCTCGACCCGGCGGGGATCATGAACCCGGGGAAGCTCATACCGTGAGTGGTTCTTTGGGATCGTCCGCGCGGGTCTGCGCGCTCTACCAGGGTTGGTGCGCGTGGGGCCTCCGTGCCCCACGGCCCCGGTGAGTGCCTCAACCAAGCGTGAACGAGCCGCTCAGCACCGCCTGACTGGGGTGGGTCGGGTGGCGGCTGGTCTCGCGCGTGATCGCGATGCGAGCGAAGCTGCCCGCGTTGGAGGGCAGCGAGCCGCCCCCTTCGACGAGGCCGTTGGATTTCGGCGCGGCGAGGCTGCCGAGCGGGATCGCTTCGGTGGGGGAGTTCTCCAGCCACACCGCGTAGAGGCCGCCGCCGCCCGCGGGGGGGAGGCCTTTGATGAAGGTGTAAAAGGCGTGTTTGCCGCTGAGCGTGATCACGAAGGCCACCCCCTTCGCCGCACTGGGCGCCGACGCGGGCGCGCTCAGCACGATCGGTTTCCCGTATTTCGGCTGCGGGCCGCTCGTGGTGGTCCCGGTGCTCGCGCCCGAGGAAGAGCCCGCGGGAGCCACCGAGGAAGATCCGCCGGCGGTGCTCGTGGTGGAGCCGGTGGTGCTCGCGGGCGCGCTCGGGGTCGTGGCGCTCGAGGTCCCGGGGCCGCCGCCCGAGGAGGCGCTCGGGTTGGCCGCGCCGCCGGAGCCCCCGCTGAGGGTCACGATCAGCACGACGGCGACGATCGCGATCGCGGCGAGCGCGCCCAGCACGATCGCGCCCCCGCGCCGCGAGATCGGGGCCTTCGCCACCGGTGTGGGCTCTGCATCCGCCGGGATCGCGGGCAGCGGCTCGCTCGCGAGCGGGGCGAGCTCGGCGGCGAGCGCTTGCGCCCACGCCGCGGCGGCGGCGGAGCCCTCCAGGTGGGCGCGGGCCGCGGACCGCTGCGCGGGGTCCGCCTGGCCGAGCAGGTACTCGCCGACCTGCTCGCGCTCCGCGGCGCTCAGCGCGCGCGCCTGGCGGGGGGCGAGCAGGGCGAGCGCGGCGTGTGCGCGGTCGTGCACCGCGCGCTCCTCGATGCCCAGCATCGCCGCGATCTCGCCGTAGCCCTTGCGCCGGGCGAGCAGCAGCGAAAGCACGGCGTGCAGATCGGGGGATAGGTCTTCGAGACGGCTCACTTGGGTTGATTGAAAAACGAGGGGCCCGACCGAAGCCGGGTGACACGCGCCTTCGGCGCGAGTCCCCGTTTCGGCCAGCCGGCCTCCGGCCGGCTGCGCCACCCTTGTGTAGGCTATCGTGGCGCCGCGATGTCCACCCCCGGTGCGGAGCAGACCAGTCCGGAGCTGCCAGGGTTCGACGGCCTCTATGGCCTGGAACTGCTGGGGTACTCCGACACCGAGGCGCGCGCCCAGGTGCGGGTGCGCGAGGAGCTCAAGCAGCCGGCGGGCCTCGTGCACGGGGGGGTGTACGCGTCGATCGCCGAGTCGATGGCCTCAATGGTGACGGCGGTGGCGGTGATCCCGGAGGGCTCCGTTGCGATGGGCCTCGCCAACAGCACGAGCTTCCTGCGCCCGATCACCGCGGGCACGGTGCACGCCCGCGCCACGCGCCTGCACCGGGGACGCACGACGTGGGTGTGGGACGTGCACTTCAGCGACGACGCGGGGCACCTCTGCGCGGTGACGCGCATGACGATCGCGGTGCGCCCGATGCCCGCCGCCTGAGGATCACCGCACCCGGTGGGGGTCCAGCACCGAGGTCCACCCCATCGGTGCGGCCGCGGGCTGCTGGGAGGTCAGCGGCCTCTCGGCGAAGCCCGTGTCGGGCAGCGGCCGGGGCAGCGGCGCGCCGGGGGCGCCGGGTGAGTTGATCGCGACCATCGTCGCGGCCGCCGCCCGCGCGAGCGCGGCGCTGTGGGCGTAGAGGTTGACGACCACGCCCCCGGTCGCCACCGCGAGCGTCTCGCCGCCCTCGAGCGAGACGCCGGGGGCCCCCCTGACGAGCACCCGCCGCGCCGCGGCCGCGCCCCCCGGGAGGAAGCTGTTGTCGGGGGAGGTGACGATCTGCAGCGGGGTCACGCACGTGTTCTGGCCCCCCAGCGTGCAGTTGCCGTACTGGATTTCGTAGGCCCCGCCGGGGTCGCGTGCGACACGGGTGATCGCGAGCCCCCGAAAGGCTCCCCCGAGCCAGTAGACGGGGAACTGCTCCTGCATCACGAGCGGCTCCATGACGCTCGGCGCCACCGGCTGGTCCTGGAGGGTGTCCCCGCACGCGTTCAACCCCAGCGCCGCGCAGCCCGCGGCGAGGAGCGCGGCGAGCCTCGTGGAGCGCGCGCGCATCAGGTGACGGGCGGGCACCGGTACCCGTTCGTGATCGGCATCCGCCGGTCGCGGCCGAAGGCGCGGGTGGTGATCTTGATGCCCGGGGGCGCCTGGCGGCGCTTGTACTCGGCGAGGTCCACGAGGCGGATCGTACGGTCGACGTCCGCCTCGGGGAGGCCCTCGGCGATCAGCTGCTCGCGGCTGCGGTCGAGCTCGATGTACCCGTGCAGGATGCGATCGAGCAGCGCGTAGGGCGGGAGCGAGTCCTCGTCGCGCTGGCCCTCGCGCAGCTCCGCCGAGGGCGCGCGGTCGATGATCGACCGGGGGATCGGGCCTCCGGCGGGCCGCCCGGCGCGCGTGCGTCCCTCGCCCGCTCCTCCGGCCACCGGCGCGCTCGCGCCCGCCGACGTTCCGTCCTCTGCTCCGGGCGCCCAGCCGGCGCCGGGAGAGTTGCGCCACTCGCAGAGGCTGTACACGAGCGTCTTCGGGACGTCCTTGATCACCGCGAAGCCGCCCGCGAGGTCGCCGTAGAGGGTGGTGTAGCCGACCGACATCTCGGACTTGTTGCCGGTCGTCAGCACGAGCCAGCCGAACTTGTTGGAGAGCGCCATCAGCAGGTTGCCGCGGATGCGGGCCTGGAGGTTCTCCTCGGTGAGGTCCGCGGCACGCCCGGAGAACTCCGCTCGCAGGGTGGCGGCGTAGGCGTCCATCGCGGCCTCGATCGGCAGCTCGTGCGTGCGCACCCCCAGCGCGGCAGCCAGCGCGCGGGCATCCCCCTGGGTGTCGGCGGAGGAGTAGGGGGAGGGCATGATCGCCGCGCTCACCCGCTCCGCGCCGAGGGCGTCCGCGGCGATACAGCCCACGAGCGCGGAGTCGATCCCGCCGGAGAGCCCGAGGATCACGTGGCGGAAGCCGTTCTTCTGCACATAGTCATGCAGCCCCAGGCACAGCGCGGCGTAGACCTCGGCCTCCAGGGGCGCGATCGGGGTGCGCAGCCGCCGGTGCGCCTCCCCGGCGGATGACGCGCCGGCCGGTGCCGGCGATGGTTGCGCCGGCCTCTCCACGGACGCGAAACCGAGATCGAGGTCGCACACCAGCAACTCCTCCTCGAACTGCGCGGCACGGGCAACCGTCTCGCCGGTGGGATCGAGGACGAAGGAGTGGCCGTCGAAGACCAGCTCGTCCTGGCCGCCCACCAGCCCGCAAAAGGCTACGTACGCGCTGTGCTCGCGGGCGCGCTGCGCGAACAGGCGCTCGCGCTCCAGCCCCTTGCCCGCGTGGTAGGGGGAGGCGGAGATGTTGAGGATCAGTTTCGCGCCCGCCCGCGCCTCCTCGGCGGCGGGCGCACCGGGTCGCCAGAGGTCCTCGCAGATCGTCAGCCCGACGGAGTGTCCGGCGACGTCGGTCACTGCGCCCGTGTGCCCGGCCTTGAAGTAGCGCTGCTCGTCGAAGACGCCGTAGTTGGGGAGGTGGACCTTGCGGTAGATCGAGCGCACCACGTTGTCGGCGAGCACGGCCGCCGCGTTGTAGACCTCCCGCGCCTGACGCTCCGGAAACCCAACGACGGCGACGATCCCCTCCGTCTCGCCGGCCAGCTGCTCGAGCGCCGTGCGGGCGTCGTCGAGGAAGTGCTCGCGCAGCAGCAGGTCCTCGGGCGGGTAGCCGGTGAGGGCGAGCTCTCCGAACAGCACGAGCTGCGCGCCGGCCGCGCGCGCTTCGTCGATGCCCGCGCGGATGCGCCGCGCGTTGCCGGCGATGTCGCCGACGGTGGCGTTCATCTGGCAGAGGGCGAGACGCACAGGTCAGGGCTTCGCGGCGGCCCGCCCGGCGGGGCGGGCGCGTCCACCGGTCTTCCGCGCGCGGCCGTTGGCTTTGCCGGCCGGCCGCGCGGGCGCGCCGGCCTTCGCGCCGGCGGTGGTGGCCTGCTTCTCGGGGGAGGTGGCCTGTTTCGCGGCGGTGGTGGCCTGCTTCGCGGCGGCGCGGCGCGGGGCGCGCACGCCGGCGGCGCGGGCGAGCTGGCGGATCGCGTGCTCGAGGTCGAGCGCGATCGCGTCGATGTCGGGGAGCGCGTCGTAGTCGCCGAGCAGCCCGAAGCCGAGGTGGCCGTTGTAGCTCATCACCGCGATCCCCAGTGCCTGGCGGCGGGCGAGCGGCACCACCGGATACAGCGAGCGCAGGCGGCGCCCGAGCAGGTACAGCGGGAACTGGGGGCCGGGCACGTTGGTGACGACGAGGTTGAAGTAGCGCTGGCGGGCCTGCAGGCGCGCGGCCTGGCTGAGGATCGTGGGCGGGGCGAAGCCGGTGAGGTTGGTGAGCACCTGCGCGCCCACCGCCTGACCGGAGTGCTTGAGGTCGTCCATCGACAGACGGATCTGCTCGTAGCTCGCGGCGGGGTCCTCGACGCCGACGGGCAGCGGCGCCCACATCGCGGCGACCTTGTTGCCGAGCGCGCCGCGCTCGGAATCGGCGCGCACCGACAC
>JBIOEY010000149.1:0-5338 GCA_044446505.1 Solirubrobacterales bacterium
CGCCGAGGGAGTCCTTGATCTGCTTGAAGAGGGCAAGGTCGGCGTCGAGGAACGTGTAGCGGCGGTGCGGGCCGATGTCGACGTTCAGGGGGGAGGGGGGCGCCGGCGCGTTGATCCCCGCGAGCGTGGTGGCGCCGACGCTCGCGAGGCTGTCGCGCAGCTGCCCCAGCGCGCGGCGCGGCGCGCGCAGCATCCGCCGCGCCCCGCGGGCGATCTCGCCGGGCACGGTGGTGCGCTCCATCAGCGCCTCCCCGAGCAGCTTGGCGGAGCCCGGCAGCGGGCGGGGGTACCACGGCTCGGGTGGCTGATCGGATGCCCGCCCACCCGCGGGCTCCGGCGCGACATCGAACAGGACGGTGGTGATGTCCACCCCGGAGATCCCGTCGACGAGCGCATGGTGGGTCTTGGCGATCAGCGCGAAGCGCCGGCCCGCCATGCGCTCCACCAGCCATATCTCCCACAGCGGCTTGGAGCGGTCCAGGCGCTGGGAGAAGAGCCGCCCGGCGAGCCGCTTGAGCGCCTCCTCGTCGCCCGGCCGCGGCAGCGCGGTGTGGCGGATGTGGTAGTGGGGGTTGAAGTGGGGGTCGTCCGTCCACACCGGCCGCCCCTGGTCGAGCGGCACGTACGCGAGCCGCTGGCGGTAGCGCGGGACGAGGTGCAGGCGGCTCTGCACGTGGTCCACGAGCTCCTGCGGCGTCGGCGCCTGGCCCTCGAAGATCATCACCGAGGCGACGTGCATGTGCGCCGTGGAGTGGTTCTCCAGGTGCAGGAACGCGGTGTCGAGGCCCGTGAGGCGGTCGGGGTTGGCCATATCAGTGATTGTGGCTGCTCGGAGGCCGGGCGTCAACGACCGCCGCGAAACCCGCTCCGGGACTCAGCCTATCGAGGCCGTTCGGGCGACCTGGAAACATTCTCAGCAATATCATTCACTCGTATAACCCCCGCCCCGCTTGGGATCTTCGCGCGGGCCTCGCCTATGTGTGATCGCGCGCACAATGATCCGGGGCGAGCCGTCTATTCTCCCCCGGTCTTTTGAACCTGCCGAATCGCCGCCGTCGTTGGGGGCGAACGGGGGACCCACTGCCGGACCGCGAGAGGGCGGTCTGGATGGGGCGAATCTGCCGCTGATGCGGCGGTAACGCCTCGCTGGCGCACGCGATCGTGCGCCCAGCGGCGCGTGAGCCCGACAGCTAACCCCGCAGGCGGTGACCAAGGAGGACTGTATGTACGTTCCCGCGACGCCTGCGTTGACCGCGCCGTTCCTTGCTCCGGTGGGGATAGTGGCAGGGGTGGACGAAACCCGCGCACCCGTCCCGCCCGCCGCGACATCGTTGCGCGTGCGGCGCGCCGCGCACCGTTCGGCGGGTCACCTGGAGGCTTACCGCCTCGTCGAGGTCTCGTGGTACGGAGGTGGCGGCAGCCTCGCCTGCGGTGGCTCACTGACGAGCTTCACGATGGGCGTCGCCAACCGGACCCTGCCGTGCGGCACGCGCGTGACGCTGCGCTACCACGGGCGCACCATGCGAGTGCGGGTGATCGACCGCGGTCCCTACGTGGCCGGCCGTGAATACGACCTCACCGAAGCGACGGCGCGCGCGCTCGGGTTCGAAGGCGTGGGGGAGATGGGCGTCCGCGTGAGCGGCTCGTCGCGCCGGCGCCGGTAGAGTTCCCGGCCCCGACCCGGAGCCCAAGGATGAGCGAGCAGGTCCCCTTCGCCAACTACCAGTACGAGATCTACCTGCGCGGGATGGCGGGGCAGCGGCCCGTGCGCCCGCTGGATTGGCGGGCGCTCGAGCGCGACGCGTACCACCTGCTCGCGGAGGGCCCGCGTGGCTACATCGCTGGCGGGGCGGGGCTGGGGGAGACGATGCGCGCCAACCGCGAGGCGTTCGACCACTGGCGCCTGCAGCCGCACATGCTGCGCGATGTCTCCGAGCGCAGCCTCGCGCGCACGCTGCTCGGGACGCAGCTGCCCGCGCCGGTGCTGCTCGCCCCGATCGGCGTGCAGACGCTCGCCCACCCCGAGGGGGAGCTCGCGATGGCGCGCGCCGCGGCCGAGGTGGGGGTGCCGTTCGTGGCGAGCACCGCGGCGGCGCACACGATCGAGCAGATCGCGCAGGCCGCGGGGGATCTGCCGCGCTGGTACCAGCTCTACTGGCCGCGCGAGCGCGAGCTCGCGCGCAGCTTCGTGGCGCGCGCCGAGCGCGCCGGCTACAGCGCGATCGTGCTCACGCTCGACACCTGGATGCTCGGCTGGCGCCCCGCAGACCTGACCAACGGCTTCCTCCCGTTCCTGTGGGGGGAGGGCAACTGCAACTACCTCGAGGACCCCGTCTTCCGCGCGCTGCTCCCCGCGCCACCCGAGGAGGACATGCAGGCCGCGATCGGGCAGTGGGCGTGGCAGTTCGCGAACCCCGCGATCACCTGGGAGGACCTCGCCTTCCTGCGCGAGTGCACCGAGCTGCCGATTGTGCTGAAGGGAATCCTCTGCGCCGAGGACGCCCGCCTCGCGGTCGAGCACGGGGTGCAGGGGGTGCTCGTCTCCAACCACGGCGGGCGCCAGGTCGACGGGGCGATCGGCGCGCTCGACGCGCTGCCCGAGGTCGTCGCCGCCGTGGAGGGCCGCTGCGAGGTGCTCTTCGACAGCGGCATCCGCTCCGGCGCGGACGCGCTGAAGGCGCTCGCGCTCGGCGCCCGCGCGGTGCTGCTCGGGCGCCCCTATATCTGGGGCCTCGCGCTGGGCGGTGCGACGGGCGTGGTCGAGGTGCTGCGCTCGTTCCTCGCCGACCTCGATCTCGCGATGGCGCTCAGCGGCTACGCCTCGATCGACGAGGTCGGCCCCGAGGCGCTGGTCGATCAGCGCAGGTAGACGGCGAAGAAGTCGCGGTCGTCGGGCGAGAGGTAGCGGGCGGCCGGACGTTCCAGCCCTTCCAGCAGCTTCGAGGGCTGCCGCGCGCCGGGTTCGGCGTAGGCGTTGAAGCTCACCCAGTAGGAGTTGATGTCGAGCTCCATCGCCCGCACCGCCCCCGCGTGGATCAGGATCTTCGCGAGGCTGCCCACCGTCTGGTCGTTCGCCGCCGCGTAGATCAGGTTGCCGCGGCGGTCCACGCCGATCCCCGAGCGCCACACCTGCACCGCGTTACCGAGCGTGGCGCCCCATTCCGGGCCGTCGTTGAGGTTCGGGTTGGGCCGGCCGCCGGAGACGATCAGCGGGAGGTTCTGGCGCGCGAACACGACGTTCGAGGGCGCCCTCGGGCCGCCGTGCCACGCGACCACGTCGTAGCGACCGTCGGCGTAGCGCACGAACGTCGCCTGCCCGGCGCGCATCGGCGCGTAGGTGCGACCGTACTGCGCCCAGCCCCCGTTTGCGTCGGCGAGCTTGAAGCCGCTGTTGAACGTCGCCAGCAGCTTGTGGCGGTAGCGCGCGGGCACCTCCATCGGGCCCCGCGAGGGCAGTGCCACCGAGGGCTCCAGGCGCCCCGCGTACAGCGCGATCGTGGTGCGCGAGGTGTTGATCCACGCGACCCCCGCCACCAGGCGCGGGTATTCGGCGGGGTCGCTGCGGAAGGTGCTCACCTGTAGCGGCGGGTCGGTGGCGCTCTCGCCCACCTGCGTGGGGTGCCACACGCCCTCGCCGGGGAGCGCGGGGTGGCTCAGCGGCCGCACGCGCGCGGGGCGATCGACCACGGCGGGGGAGCCGCCGGCCAGCCCGCCAGCGAGGCCCACCTTGGGCAGCGCGTGCAGCGCCGGCCCGCCCTTCGCGGGAGCCTCCAGCGAGTAGTAGATCGACTCGATTTTCGTCACCAGCCCTGCGGCTCCGTGGTCGCGCAGCCACTCCACCGAGCGAATCCCGAGGCTCGAGTTGGAGGGTGCGAGCATCGCGGCGGCGTAGGAGACGAGCACCGGCACGAGCGCCAGCAGGCAGGCCGCCAGCAGCACCCGGCGCACCGCGCGCGCCGGGCCGGCGGGGGCACGTCGCGAGGATGCGGCGGGTGGGCGAGGGGATCGATTCCCACCCACCGGGGGCGCCGGTGTGTGCAGCTCCATCGCCTCAGATCGTAGGCTCCCGCGCCTTCCGCGCCGATAAAGAGGCCTGCACCCTAAGAGCATTTTCACCTAAAGCAGAGCTCGCGCTGAGTTAGATGTGGTGGCATACCGCACGGCCATCAGCACGACCACCGGGAGTACACTGGCACGGGCGAGCCTCGAGCGAGGATCGCCGGCGAGCGTCACCCCACCACCTAATGCTCCTGGAGAGGAGCTGGAGGACGCCATCAGCCCGACCGAAGCAGTCACCAGCGCCGAGGAGGCCGTCGCCGGCGTCGAGGCGACGCTTGCCGAGGAGGCCGTCGCCGGCGTCGAGGCGGCGCTTGCCGGTGCACCGCGCGAGCGGATCACGCGGCGGGCGGGACTCGCCCACGCGCTCGCTCCGCCTGGCGTGGCTGCGGGCGCGCGAACCGTCACCGCCCGGCCCCGCGGCATCCCGCTCGGTGCGCTCGTGCGCGCCTGCCGGCCGCGGCAGTGGATCAAGAACGTGCTTGTCGTGGCGGCGCCCGGGGCGGCGGGGATCCTCGCCCGCCCCGAGGTCGCGGAGCAGGTGCTGCTGGCGTTCGTGTGCTTCTGCATGCTCTCGAGCGCCACCTACCTGCTCAACGACGTGCACGACCTCCACGAGGATCGCCACAATCCGCGCCGGCGCAGCCGGCCGATCGCGGCGGGCGAGCTCTCCGTGCGGGCGGCGGTCGCGGCGGCGCTCGCGCTCGCGCTCGGCGGCCTCGCGCTCGCCGCGGCCGTGCGCCCCGCGCTGGCCGGCGTCGGCGCGGGCTACCTGGCGCTCACCGCCAGCTACACCCTGTGGTGGCGCAGCGTCGCGGTGGCCGATATCGCGGCGGTCGCCGGCGGGTTCGTGCTGCGCGCGCTCGCCGGCGGCGTGGCCACGTCGGTGCCGGTCTCGCGCTGGTTCATGCTCGTCACCTCCTTCGGCGCGCTCTTCCTGGTCACGGGCAAGCGCTACGCCGAGCTGACCAGCGGGGAGCCGACCACGGTGGTGCGGGCCTCGCTGCACTCCTACTCGGCGCAGTACCTGCGCTTCGTGCTCGGCCTCGCCGCCACGGTCACCACCACCGGGTACTGCCTGTGGGCGTTCCAGCGAGCCCACACCGCGAAGCTCTCGTGGTACGAGCTCACGGTGATCCCGTTCGTGCTGTGGCTGCTGCGCTATGCGCTGCTGCTCGACGGCGGCGAGGGACAAGCGCCCGAGGAGCTCGTGCTGCACGACGGCTTCCTGCTGAGCATGACCGCCGCGTGGCTCGCGGTGTTCGTCTGCGGTGTGTATGTC
>JBIOEY010000150.1:0-5336 GCA_044446505.1 Solirubrobacterales bacterium
CACCCCACCCGTCCGCCGTCTACCGACGTAGCCAACGATGCCGCACACGGCTTCGACGATACCAGCGACCCTCCGCGGGATTGGGCGGAAATGGACGCATGGGCCTATCCCTCTTGGCCCGCACCCTCCAATCGGGATAGGCCCTCTAGGCGAGCTCGCGCTCGACGAGCGCGACGAGCCGCGAGCAGACCGCGTCGGCCTCCTCGTCGGTGGGCGCCTCGACCATCACCCGCACGAGCGGCTCGGTGCCGCTGGGGCGCACGAGCACGCGCCCGCGGCCGGAGAGCTCGTCGTCGGCGGCGCGCACCGCCTCGTGGACGGTGTCCGCGCGCTCCAGCGCCCCGCGATCGCGGACGCGCACGTTGACGAGCCGCTGGGGAAGCTTGTGCATCGCGTCGCGCCCGCTCAGTGGGGCGCCGCCGAGCGCCTCGAGCGCGAGCAGCGCGCTGGCGATGCCGTCCCCGGAGCGGTTGAAGCCGATGTCGATGATGTGTCCCGACTGCTCGCCCCCGAGCACCCAGCCGCGGGCGCGGAGTTCCTCGAGCACGTAGCGGTCCCCGACCTTCGTGGAGGCGACCGTGATCTCCGCGTCGCGCATCGCGGAGTGGAAGCCGTAGTTGGTCATCACCGTCACAGCCACCCCCCCGCCGGCGAGGCGGCCGGTGCGCTTGAGGTGCAGCGCGGCGAGCGCCATCAATTCGTCGCCGTCCACCACCTCCCCCGCGCCGTCCACGGCGAGCACGCGGTCGCCGTCGCCGTCGAACGCGAAGCCCACGTCGTGGCCGTCCGCGAGCACGTGGCGGGCGAGCTCCTGCACGTGGGTGGAGCCGCAGCCGGCGTTGATGTTGCGCCCGTCGGGACTGTCCGCGATCACGCTCACCGTGGCGCCGAGGCGCCTGAAGATCTCCGGGGCGACGCGGTGGGTGGCGCCGTTGGCGCAGTCGAGCAGGACGCCCAGCCCGCTGAGATCGAGCTCGGCGAAGCGGGTGTGCAGCTCGCGCAGGTAGTCCTCGCCGGTGCCCCGCAGCTCGCGCACGCGCCCGATCGCATCGACCTGCGGGGCGTCCCCCCGTTCGAGCTCGCGCTCGATCTGAAGCTCGGTCTCGTCGGAGAGCTTGAACCCGTCGGCGCCGAAGAACTTGATGCCGTTGTCCTGGTAGGGATTGTGCGAGGCGGAGATCACGGCCGCCAGGTCGAAGCCGTAGCGGGCGATCAGCAGCGGCGCCGCGGGGGTGGGCAGCACCCCGCCCAGCAGCGCGTCCCCGCCGGCGGCGCTCACCCCGGCGGCGAGCGCCGCCTGGAGCATCTCCCCGGACTCGCGGGTGTCACGGATTATGAGTACCTGGGGGCGCTCCGCCGCGGCGAGCGCAGTGGCAGCGCGGCCGAGGCCGAGCGCGAGCTCCGCGCTCAACATCTCCCCGGCGACGCCCCGCACGCCATCGGTTCCGAACAGCTTGCGGGCCATGAGGGTGGGCGGTCCGCTACCGCTTCGAGAACTGCGGACGCTTGCGCGCCTTCTTCAGTCCGGCCTTCTTGCGCTCCTTGGCGCGGGAGTCGCGGGTGAGGAAGCCACGGCGCTTGAGCTCGCCGCGCAGGTTGGGGTCGGCCTCGAGTAGCGCGCGGGAGACGCCGTGGCGCAGCGCGCCAGCCTGCGCGGAGATGCCGCCGCCGTGCAGGCGCGCGACGACGTCCATGCGGTCCTCGTAGCCCACCGTCTCCAGGGGCTGGCGGATGTTGCGCTGCAAGGTGGCCCGCGGGAAGTGCTGCTCGAGTGGGCGCCCGTTGATCAGGTAGGCCCCGCTGCCCGGGCGCAGCGTGACGCGCGCGATCGCGGTCTTGCGCTTGCCCGTCGCGCGGTAGCGCGCGCCCGCGGCGAGGTCGATCGCGGCGGTGGAGATCGGCTGCGCCAGCTGCTCCTCCTCGCCCTCCTTCTGGGCCTCCGCGGCCTCCTCAAGGTCCTCCTCGATCGCGTAGGGATCCGCGGGGGCCTCCCGCGCCAGCGGGTCCACGCCCTCGGGGACGATGTCCACTTCCAGGTGGGCCCCCGGCACGGCGGGCTTGACCCGAGGAGCGGGCTCCTCTTCCTCCTCCTCGAACTCCTCCTCCTCGGCCTCGGCCTCGGCGGCTGGCTCCTGCGCCGCCGGCTCCGCGGACGGCTGCTCCACCTCGGCGGGCGGCTCGGTGGCGGACTGCTCAGCCATAAGCTCTGCGATGGCCTCCTCTACGACCAGCTCCTCGACAAGCTCCTCGACGATGGCCTCATCGACCCCAAGCTCCTCCGCGACAAGCTCCTCGACAACAGCCTCCTCCGCGGCAAGCTCCTCGGCCACGGCCTCCGCGACGGCCTCCTCCTCGGCCACGGGCTCCGCGGGGGCGGGCTCCGCCGAGACGGCCTCCTCGGCCGCCTGCTCCCCCGCGGCGGGCGGCGCGGCGGCCTCCTCGACCGCGCCCCCCTCCGCAGCGGGCTGCTCCTCGATCGGCTCCTCCTGCGTGGGCTCGTCGGCCATCAGGTCTCGATCTCCAGCGGCTGCGGCTTCTGCGCGACATGCGGGTGCTCGGGCCCCGCGTACACCTTCAGCTTCGTGATCTGCTTGCGCGCGAGGCGGTTGCGGGGCATCATCCCCTTCACCGCGATCCGGATGATCTCCTCGGGGCGCCGCGCGAGCATCTCCTCGAAGCTGCGCGAGCGCAGGCCCCCCGGGTAGCCGGAGTGGCGGTAGTAGCGCTTGTCCGTGCGCTTCTTCCCCGTCACCGCGATCTTCTCCGCGTTGATTACCACCACGAAGTCCCCCGTGTCGATGTGCGGGGTGTACTGCGGCTTGCGCTTGCCCCGCAGCACGTCCGCGAGCTGGGTCGCGAGCCGGCCGAGGGTCTTGCCGTTGGCGTCGACGAGCAGCCAGTTGCGCTCGCGGTCGGTGGGCTTGGCGACGTAGGTCTTCATCACGTAAAAAAGGCCGCACGCAGAGTACCGCGCGCGGCGAGTTGCCACATGATAGGGAAAATCGCCTGACCCTGCGGTTCAGGCGAGGCTACTCCCACTCGATGGTTCCGGGCGGCTTGGATGTGATGTCGAGGACCACCCGGTTGACCTCGCGCAGCTCGCCGATCATCCGCGAGGCGATCGTCTCCAGCAGGTCGTACGGCAGTCGTGCCCAGTCGGCCGTCATCGCGTCGTCGCTCGTCACCGCGCGGATCACCACCACGTACCCGTAGGTGCGCTCGTCGCCTTGCACCCCCACCGTGCGGATGTCCGGGAGCACGCAGAAGGACTGCCACAGCTCGCGGTACAGGCCCGCCTTGCGGATCTCCTCCTGCAGGATGTGATCCGCCTCGCGCAGCACATCCAGGCGCTCCTTCGTCGCTTCCCCCCCCACGATCCGGATCGCGAGGCCCGGCCCGGGGAAGGGCTGGCGCCACACCAGGCGCTCCGGCAGCCCCAGCTGCGCGCCGACCGCGCGCACCTCGTCCTTGAACAGGGTCCGCAGCGGCTCCACCAGCTCGAAGCGCATGTCCTCCGGGAGGCCCCCCACGTTGTGGTGGGACTTGATCTTCGCCGCCCCCGTCCCCCCGCCCGACTCGATCACGTCCGAGTACAACGTGCCCTGTACGAGAAAGCGCGCGCCCTCGCCGTCTTCATCCGCCGCGCCGGCGCCCTCCACACCGGCGACCCCCACGCCGGCGCCCTCCTCGCCGGCGCCCTCCACACCGGCGCCCTCCACACCGGCGCCCTCCACGCCGGCGACCCCTGCGAGCTTCGCGGCCTCCTCCTCGAAGACCCTGATGAACTCCGCCCCGATCGCCTTGCGCTTGGCCTCGGGGTCCGTGACCCCTTTGAGTCGCTCCAGGAAGCGCCGCTCCGCGTCCACCGCCACCAGCGGCACCTTGAACGTGTCGCGGAACGCCCCGATCACCTGCTCCCCCTCGTCCTTGCGCATCAACCCGTGGTCCACGAACACGCACGTCAGCCGGCTCCCCACCGCGCGGTGCACCAGCAGCGCCGCCACCGAGGAGTCCACCCCGCCGGAGAGGCCGCAGATCACCCTCCCCTCCCCCACCTGCGCGCGGATCCGCGCGATCTGGTCCTCCACGATCGACGCCGGCGACCACGTCGGCTCGCAGCCGCACACCTCCAGCAGAAAACGTCTGAGGATCTCCTGGCCGTACGGGGTGTGCACCACCTCCGGGTGAAACTGGATGCCGTAGATCCCCCGCTCCACGCTCTCAAGCGCGGCCACCGGGGAGGCGCTCGAGGAGGCCAGCGCGGTGAAGCCCGGGGGCGGCTCGAACACCGTGTCGCGGTGGGACATCCAGCAGGTCTGCTCCCGCGGGGTGTCCCGCAGCAGCACCCCCGGCTCGCTCACGAGGAGATCGGAGCGGCCAAATTCGCCGACCTCCGCCTGCTCGACCCTCCCCCCCAGCTCGTGCACCAGCAGCTGCATCCCGTAACAGATGCCCAGCACCGGGACCCCCAGCTCCAGGAGGCCCCGCTCCAGGCGCGGGGCGCCCGGCGCGTACACCGACGCCGGCCCCCCCGAGAGGATGATCCCGCGCGGCCGACGCGCCGCAATCTCCGCGAGCGGCACGTGGTGGGGGATCATCTCCGAGAACACCCCGCACTCGCGCACCCTCCGCGCGATCAGCTGTGAGTACTGGCCGCCGTAATCGAGGACGACCACAACCTCGCCGACCTCCCGAACTCGCTCCCCAGGCTCGGCCGGGGCCGCGGGCACCGCGGCCCGCTCCTCGAGGGCGGGGGCGGATACCGAGGCGACGTCGGTCATCTACGAGGGCTGTGGCACTGGGACGGCAACCTTCCCGTTGACCGCGCCCATGCCCACGCCCTGGTCGCGCTGCAGCGCCTTGCCCTCCGTCTGCAGCGCCGGAGCGATCACCACCTCCGCGCGGTTGAACTCCGCGAGATCCTTGTGGCCGCACGTCGCCATCGAGGTGCGCAGGCCCCCGAAGAGGTTGAAGGTGCCATCGTTCTCGTGCGCCGGACCCACGAGGATCTCCTCGAGCGTCCCGTTCTGCGCCGTCGCCACGCGCGCGCCTCGCGGGAGCGTGGGATGGAAGGTCGCCATCCCCCAGTGGAAGCCGTGCCCCGGCGCTTCGAACGCGCGCGCCAGCGGCGAGCCGATCATCACCGCGTCCGCGCCCAGCGCGATCGCCTTCGACACGTCGCCCCCGTTGCGCATCCCCCCGTCCGCGATCACGTGGCAGTAGTCGCCCGTCTCCAGCATGTGCGTCGAGCGGGCATGCGCGACGTCCGCGATTGCGGTCGCCTGCGGCACGCCGATGCCGAGCACCCCACGCGTCGTGCAGGCCGCGCCGGGCCC
>JBIOEY010000151.1:0-5302 GCA_044446505.1 Solirubrobacterales bacterium
GCGCCACCTGCCGCGCGAGTGGCTGTACCGCGCGCCGCTGCCGCGCACGAAGCTGACGAGCCCGGCGCCCGACGCGAGCTTCGACGGCTCGCTGCAGATCGCCGGCGACCGTCAGCTACAGCTCGACGGCTGGCGCGGGATGGTCGGCCACAACTGGGGCACCGAGCACGCCGAGCGCTGGATCTGGCTGCACGGGATCGGCTTTCGGGAGGACCCGGAAGCGTGGATCGACGTGGCGATTGGGCGGGTGCGCGTCGCTGGGCGCACCACCCCCTGGGTCGCGAACGGCGCACTCCACATCGACGGGGAGCGCCACCGGCTGGGGGGCCTCGGCGCACGCGGGCTGCTCGTGGCGGAGACCCCCGAGCGCTGCACCCTCTCGCTGCCGGGGCCCGGGGGGCTCGTGGCGGAGGCGCACGTGCACGCACCGCCCGAGGCGCTCGCCGGATGGCGCTACGCCGACCCCGACGGCGGGGGCCACGACGTGAGCAACTGCTCGATCGCGGCCCTCACGCTCACCGCGCGCCGTCCGGGGCATCCGGCGCGCACGCTGCGCACAGCGCACGGGGCCGCCTACGAGCTGGGGATGCGCGAGCACGACCACGGGGTCCCGATCGCGCCCTTCCCCGACGGCTGAGGGTCTTGGCCCAAGCGATGAATCGGTCGCCCCCGCCGCTCCATTCCGTCCAACAGCAAGCCTCCCGCGATCCATAGACGGAAACATTTCGGCTTGGCGAAGCGACACTCCACCCGACTGTCAGGTCTATCCGGGAGATCCCACAAGAATGAAATTTTCCTCGCAAATTGCAGGCAAACCGTTTACAATCATGGCCGTAACGACAAGGACGGGTAGACGCAGGCAGGGATAGCCAGGTTCAGATCGCGATCCATGATCATGCACGCAAGCTTTACTTGCGCGCATGAATCAGAATCGTCGGATCGTTCTGAACACTTACGACGGCCCTCAGGACGAGGGCCGGTTAGGACAGCGAGGGCCAAGGATGATCATCGCAGCCAGGAACAGGGATCGACTCCGCGCCGCATCGGCCACGAGCGAACCCGCGGCGCTCGGCGACCAGACGGCCCCCGAACCCTTTCCCGCCGCACGGACCCGCAGCGGCGCTCGACCAACTGCGCTCGGTCCGCTCGGGCGCTTCCGCGCCGCGATCTCGCGTGGCGCGCTCCATGCGGGGATCCCGCGCGGACCCCTCCGCTTCGAGGCGCTCCGCGGCCCCCTCCGCGCCGCGGGCCCCCGTGGCGCGCCCCGCGCCGCGATCCTCAAACCGAGCCTCGCGGCGCCCTCGCTGGTGATCCTGCTCGCGGCGTTCGCGGGCGCGTTCGGACCGTGGGCGCACCTCGAGCTCCAGGCGGCGGACAGCAGGGTCCTCGCCACCGCGATCCGGCTGCTGTGCGCGCTGGCGGCGATCGTGTTCTTCGACCGCTACTGGCGCCGACGGATGGCGCGCGAGGTGTTCTTCGCCGGCGCGCTCGCGATTCTCGCGGCCTCCGACCTGGTGGCGGGCGCGCTGCTCGGGTGCGCGTGCGTCGAGTGGGCGCTCGAAGAGCGCCGCGCCGCCGCGCGCACCGTCACGCGCGAGCGCCACCGGATGGCGGCGGACGTCCACGACCTGATCATGCAGGACCTCTCCTTCGCCCTCGCCAACGCGCGCACACTCGCCGACGATCCCGCGCGCGCCGTGCAGGCGAGCACGGTGGTGAGCGCCGGCGAACGCGCGCTCGCGGGCGCGCGCAGCGTGGTGAGCGAACTGACAGAACGCGAAACCGACACCAGGCCGATCGCGCAAACGCTCGAGGCGAGCGTGCGCGCCGCCGCGCGCCACACCCCGCTGGCGTTCGACGCCGCGCGGGTGCCGTCCTGGGCGCAGCTCGACCAGCCGACGCGCAACGCGCTCGTGCACATCGCCCGCGAGGCGGTCACGAACGCCGTCAAGCACGCCCGCGCGAGTGCCGTCGAAGTGGTGCTCGAGCGCGGGGACCAGTGGCGGCTGACGGTGCGCGACGACGGCCGCGGCTTCGACGAAGCCCCCGCCGGGGGAGGCTTCGGGCTGCTCAGCATGCGCCAGAGCGCGCACGCACTCGGCGGCGCGGTGCACGTCGGCCGGGGGACCGGCGGGGGCACCACGGTGGAGGCAGTACTCCCGTGAACCCCAGCCCGATGAACGCCAGCCCGATGAACGCCAGTCCAGCGAACGCCGCCCCCACGGTCGTGATCGCCGACGACCACCCCCCGATCCGCCTCGGCGTGCGGATGGCGCTGATGCGCGGCGGCTTCCGCGTGCTCGCCGAGGCCGCCGACTGCGAGGGCGCGGTGGAGGCGGTGCTGCGCGAGCGGCCCGACGTGTGCCTGCTCGACGTGCGGATGCCCGGCGGCGGGATCGAGGCCGCCGCGCGGCTCGCCAAGCTCGCGCCCGCCACCGCGGTGGTGATGCTGACCGTCTCGACCAGCGCCGAAGATCTGCTCGCGGCGCTGCGCGCCGGTGCACGGGGCTACCTGCCGAAGGACATGTCCCCCGACCGCCTCCCCGCCGCGCTGAGCGGGGTGCTGAAGGGCGAGGCGGCGCTCCCGCGCACGTTCGTGGGGCGGATGCTCCACGAGATGCGCGAGCTCCCCGCCCCCGGGGCCGTCCCGGTGCGCGCGGGCGACGTCGAGCTCACCACGCGGGAGTCCGAGATCATGCGGATGCTCCGCGCGGGCCTCTCGACCGTCGAGATCGCCGAGCGCCTCTCGCTCTCCCCCGTCACCGTGCGCCGCCACATCTCCACCGCCGGCGCCAAGCTCGGCGCGGATGGCCGCGACGAGGCGCTGCGCGCGATCGCCTGACCCGCGCCGAGGCTCGATCTACAATGCGAGGTATGGAGGCAAAGCCGAAAGCCAAGCCACGAGGCCCGTGGACACCGGAGGAGATCGCCCGCAACGAGCGAGTCGCGCAAAGCAGAGTCGCACGCGACCGCGAGAAGACCACGGGGCAGCGCCTCGAGCAGACACTGCGTCTCAGTCGATTCATGAGCGAGATCGGGCAGGGTGCTCGCGACAATGTTCGAGCCCGATGAGTTGCTCCTCGCGCTGACGCGCGCACAAGTCGAGTTCGTCGTTATCGGGGGAGTCGCGGTTGGCGTGCATGGCTTCATCCGTGCCACCAAAGATCTCGACATCGTCCCGGCTCCGTCTCCAGAGAATCTCGAGCGACTCGCGCGGGTACTCGTGGAGATCGAAGCTCAGCACGTCGGTGTGGGTGACTTCTCGCCGGAGGAGTTTCCCTACGACCCGACCGACCCTGCCCAGCTCGCCGAAGGAGCCAACTTCCGCTTGGAGACCAGCCGCGGCCCGGTGGACATCATGCAGTGGGTGGCGGGAATCGAGACCGAACTCGCATATTTGGAACTTGCACCTGAAGCGATCCCGGTGCAGTTCAGGGATACTCAGATTCGCGTATGCAGCCTCGAGCACCTGCGCGCGATGAAGCGCGCAGCGGGTCGCCCGCAGGATCTGGCCGACCTCGAACGACTCGGCGAGAATTGAGCTCCGCAACCGCCTCGCACAGAGCCTGACCACGGGGAGGGACGATCGATACCGGGCGTGCGCCGCTCAGACCAGGCCCGCGCGGACCGCGTAGACCGCCGCCTGCACGCGGCTGCGCACGCCGAGCTTCTCGAAGATGTTGGTGACGTACTGCTTCACGGTGTGCGGGCTGATCGAGAGCTCCAGACCGATCGCGACGTTGTCGGCGCCCTCCGCGATCAGCCGCAGCACCTCCTCCTCGCGGGGGGTCAGCGCGGGCCGGTTGCTCATCGGCGGCGCGTCCGCCGCGGCCTCCGCGCGCACCGCGTTCGCGTCGGCGTCCGCGCGCACGCGCATCATCAGCGCGCGCGCCACCTCGCTCGACAGGACCATGTGCCCCTCCGCCGCCTGCCTGATGCTCTCCGCGAGCCGGTCCGCGCGCGTGTCCTTCAGCAGGTAGCCGCACGCTCCCGCCTCCAGCGCCTCCAGCACGTCGGCGTCCTCAGTTGAGACCGTCAGCACCACCGCTTGGACTTCGCTTGAGCCGTTGGCGAGCAGCCGCAGCGCCTCCAGGCCGGAGACCCCCGGCATTTTGAGGTCGAGCACCACCACGTCCGGGGCGAGCTCCAGCGTGAGCGCGACCGCCTCGGCGCCGTCGCACGCCTCGCCGACGACCTCCATGCCGGCATCGACGAGCGTGCCGCGCAGGCCATCGCGGAAGAGACGATGGTCGTCGGCGATCACCACACGCAGGGCGTCGCCCGAGGGAGGCACGGGCGCAGGGGGCACACGCGGAAAATAGAACAATCGCCTGCCGCGCGCAGGCGTGCCGGCGCACCTCGCGGGCATCGATCGGGCTTGGGGGCAGCCGCGGCCGGCGTCGTCCCATCGGCCCGACACCCTGTCGTCCCTTGGTCACGGGTCGGCGTCATCCCAATCTACGGATCATTCGGCCTGCCCTGGACGGAACGTTTAGCGGGCCCCGAAAGGGGTCAAGTAGTCCCCAGAGAGCGTCGAGCCCCACCGGAATCCGCGCCCCACGTTCCCGCCAGGAGGGTCCCTGATGCTCACGTCTCTTTCCCGCAGGCTCATCGCCGTTCTCGCGCTGCCCCTGCTGCTGCTCTTCGCCAACTCGTCGGCGCTCGGTGCTCGCGCCTTGCGCCATGAAACAAAGCGTGCAACTCCCCATCGCGCAGCCCACCACCGCCGGCCCGGCGGCCGCTCGAGCCATCGCTCCAGCGGCAGGTCCGCCGCCACCCACACCGCCGTCGCCGCCGCGCCCCTCGTGGCGACGTCGGTGCTGCTGCTGGGCGACGAAGCCCTCGAGTCCCAACGCGACAGCGTGAGCCCCGGCCAGGCCGAAGCGTTCCCCTTCAAGGCCGCCCACGCGGGCCTCGCCACGACCGCGCACGTCTACGTCGACTACCACAACAGCGCGCGCACCCTGATCGTCGGCCTCTACGCCAACGCCGGCGGCCACCCCGGCGCGCTGCTCGCCGCGGGCGCCACCGCCTACCCGAGGACTCGCGCGTGGAACACCGCGTCGCTGCCCCCCGTGCAGCTCGCCTCCGGCTCCACCTACTGGCTCGCCGTGCTCGGGACCGGCGGAACGCTGCGCTACCGCGACCGCGCGAACGGGCCCTGCCAGGCCGAGACCAGCGCCCAGACCGGCCTCGGCGCGCTGCCCGCCGCGTGGAGCACCGGCACCGCCTACTCGACCTGCCCGATCTCCGCCTACCTCACCGGGACGAGCGAAACCCTGCCCGTCGACCCCCCCGAACC
>JBIOEY010000152.1:0-5201 GCA_044446505.1 Solirubrobacterales bacterium
CCAAGCCCAAGCCGAAGGGCCCCTCGAAGAACCGCCTCAACGATCAGCAAAAGGCCGAGCTCGCCGTGGAAGAGGCGGAGTCGGGGCTGCGCGCGGTGGAGGACGCGCTCGCCGACCCCGCGGCGTGGGCGAGCAAGTACGAGTCGGCCAAGTCCGAGGCCCGCCACACCGCGGCCCGCCGCGCCGTCGAGGCGGCCTACGAGCGCCTTGAAGCGCTGGTGGAGTAGGCCTGCTCCCGGCCGCGTCGCGGCTCATCCGAGCGCGGCGGATGCGCAACTAGACTGGGTCCACGATGGACGACCGCATGAAGACCGCGCGCAACGTGGCGATCCTGCTGCTGCTGGCCGCCGCCGTCGCCTTCCTGCCGGGGGGCCAGCGCGCGGCGTACACGGTGAGGACCGTGCTCGGGGTGGCGTTCGGCGTGGGGCTGGGGTACGCGGGGCTGTGGTTCTACCGCCAGCATCGCGTGGACCTCTACAGCCTCGGCGACCAGCGCCGGGGGCTGGTCTACGGAGCGCTCGGGGTGGGCGTCGTGACGCTCGCCGCCAAACCCCGCATGTGGGAAACCGGCTTCGGGGAGCTGGTCTGGTTCGTGCTGCTCGTCCTCGTGGCGTACACGCTGTTCGCGGTCTACCGCTACTCGCGCAGCTATTGACCGCGACCCCGCGAGCGCACCCGACGAAGAGCGCCGCGGCCGCCGGCGCCGCGCCCCCGCGGCGATGACCGCGACCCTCGCTGAACAGCGCCGCGGCCTGCCGGACCAGCCGGGCGTGTACCTCTTCCGCGACGCGAAGGGCCGCGTGGTCTACGTGGGCAAGGCGAAGTCGATCCGCAAGCGGGTCGCCTCGCACTTCTCGAAGGCCGAGGGCGGGCGGGGGACCGGATCCCCGGGCCACGCGGAGATGGTGGGCAGCGTGGAGCAGATCGAGTTCGTGGTCGTCGCCTCCGAGGCGGAGGCGCTGCTGGCCGAGCAGAGCTTCATCAAGCAGTACCGCCCCCGCTTCAACATCCGCCTGCGCGACGACAAGTCCTACCCGTTCATCGCGATCTCCCTCGACGAGGACTACCCGCGGGTGTACTTCACGCGCGAGCGCCACCGGCCGGGGCGCGCGTACTTCGGCCCCTACTCCAACGCCAAGCGCGTGCGCAGCACCCTCGATCTGCTCACGAAGATCTTCATGTTCCGCTCCTGCACCGGCCCCGAGCCCGGCCGGCGCAGCGGCAACCCGTGCCTCGACTACTACATCAAGCGCTGCGAGGCGCCCTGCGTGGGGTACGTCTCCAGGGAGGAGTACCGCCGCAACATCGACGGGGTGATCGACTTCCTCTCCGGGCGCTACCGCACGATCGAGCGCGATCTTGAGCAGCGCATGAAGGAGGCGGCGGCGGCGCAGGAGTACGAGCAGGCCACCCTGGAGCGCAATCGCCTGCGTGCGGTGCACTCGCTGCTGGAGCGCCAGCGCGTGGCGAACGAGTCGATCGGCACGCTCGACGCGGTCGCGGTGGCGCTCGACGGGACCGAGGCCAACGCGCAGGTCTTCCAGGTGCGCGACGGGGTGCTCTCCGACCGCCAGTCCTTCTACCTCTCGAACGAGGCCGAGCGCGACCTGGCGGAGGTGGCGGAGGAGTTCATGCTCCAGTTCTACGCCGGGCACAGCTCGATCCCCGCGCAGATCGTCGTGCAGCGCGAGCTCGTCCAGGCCCGGCCGCCCGCCTCCCCGGCCGGGGCGCCCGAGATCCGCCGGCCCGAGCGGGGCGCGAATGGCAACGGCGCGGCGGGCCTGCAGGCGCTCGCCGAAGCGCTTGCGAGCCGCCGCGGCGGCCCCGTGGAGCTGCGCGCGGCGGAGCGCGGGGACAAGCGCCGGATCCTCGAGCTGGCGGAGCGCAACGCGCGCCTCGCGCTCGACCAGGAGCACCTGCGCGCGGAGCGCCGCCGCCAGAGCCGCGTCGAGGCGCTGGAGGGCCTGCAGCGCGCGCTCGGCCTCGACGTGCCGCCGGTGCGGATCGAGTGCTTCGACATCTCCAACCTCGGGGGCACGCACACGGTGGCCGCGATGGTCGTGCTCGAGGGCGGGGCGCCGAAGAAGTCCGACTACCGCCGCTTCAAGATCCGCACCGTCGAGGGCTCCGACGACTACGCCGCGATGGCGGAGGTTCTCTCCCGCCGCTTCGCCCGCTGGGAGCGCCAGGCGGACCTCTCCCCTCACGACCCCGAGTACGACGCGAGCTTCGCGGCGCTCCCCAACGTCGTCGTGATCGACGGCGGCCGCGGCCAGCTGACCGCGGGCGTGGGGGCGCTGCGGGGCTTTCGCGAGCGCGGCGTGGCGGTGATCTCGCTGGCGAAGCGCATCGAGGAGGTCTTCCTCCCCGGCCGCCGCGCGCCGCTCGTACTCGACCACCGCACCCCCGAGCTGCAGCTGCTGCAGCGCGCCCGCGACGAGGCGCACCGCTTCGCGATCGCCCACCACCGCACCCGCCGCGACCGCGCGCTCACGAGCTCGCTGCTCGACGAGCTGCCCGGCGTCGGCCCCGCGCGCAAGCGCGCCCTGCTCGCGCACTTCGGCTCCCCCGAGGCCGTGCTCGGAGCCTCCCGCGAGGAGCTCCAGGCCGTGCCCGGGCTGCCCGCGAAGGTCGCGCGGGAGCTGCACGCGAACCTAAACCGCGCGGGCTGAGTCGCGTCTTGTGTACGTTGAGGTGGTGACGGCTGAGTTGTTGGTGTTGCGTGGGGTGGGTGTGGGCTTTCGTCGTGGGTGGGGACGGGATGGACGGGGTTGTGAAGCGCGACGAGGTCTGTCTGCCAATTGCCAATGAGCCGAATGATTCAGCTTGCGGGCACCTGCGCTGGTATGCTCCGCCGATGCCGCGCGCGGGGCGAGGATTCTGAATGTCTGCGAGCGATATCGTGCTCGGCCTGCTGGTCGAGCAGCCCGATAACGGCTATCAGCTCGAGAGGCGCCTCGAAGCAGGCTTCCCCTCAATGCAGTTCACGCGCGGCACCGCGTATCACGCGCTTGAGCGACTCGCCAAGAATGGACTGGTCCGCCCTGTGGACGGCGAGGATGCGGCGCTCGCCGAGGATGCCAAGCTCGATCGGGGGACCCGATACGAGATCACCGCCAGCGGCGTCAGGTGCTTCAAAGCGTGGATCAGGAGCTCGATCGCGCTTCCGATTGTGCGCGAGGATCTGCTCGCAAAGATCGCGCTCTGCACGCCGGAGGATCTGCCCGCGATGATCGAGACCGTCCGTGACGCCGAGATGAGCTGCACCGCCAAGCTCAACGCCGAGAACCGGCAGGTACGCCAAGAGCGCGAGCGGGCTGATCCGGAGGACTGGGGCAAGCTGATCGAAGTGATCGTGATGTCCGGCCACAGCGGGTGGTGGGACGAGCGCATCAAGTGGCTGCAGAAAGTGCGCGAAGACATGGAAGACGCGCTGCGACGCTACAGATCCCAGTGGGCCTCAGTCCCACCGTCACCCGAATCCAGGTGACGGACTCCTCGTTGTTGTCGTTGCGTGAGGTGTGCGTGGGCTTCCGCCGTGGCGAGCGGCATCTGGTACCGGTGCTCAGGGCTGTCTCGCTGGAGCTCGACGCCGGGGAAACTGTCGCGGTACTGGCTCAGCGGGCGCGGGGCAAGACGACGCTGTTGCGCGTCGCGTCCGGGATGCAGCGGCCGGGCGCAGGCAGGGTCTGCTTCGAGGGCCGGGATTTGTGGGAGTGCTCGGACCGTGAGCGCTCGCGGCTGCTTGCGAGGCGGATCGCGCTGGTGAGGCCGGTTGCGCCGGGTGTCGATGTCCCGATGCTCGCGCATGTCGAAGCGCCGTTGAGTGTGGTGTGCGGCAGGCGTGAGGCGCGGCGGGGCGCGCTGGCGGCGCTCGAGCGGGTTGGGGCCTCGGAGTGCGCAGGGCAGCGTTGGGGGAGCCTTGCGGATTGGGAGCGGGCGCTCGCTGCGCTCGCGCAGGGGATTGCTCGTAAACCGAGTCTGCTGCTCGTGGATGATCTGACGGCGACTCTGGGGTTGGTGGAGACCGACGAGCTTGCGCAGCTGATCTACACGCTCGGTGGGGAGATGGGGATGGGGGTGTTGATGAGCGTGTCCGATGCGAACGCTGCGGCGTGGTCGGAGCGCATCGCGACGCTCTCGGGCGGCGAGTTGCTGGAGCCCCCCAAGCCTCCCGAGGGCGAGGGCGGCAGCGTGATCGAGTTCCCGCGCAACAGTTCGGCGGGTCCCGACGTTCGGCGCGGCGCAGCGTCGTAGTGTTCCTGGTCGGCGTGCTGGAGCTCAGGGATCTCGTCAAGCACTATCCCGTCGGTGACGGGGAGCCGGTGCGCGCCGTGGACGGCGTGTCGCTGTCGGTCGCGGCGGGCGAGCTGGTCGCTCTGTATGGGCCGAGCGGCTCGGGCAAGTCGACGCTGCTGAAGCTGATCGCGGCGCTGCTGCGCCCGGACAGCGGCACGGTGGTCGTGGATGCCCGCGACATCTCCACCCTCTCGGACGCCGAGGCGTCGCGCTACCGGCTGCACGAGCTGGGGCTGATCGACCAGTCCTTCGATCTGCTTCCGGGCGCGAACGTCCTGCAGAATGCCGCGATGAAGCTGTGGCTGATCGAACGCAGCCGCAGCGCGGAGCGCCGCGTGCAGCCGCTGCTCGAGCGCCTCGGGCTGGGCGAGCGCCTGCGGCACCGTCCGGGTCAGCTCTCGATGGGTGAGCGCCAGCGGGTGATGATCGCCCGGGCGCTCTCGACCGATCCGAAGCTGCTGCTCGCGGACGAGCCGACCGGGAACCTCGACACGCAGCGCAGCCGCGAAGTCCTCGAACTGCTCAGCGAGATCTGCCGCGAGCAGGGCACGGCGGTACTGCTCGTCACGCACGACCCCCAGGCGACCGTGTTCGCCGATCGCGTGCACGCGCTACGCGACGGGCGGATCGTGGAGTACGAGCCCGACCACGTCTTCGCCCCGCTCGGCCGACCCCAGGAGCTCCGATCGCGGTGATGCGGCTCTCGAACATCGCCGACCTCTACCGCGTCCGCCTGCAGGCGCGGCTCGTGCTCGTCCAGGAGCTCTTCGCGATGCTCGGCATAGCCGTCGGCGTGGCGCTGCTGTTCGCCTCCCAGATCGCGACGACGAGCCTCAACGAATCGGTAAGCCAGCTCACAAGCGAGCTGGTCGGCCGGATGCAGTTCCAGCTGGATGCGCGCG
>JBIOEY010000153.1:0-5148 GCA_044446505.1 Solirubrobacterales bacterium
CCTCGATGCTGGCGAGCACCTCGACGCCCGGACCGTGTTCGACGACCCACGGCGCCCGGATGAACACGGCGTGCATCGGCCCCCCCTGTACGCCCGCCAGATCGACGTCGGCCTCGAATGATCGGATCTGGCGGCCGAAGGCGTTGCGCTGCGCGCGCATGTCCATCAACCCGAGGTGCTCGCGGTCGAGCATGATCAGCCCCGCACACGAGCCGAGCACCGGAACCCCGCCCACCTGGGAAGGCCGGCTCTCGGGCGGGCCGGCGAATGGAGAGTCATCGGATACCGGAGCGGGCGGCGCGCCTGCGAGCTCCCGCAGCGGCTCGGCGAGCCCCTCGCGCTCGATCCCGAGCGTCATCGTGGTGGACTCCCCCCCGGGGATCACCAGGCCCTCGATGCCCTCCAGATCCGCGGGTGTACGCACCTCGCGCACGCACGCGCCCAAGCCGCGCAGCATCCGCGCGTGGGCCTCGAAGCCGCCCTGCAGCGCCAGCACACCTATCAGCAGCGGCACATCGTCTCCCACTTCACCCCCGACGACCGATGGTGTTGGCACGCCCGGTTAGAGGGCCACGCCGTATGACACGCGCAGGTCTTCAGCCATCGGACGCCTACCAGCCTCGCTGGGCCAAGAGCTGCTCGTCCCCGAGCTTCGAACTCTCGAGGCTCGCCATCGCGGGGCCGAGGCCGCGCGAGGCCGCCGCGAGGCGCGCGGGGTCCCGCCAGTGGGTGGTGGCCTCCACGATCGCTCGCGCGCGGGTGGGGGGGTCCTCGGCCTTGAAGATCCCCGAGCCCACGAACACCCCTTCGGCGCCGAGCGCCATCATCAGTGCGGCGTCCGCGGGGGTGGCGATCCCGCCCGCGCAGAACAGCACCACCGGGAGGCGCCCCTGCGCGGCCACCCCGCGCACGAGGTCCAGCGGCGCCCCGTGCGCCTTGGCGGCGGTGGCGAGCTCGCTCTCCTGGAGGGACCGCAGGCGGCGTATCTCACCTGTGATGAGGCGCATGTGGCGCACCGCCTCCACGATGTCCCCCGTGCCGGCCTCGCCCTTGGAGCGGATCATCGCGGCGCCCTCCCCGATGCGCCGCAGCGCCTCGCCGAGGTTGGTGGCGCCGCACACGAAGGGCACCTTGAAGGCCCACTTGTCGATGTGGTTCGCCTCGTCCGCGGGGGTCAGCACCTCCGACTCGTCCACGTAGTCCACCTCGAGCGCCTCCAGCACCTGCGCCTCCACGAAGTGCCCGATGCGCGCCTTCGCCATCACCGGGATGCTCACCGCCTCCTGGATCCCCGCGATCATCTCGGGGTCCGACATCCGCGCCACCCCCCCATCGCGGCGGATGTCCGCGGGGACGCGCTCCAGCGCCATCACCGCCGCCGCACCCGCGTCCTCGGCGACCTTCGCCTGCTCGGAGGTGACCACGTCCATGATCACCCCGCCCTTCAGCATCTCCGCCAAGCCGGCCTTGACCGTGAATGTTGCCTCGTCGCGCATGAGGTGAAGTCTATCCGGGTCGCCGCACATGCCATTGATGGGATGTTGTTCCGGTGGGCGCATGCGCCGAGGGCCGGAGCCGCACATGTGACTAATAAAGCTGTTCCGGCAGGCACATGTGCCTGCCGGCCGGGCCGTACATGTACGGCCCGGAGGAACGTCCACATGTTGCCGTTCCTGGCAGGGCCACTTGTGGCCCTGCCGACCCCGCCTCATGCGGCGGGGTCCCCAAGAATGTCCTACTTGAGCCGGAACGCCTTGATGCGGTCTTCGTACTGCGCGCTGTCGCGCGAGTACACCCCGTAGGCGAGCGCCTGGATCAGGCTCAGGAGCGCCGCGTGCGAGCGCACGTACGCGGGGCTGTTGGAGGAGTAGTAGAGCTTGATCTGCGCGAGCTTCGCCACCTCCGAGAGGGTCGCGTCGGTGACCGCCGCCGTGCGCGCCTTGCGGTGGCGTGCGAGCTTCATCGCGCGCACCACCAGCGGGTGCGGGCGGCCCGCGGAGAGGCCGATCACGAGCGTCCCCTCGTCGATCCGCCCCAGGCGGCTCAGCGCCTCCTGCGAGGGGCTCGCAACGACGTCCACGCGCAGGTCCAGCAGCATCAGCAGGTGGCGCAGGTAGCTCGCGAAGAACGCCATCTGGTCGGTGCCCGCCACGAGCACCTTCTCCGCGCTCGCGATCGCATCGATCAGCGCGTCCACCGAGGTCCGCGACACCTTGCGCGCGGTCTCCTCCACGTTCAGGTGATCCGCCGCCAGCGCCGCCTCGAACTCGGTCTGGTCCAGCGAGAAGAGCGGGGTCGAGCTGCCGTTCGCCGATTGACCCGATCCCCCCCCACCCCCTGCGTGCACGCGCCGGTACTCCTCCCGCGCCGCCGCCTGCAGCTCGGGGAAGCCCTCGAAGCCCAGCGCCTGGGAGAAGCGCACCACCGTCGAGCTCGACGTGTTCGCGCGGCGCGCCAGCTCCTCCGCGGTCTGGAACGCCGCCTCGTCGAGGTGGTCCACGATGTACTGCGCCACATCCTTCTGCGAGCGCGAGCACCCCTCGAAGCGCATCTGGATGTACTTCGAGAGGCTCTGGTTCTCTCCGCCGAGCGGAGAGCCGCCGGCGACGTCCAGGGGACGCTCGGCTGTTGTGGTGGAGGCAGTTCGCTTCATCGGCCCCGTTGTTCGACGTCCGCGGCTCGGACTCCTCCCAGAGCGCCGCGATATCGGGGCCGATCTCAGATCAACGTCTGCGCGAGCCGCACGAAGTAGTCGAGCGCCCCCGGGTTCGCCAGCGAGTCCACGCTCGCCGTCTCCCCCGGCGCCGCGCCCATCAGAATCCGCTTCACCGGCACCTCCAGCGCCTTCCCCGAGAGCGTGCGCGGGACCTCCTCGATCTGCAGCACCCTGTCCGGGACGTGCCGCGGCGAGCAGTCCTCGCGGATCCTCCGCTTGATCGCGGCGACCAGCGCGTCGTCCAGCTCCACGCCGGTGCGCAGCACCACGAACAGCCACATCTGGAGCTCGGGTGGGCGGGAATCGATTGCCTGCCCGCCCGGGATGTCCACCACGAGTGTGTCCACCACCTCCTCCACCGCCCCCGCCGCGCGGTAGATCTCGCTCGTGCCCATCCGCACCCCCTGGCGGTTGATCGTCGCGTCCGAGCGCCCATAGATCACCGCGCCCCCACGCGGGGTGATCCTGATCCAATCCCCATGGCGCCAGATCCCCGGGTACATCGAGAAGTAGCTCTCCCGGTAGCGCTCCCCGTCGGGGTCTCCCCAGAAATACAGCGGCATCGAGGGCAGCGGCTCGGTCAGCACCAGCTCCCCCACCTCGTCCACCAGGCTGTGCCCCTGCTCGTCCCACGCCTCCACCGCGCACCCCAGCACGCGGCACTGCAGCTCCCCTTCGTACACCGGCAGCAGCGGGCAGCCCCCCACGAACGCCGTGCACACATCCGTGCCCCCGCTCGTCGAGAACAGCCACACATCCGGCTTCACCTCCCGGTACACCCACGCGAAGCTCTCCGGCGCCAGCGGCGAGCCCGTCGAGCCGATGCTGCGCAGCGCGCTCAGGTCGTGGTCGCGGCTCGGCCTCACCCCCGCCTTCTCGCACGCCGCCAGCAGGCCCGCGCTCACTCCCATGCACGTCATCCCCGTGCATTCCGCCAGCGCCCACATCGCACCCAGATCCGGGAAGCCCGGGCTGCCGTCGTACAGCACGATCGCCGCATCCGCGAACAGGCAGCCGATCAGGAAGTTCCACATCATCCAGCCCGTCGTCGTGAACCAGAACATGCGGTCCCCCGCGCGCAGGTCGAGGTGCAGGTGGCTCTTCTTCAGCTGCTCCACCAGGATCCCCCCGTGGCCGTGCACGATCGCCTTCGGCAGGCCCGTCGTGCCCGAGGAGTACAGCACCCACAGCGGGTGGTCGAAGGGCACCTGCTCGAAGGTCGGCTCACACCCCGCCCCGCGCTCGCGCAGCTCGCCCCACGTGAGGCCCC
Organism: Solirubrobacterales bacterium; assembly: GCA_044446505.1. Taxonomy (GTDB): domain Bacteria; phylum Actinomycetota; class Thermoleophilia; order Solirubrobacterales; family Solirubrobacteraceae; genus Palsa-744. Next base: position 3,987 of record JBIOEY010000153.1, read on the forward strand.
CCGGCCAGTCCGCCGGAATCGCAGGCTCCGAGGCGCGCGCCTCGGTCGACTTCGCGGGAACGTCGTCGCTCGCGCTCGACGACCGGCTGCCGGAGCCCGTCGCAGACGGGGCGGATCGGGATGGCGTGGCGGCCGGGGCGCTCGAGTCGCTCGAGTCGGCATACAGGTAGGGCACGAGCACCGTGTGGCGCACCGTGGGCAGCTCCGCGAGGATCTCCCCCACCACGGCCCCCCGGTCGAAGTCCTTGCCCCCGTGGCGGTAGCCGTCCACCGTCAGCAGCACCTTCGGCTCGATCTGCCCGAAGCGGTCGATCACGCTGCGCGCTCCGAACTCCGGCGCCGCGCTCGAGAAGATCGCGCCCACGCTCGCCGTCGCGAGGAACGCCACCAGCGTCTCCGGGATGTTCGGCATGTACGCCACCACCCGGTCTCCCCGCTCCACCCCCAGCGCGCGCAGCCCACCCGCCACGGCGGCCACCTGCGCGGAGAGCTCCCCCCAGGTCAGCTGGGCGGGTGGGTCCTGATTACGCAACTCCGAGGAGTGCAGTACCGCCGCCGCGTTCGGATCGCGCTCCCGCATCAGCATGTTCTCCGCGTAGTTCAGCTCCGCCCCCTGAAACCACCGCGCGCCGGGCATCGCGCGCTGGCCGAAACGGGGACTCGCGCCGAAGGCGCGTGTCACCCGGCTTCGGTCAATCGGGGATCCCTCCGATCCACGATCGGTAAGCACCCGCTCGTAGGGGCGCGAGGCGCGCACCCCGCAGAACTCCCAGATGCTCGCCCAGAAGCGCTCCAGCTCGCGCACCGACCAGCGCCGCAGCTGCTCGTAGTCCTCGAACTCCACGCCCTCCCGCTCCCCCACCCAGCGCATGAAGCGGGTCATGCTCGAGCGCTCGCGGTCCTCCGCGGTCGGCTCCCACAGCGGCACCTGCCGATCAGCACTGCTCATCGCCAACCGCACCACCTGCCGCCGCAGCGGCCGTCAGCGCTTCTCAAGCTCGTCTTCGATCTTGCGCAGCGCCGCGCCGATCGCCGCTCTCACATCCACCGCCGGCTCGGCCGCGGCCGCGTAGATCATGTCGGTCAACGGCATGGGCTGCTCGGCCCAACCGGCCAGAAATTCCATCGCCCGCGACAGCCGCCACTGCTCCCGGTAGGGCAC
>JBIOEY010000154.1:0-5030 GCA_044446505.1 Solirubrobacterales bacterium
GGGCACGGGCGGCGGAGCCGGCACGGGTGCAACAGGCGCTGGCGAGGGGGCGCTGGCGGCGGTGCGCCCGAAGCTCGCCCACATCATCCCCAACTTCCAGAACCCCGCGGGGTACACCCTCTCGGAGGAGAGGCGCCGCGCGCTGCTCGCGCTGGCGGCGGAGCACGACTTCACGGTGTTCGAGGACGACCCCTACGTGGAGCTGCATTTCAGCGGCCACAAGCTCCCGACGATGCTCTCGATGGACCCCGAGCGGGTGGTGTACGCGTCGTCGTTCTCGAAGACGGTGTGCCCCGGCATCCGCGTCGGCTACCTCGTGGGGCCGCCCGAGACGATCGCGGCGATCGCGAAGCTGGCGACCAACACCTACATCTCCCCGAACATGGTGGCGCAGTCGATCGTGTACGAGTTCTGCGCCTCGGGAGCGCTGGAGCGCTCGATCGAGACGGTCCGCACGGCCCTCGCCAAGCGCGCACGCACGCTCGATGTCGCGCTGCGCCGCGAGCTGCCCGAGGCCGAGTTCGTCGCGCCGGAGGGCGGCTACTTCATGTGGGTGACGCTGCCCGAGGGCACCGATGTCCACGCCCTGCACCGCGTGGCCGCCGACCTGGGCGTGGCGTTCGTGAAGGGCACCGACTTCCTCCTGGAGGGCGGCGAGAACACCCTGCGCCTCGCCTACTCCGGTGTCACCCCGGAGCAGATCGAGGAGGGCGTCGCGCGCCTGGCGACGGCCACCCGCTCGCTGCAGTCCGCGGCGGCGTAGCGCTCACCTACCGTACCGTTGTTGTCCCAAAACGAGCTGCTCGGGCAGCGCGGTGCGCGAGGGCGGAGAGGGGTCGGCAACTACGGAGACGGTCTCAGCGACGGAGGGGGTGAGGGCGCAGCGGCGGCCGTCCGCGCTCTGGACGACGACCTCGCGGCGGTCGCGGGCGGCGAGGGTGCCTCGGAGGCCGGGCTCGAGGCCGGAGTCCTTGAGATAGCGCAGGAGGTCCTCGGCCTCGTTCTCGAAGCGCAGGACGCGCACGGAGGCGCCGATCTCGACGTCGGCGAGCGGCACGCCGGACTCGCGGGCGCCGGCAACGATGGGGTGGCCGTGGGGGCAGGTCTTGGCGTCGCCGATCGCGGCGAGCATCCGCTGTTCGAGCACCGGCGACATCGCGTGCTCCAGGCGCTCGGCCTCCTCGTGGACCTCGTCCCAGGGGATGCCGAGGACGTCGGTGAGGAAGCGCTCGATCAGGCGGTGGCGGCAGACGATGCTCTCGGCCTGGCGGGCGCCGTCGTCGGTGAAGGCGATCGTGCGGCTCTGGGAGCGGGTGATGTAGCCGTCGCGTTCGAGACGCCCCACCATCTCGTGGACGGTGGGGGCGGAGAGCTGCATCGCGCGGGCGACATTGGCCCCGGTCATCGGCAGCCCGGCCTCCTGGAGCCAGAAGAGGATCTGGAGGTACTCCTCCTCACCCACGGTCGCGCTGTCGCCGGTCATCTCTCGGACGATGCTAGAGGAGCCGCCGCGCCGGGGGCCCCGGCGCCTGTCAGAGGGAGAGCTGATCGAAGGTGCACTGGCGGGGGTCCTTGTCCTCGCGCCAGCGACGGAGCTTGGCGCCGTGGCGGATGCGCCCGGCGGAGACGTGGTCGAAGTCGATCTCGACGACGAGCTCGGGACGGAGCGCGACCCACTCGAGCTCGCGCCCGGCGCTCCAGCGGCTGGGGTCGGCGGAGCCGCGCTCTCCCGTCTCGTAGGGCGCGAAGAAGCCGACGAGGCGGCGCTTCTCGGCGGCGGTGAAGCCGGAGCAGTGTCCCACCACACGGAGCTCCCCGCCGTCGTAGACCCCGAGGATCAGCGCACCCACGGTGTCGGGCTCCTTACCGGGGCGCCACCCAACGACGACGGCGTCGATGGTGCGGGTGCGCTTGACCTTGAACATCCCGCGGCGCTCCCCGGGACGGTAGGGGGCGAAGCGCTCCTTGGCCATCGCGCCCTCAGCCTCGCGCAGCCAGCGCGCGGCCTCCTGGGCGGTGTCCACCGTGGGCATCAGCTCGATCGGGGCGCCGGCGAACGCGGGCTGCGCGAGCAGTGTCTGCAGCGCGGCACGGCGCTCGGCCAGGGGGCGCTCCAGCAGAGACTCCTCGTCGCGGGCGAGGAGGTCGAAAGCGACGTACACCGCGGGGGTCTCGAGGGAGAGGCGCTCGATGCGCGACGCCGCGGGGTGGATGCGCTGCCCGAGCGCGTCGAAGTCCTCGTGCCCGGACGCCCCGCGGACGACGATCTCCCCGTCGAGCACGTAGCGCCCGGCGGGGAAGCGCAGCTCGGGGAAGTAGCGCCCGAGCGGTCGGGCGTTGCGGGACTGCAGGAAGATCTCCTCCCCGTCCACGAATGCGAGGCAGCGGAAGCCGTCGAGCTTGATCTCGTAGATGTACGCCTCCCCCGCGGGGAGCTCCTTGCGGGAGAGCGCGAGCTGGGGCTTGAGCGGGGGTGTGAGGGGGAGGATCATGAGCGCCCGACGACGCCCACAGGCGTTTGACGGCGGAGGACTTTAGAACACTTTTCCGCTGAAAACTTTTCCGCCGCTAAGTCTTCCGCGATTTGGCGCGCGGGCCGCCATCGCCGTCGATCCGCGCCCGGGAGGGCTGTACACGCGGCGGCTCGCCGCGCTGCTTGCGAAAGTGGGGGGGCCAGGGGGCGTCGCCGAGCCCCTCGCGCTCGTCGCGGTCGGCGAGCTCCAGGAGGGAGTCGAGCGTGCCGGGGTGGCTGTCGATCTCGGCGGCGGGATCGCCGCGCTCGCGCAGGCGGGCGGGGACGGTGTCGAGGCGCAGCTCGGCGGGCTCGACCTCGGCGACCTCCTCCCACTCCAGTGGAGTGGAGACGCGGGCGTCGGGGACGGCGCGCACGGAGTAGGCGGAGGCGACGGTGCGGTCGCGGGCGTTCTGGTTGTAATCGATGAAGACCCCCTCGCGCTGCTCCTTCCACCAGCGGGTGGTGGCCTCTCCGGGCATGCGACGCTCCACCTCGCGGGCCAGCGCGAGCGCGGCGCGGCGCACCTCGTGGAAGCCGCGCGTGGGGGCGATCCGCACGAACACGTGCATCCCGCGCGACCCGGAGGTCTTGGGGAAGCCGCGCAGTCCATGCTCCTCGAGCACCTCGCGGACGACGAGCGTGACGCGGCGGACCTGCGCGAAGGGGATCTCGGGCTGGGGATCGAGATCGACGCGCAGCTCGTCGGGGTGGTCGAGGTCGGCGCGGCGCACGGGCCAGGGGTTCCAGTCGATCACCCCGAGGTTGACCCCCCAGACGAGGTGGGCGGCGTCGTTTGCGACGAGCTCGCGGGCGGTGCGCCCGCTGGGGAACTCCACGACGGTGGTCTGGAGCCATTCGGGGGCGGAGTCGGGGACGCGCTTCTGGAAGAAGGGCTCGCCCTGCACGCCGTCGACCCAGCGCTTCATCACGGTGGGGCGCTCGCGGAGATGCACGAGCACCGCCTCGTGGCACTCGACGTAGTAGCGGACGAGGTCGAGCTTCGTGAGGCCGCACTCCGGAAAGAAGAGCTTGCCGGGGCTGGAGACCCGCAGTTCGCGCCCGGCGGCCTCGACGGTGGCGTATTCCTTCTTGGCGGCCATGCCTGTAAGGATGCCTGACCGTGATCCCAAGAACTGTGCTGATCGCCGTGGAGCCCTTCGGGGAGGGGCTGACGGGGCCCGGCTCGCCGGTCTCCGGCCGACTGCGCCACCCTCTCAGCGCGGAGCGCGCGGGGGGTGCGATCGGGCGGGGAGTGCGGGCGGGAGACCCGACGCTCGAGGTGGAGGTGTGCCCGATCGAGCACGCGGCCCGGGGAGACGTGCGGAAGTTGCTGGAGGCGCTGGACTTCGATCGACGGATGCGCGCGGCGCGGGCGGTGGTGGTGGGCGGGGCGCACCTCGACGAGCGCACACTGCTGGGCAGCGCGACGTTCGAGATCGCCACGCGGGCACGTCAGGCGGGAGTGCCGGCGTACGCGGTGACGGCGTGCAACGACCTGAACCTCTTCGACGCGCGGATCCTCGACCTGCAGGTGATCCTCCAGGCGCACGACACGCGGTCGCTGCGGCGCGCGGGGGAGAGGCTGGCGGGGTTGGTGTAGGGGACGTCACGAATCGGCGGGCGGCGCGGGGAACACGGGGAACGCCGGCCTGCCGGTGCCTTTGCGAAGCACCCTTCAGAGGAAGCAGCAGCCCTCGCCGCGGTAGGTGGGGACCTCCTCGACGATGCGATCGCCCTCGACGAGGTGGAGTCGATCGAAGCGCTCGCAGAGCTCGCCGGCCTTGGCGTGGCGCATCCAGACGCGGTCCCCCACGGCAAGCGCACGGGCGGGGGCGCCGAGCAGCGGGGTCTGGACCTCCCCGGCGCCCTCCTGGCGGTCGAGGCGCAGCCCGGCCGGAAGATACGGGCGCGGCAGACGCGCGCTGTCGGCGGGCCCGGAGGCGGGGTAGCCACCGCCGAGCGCGGTCGCCACCGCGGGCCCGGGGCGGCGCACGACGGGCAGCGCGAACAGCGCGGCGGGACGGGGCTGGAAGGCGCGGTAGGCGTCGAACAGCAGCGGGCCGTAGAGCCCGGAGCCGGCGGCGATATCGGTGACGGCGGCCTCTCGGGAGGTCCCGTGGAGGCTGCCGGTGCCGCCGCCGTTGACGAACTCCAGCGGCGTCACGGCACGCACGGCGGCAACCGCCTCGGCGCGACGCGCGGCGAGCTCGCGCGCGGAGCGGGCCTGGAGCAGCCGCACGGCAAGGCCGCGCAGGGGCGGACCAGGTCCCCGCCCGCGCGGGGCGTCGCCGAGGCCGGCGATCTGGGCCTCGTAGGCCATGACCCCCACGAGCCGCACCCCGTCGCGGTCGAGGATTGCGCGGGCGAGCGCGGCGGCCTGCGCGGGGGTGTGGACGGGGGAGCGCTTCGCGCCGATCCGCACGCGCCCCCCAAGCGCCCAGAGCCCGGCGTCGAGCTCGATGCAGACACGCACGAACGGGCGGGCGTGCGGGGGAGCGGACACCCCATCCATACC
>JBIOEY010000155.1:0-4947 GCA_044446505.1 Solirubrobacterales bacterium
AACCCCGTCACTCCGTCCGCCCCCACCGCCCCCGCGGCGCCCACGGAAGTCACGGCGACTCCCGCCAATGCGAGCGCGACGGTGAGGTGGGTGGCGCCCGCGAGCAACGGCAGCCCGATCGCGAGCTACACGATCACCCCGTACGTCGGCGCCGCCGCGCAGGCCGCGACGACGATCTCTGGCTCGCCCCCCGCGAGCAGCGCCACGATCGCCGGCCTGACGAACGGCACCGTCTACACGTTCGTCGTGACCGCCACCAACGCCGTCGGCACCGGGCCGCCGTCGGCGGCGTCGAACGCGGTGACGCCAACCGCCACGACCTCCCCGGCGTTCGTGCAGCAGGCGTCCGGGCACGCACCCAACGTCGCCGGCCTCGCCGCGATCCCGGGGACCAACCTCACATCAGGGAATCGCCTGATCGTGGAGGTCGGCGTGTGGAATAGCGCCCACGCGACCGCCGCGAGCGTGAAAGACTCGGCCGGCGACACCTTCACCGAGCTGCTGCACTTCAAAGCCACGGACGGGACGGAGATGAGCGTGTGGACGGCGCCGGTGACCGCGGGTGGCGGTACGCGCCCGACGATCACCGCGACGGCGACCTCCACCGCCGACGTGGGAATCGCGGTCCTCGAGTACGCGGGGCTCGCGACGGCCGCAGGGACAGCTGTCATCGATCAGACAGCGCAGGCGACGGGCACGACCAAAGCGGCGGCCGTGGTCGCAACGCCGGCGAGCGCCCCGACGTCGGGCCCCAACGAGCTGGTCGTCGGGTTCTACGCGGATTCTGGCTTCGGTGACACATTGATGGCCAGGATGGGCTTCAACGGCCGCGTGGACGTCTCGCCCGCGGGGGACATGGAGTTCGTCGTCGAGGATGCGCTGACCGGCGCCACCGGCGCAACCCCCAGCGCGAGCCTGCAGACCGGAGCTTCGACGGTCTGGCTGATGGCCGCGATCGTCTTCAAGTCGGCCCCCGCCGCCGAACCCCCGGCGGCACCCAGCGCCGCACCGGCGCTCCTGGTGGCGACCCCGGCGAGCCGTAGCGCGACCGTCACGTGGAAGGCGCCGCCGAACGGTGGGAGCCCGATCACGACATACACCGTCACGCCGTACGCCGGCTCGCGGCGGCTGCAGTCGATTACGGTCTCGGGCACGGGCGCGGTGGTCGGAGGCCTGAAGAACGGGGTCGGCTACCGCTTCAAGGTCGCCGCTCGCAACGCCCTCGGCCGAGGGCCGACCTCCGCGTTCACGAACGCGATCAAGCCCTCGGCGGCGCTGGCGCTGCCCTTCTGGTGCACCCCGATGGCGATGGGCCCGATGCGCGCCGGAGCCCTCGGCATCTCCGCGCCATGGGCCGGCGACGTTCTCCTCCGCGGCGGCCAGCTGGGCACCTGAGAGCCGATCTCGATCGGGGGGGCGTGCGAGCTACCGGGTAGGCGCTGAGGGATCAGCGAATGAGGCGGCCGAAGCGCGTGGCCGTGATCGTCTCGCGCAACGTCTGCAGGGCGTCGTATTTGGGCCGCCAGCGAAGCTCGCGCCGCGCCTTGGCGGTGTCCATGATCACCGGCTCCCGGAGGGCGCTGACCCACTGGGCCTGCGCCGGCAGGAAGCCGAGGCGCCCGATCGTCTCCGCCACCGCGTCCACCGCCAGCGCGGGTACCGGGATCGAGTACCAGCCGAGCTCGCGGGCGAGCTCCGCTACGGTCAGCTGTCCGGGCCCGGCGAGGTTGTAGACGCCGGGCGTGCCGCGGCCGAGCACGCCGCCGCGCATCGCGCTGGCCACGTCGTCGTGGTGCACCAGCTGGAAGGGCACACCCGGGTCGGGCAGCACGGGCTTGAGGATCGGCACCCCGTCGAGCAGGCGCAGGACGGGACCCGGCAGCCGCTCGGAGATCTGGGTGTAGGGGAGGCTGTCGATCAGCAGCGGTGCGTCGCGCCCGCCGACGATGCAGGGACGGAAGACGTAGGCGGTGGTGGCGCTGCCCGCGAGCGTCTTGCGCAGCAGCGCCTCGACCCTGGCCTTCTGGGTCGAGTAGTCCATGCTCGCGCTGCCGCGCGCCGGGACCTCCTCGGTGAGTGGCTGGGGGTTCTCGCGGTGGAAGCCGTAGGCGGCCACCGACGACGCGTACACGAGGCGCTTGGCGCCGGCTGTGACGGCGGCCTCGAACACGTTGCGCGAGCCCGCGAGGTTCACCGCCCAGCTTTCCCGCGGCCCGCCGACGATGACGAAGGCGAGGTGCACAACCACGTCGGCGTCCCTCACCAGGCCCGCCACGGCCTCTCGGTCGAGCACGTCTCCGCGGCGGTAGGACACCTTCTTCCAGCCGTGCATCCCAGGGTCGAACGGCCGCCGCGCCATCCCGAGCACGTGCCCCACCTCGCGCGAGCGCTCGAGCGCCGCGACCACCGCCTGGCCGATCTCCCCGGTGGGGCCCGTGACCGCGACGGTGAGGCCCGCCGAGCGGGTGGGGCGGGTGCGCTCGCGTGGTGTGCGTGCGGTGGCGGTGGGGCGTGGCGCCATCGGTCTGTTGTACCGCACCGCGGCCGTCCGCCGACCGCGCAGCGGCCCGCCATCGTTCGGGACCCCGTGTCCGCGCGCCGTGAGCCGCACCTCGAGCCGCGCGTCGAGCTCGTAGTCGAGTGCATCGCCCTCGCGTCCTGCCCGTGTCCTATCGACGGTGGACGCCGCCTCCCGGCTGGGCAATCGATCAGTCATGCAATTTGTCGCACTACGTCAAGAACTTGTCGCACTAGTACAGACATATTACAGACTTTTGTCTGTAGTGCTTAACTTTCTTCAATTAAGTCGACAAATCGAATCTCAAGACATGTCGAACATCTCAGATCTGGGCTCTGGTCATATGGAGTTCGAACAGCAACCCTTCCCACACGTGACCCCGGGCGCGCCCTCGAATGTCCACCTTGGGCGTGGAGTCCGCCGGCTGCGCCTCGCTCGTCGCCTCAGCATCGAGGCTCTCGCCGGTGCGTCCCAGATGCACCCAACCTATCTCTCCGCGATCGAGCGCGGTCATCGCAACCCCACCTGGACCAAGCTGTGCCACCTCGCCGAAGCCCTCGACATCACGATCTCAACACTCGCGCGGGTGGCCGAGGCCGAGGCTTACGGTGCCGCCTACACGCCGCTCGGGGAGAGCGCGCTCAGCACAGGGCCAGAGGCCGCACCCACGACCCCGTGGCGCCGCTGATCTTCAATGGCAGGCAGGCGAACGCGAACTCGTGGACGCGGTCGCGCGCGAGCTCCTCGAGGTAGACCATCTCGAGGATGAACACCCCCCGCTCGATCAGCGCCTCCAGGTGGACCGGGTGGGGGCTCTCGGGATCGGGCGAGGGCAGGCACTCCAGCGACTCGGTGTCGCCCGCGAGGGCGACCGCCCCGGCGTCCATCAGCATGTTCGCGGCCTGCAGGTTGATCCCCGCGTCCGCGTACTCCGCGAGGCGCTCCCGGTCGGGCCACGCGGAGAGGTAGCCCGTGCGGATCAGCGCGACGTCCCCCGCGCGGATCTCGCTTCCCTGGGCGGCGAGCGTGTGCTCGATCTCCGCCGGGCCGATCTCGGTGCTCGCCGGCAGCGCGTCCACGCCGAGGGCGCCGGCGACATCGAGCAGCACCCCGCGGGTGAAGATCGGGGGGATCGCGGCCGCGTCGTGTGTCAGCGGGCCGAAGTCCCCGAGGTGCTCCTCCGGGGTACTCCCGCCGAACCAGTGGTCGTCCGCGCCGCAGGTGGCGTGGCAGAGGGCGTCGATGTGCGTGCCGGTGTGCGCGCTGCCCGACAGGAGCTCGCTGTGGATCCCGAAGTTCACCGCGTTCGCGCCCAGCCAATCCCAGTCCTTCTGCACGCGCACGCCCCGGGGCGTGCGGTAGGTGAGCACCTGAAACGGGGCGTGCCCGTCCCACTGGGGCATGTTGGGCCAGCGCCCGCAGTCCAGGTCGTAGGTGCGTCCGGTGCGGATCAACTGCGCGGCCCGCACGACGCTGTCGGCGCCCAGGCGATCGAGCGGCGTGGTGGCCGCTGCGGGGGCCGCGCCCTCGTGGTCGGGCTGTGGGAAGGGTGGGCTGCTCATCGGGCCTCCGGTGGTCTGTGGTTGTCGCGGCTCAAGGCATTCTCGGCTGGGCGGTCGGGGCGTCCCCGCCCGTGGGCGGTGGCGACGCGCCGGGCGAGGCGCCACCGCCGAGCGCTTCCGGCGCGGCCTCCGCGAGCGCTGCGAGGAATCTTTCCACCTGCTCGTCCGCGGTGGCCGTGCAGGTGCTGAATCTGCAATCGGGAGAGACCAGCACCTCGCGCTCGAGCAGCGCACGGTAGATGTCGGTGCGCGGCTCCCGGGGGTGAGCGGCGGCCTCGCGCGCGGAGCGGGGAGGCTCGCGTGCGATGTGCAGGCGGCCGATGCCCCCGTAGTGGGTGGCGGTGAGGGGGAGCCCGCGCTCGCGGCCGATCCGCCGCGCGCCCTCGGCGATCCGCTCTCCCTGCGCGTTCATGCGCGCGATCGCGGGCGCGTCGAGCGCCTCCAGCACGGAGAGGCCGGCGGACATCGCGACGGGATGGCCGTTGAACGTGCCGGCGTGGCGCACGATGCTGCCGCCGCGCGGGTCAAACATCGCCATCACATCGGCGCGCCCGCCGAGCGCGCCGATTGGAAAGCCGCCGCCCAGCGCCTTGCCGAGGCAGATCAGGTCGGGGCGCAGCCCGTGGTGCTCGGCGGCGGCGCCGCGATGGCCGGTGCGCCAGCTGGCGACCTCGTCGAGGATCAGCAGCACCCCGTGCGCGGCGCACCACTCGGCGATGCCGCGCAGGAACTCCGGCCGCGCGGGGATCACGCCTGAGGAGTTGAGGAAGACCTCGATCAGCACCCCCGCCAGCTGGTCGGCCTGCGGCTCGAGCACCGCCAGCGCCCCGTCGAGGTCGTTGTACGGAAACACACCCACCCCCGCCA
>JBIOEY010000156.1:0-4918 GCA_044446505.1 Solirubrobacterales bacterium
CCCCCGCGCCCCGCGCCCCCTCGCCCGCGATGCACGTCGCGATCTCCTCCACGAGGTCCTCCGGCGCCAGCACCGCGACCTCCCCCACGCCCGCCGCGCTCAGCGCGTCGAGCACGTGGCAGACGATCGGGCGGTTCGCGATCCGCTGCAACGAGGTCGCACGCGTCGCGTCCAACCACGGTCCCCGCGACCTGGTCGTCGGAGGTATCACGATCACGCCCCTGCCTGGCACCCCTACAAAACGCTCGAGGCGAGCCCCCACTCGCACGCGAGTTTGCCCGGCGCCCCACGAGCTTGCCCCTCGCCCGCGAGTTTGCTTCGCGCGTCACGCGCCCCCCACTGCACAAGGGTCGCACAAGTTCGAACGATCCCTCAAGGTTGATTGATATAGAGCCGATAAGAGCCGATGAGCCCGGCCACAGCCCGGCGTTCGCATGCAGCCGGCCAACCACCTCGAAGGAGACGCGTCTGCGTGCTGTACAGTCTACGACAGTGCCTCCGCCACCCACCCGCTGCATGGCGGCACGGATGCGCGCTTCGCTGACAGCAACCACGATTGTCCTTGCCCTGAGCGCCACCGCGGTGGCCTGGGCGGAGGGATCTGCCGCGCGCGCGCAGGGGCCCCGAGAGGTGCAGGCACAAGGGACCCCAGTGCAGGGGGCGCAGGCGGCGAAGACCCACGCGAAGGTCCACCGTCGGGTCGCCAAGCCCACGCGCTGCGTGACCTCCAAGGCGAAGCGCCGCCGCGGCGCCCCGAAAAGCACGCGGGGTGCAGCCGGGGGGCGTAGGTCCGTGAAATGCACGCGCGTGCATCGGCGGCGCAAGAAGACGCTCGGCCCCGCCGGCACCCCGACCGTGCCGGGATTGACGAGCCCGCTCGGCGCGCCCTCGATCGGGGCTCTGATCGCCGCGCCCACCGGCTCGCTGCCGACCACGCCGACGGAAGCCCCTCCGTCCGAACGCAAAGAACACAAAGAAACCAAAGAACCGCCGGCCGAAGAACCGCCCAAGGAAGAACCGCCGGCCGAAGAACCCCCGGTTGAAGAACCGCCCAAAGAAGAACCTCCGGTCGAATCGAAAGGGCGGCTGGTGGGCAGCGCCGCGCTTCAGCCCGGCGGGGACACCACCGCCGGCGGGGAGGCCGAAGCCTTCCAGTACATGGCGCTCGCGGACGGCACGGTGCAGAGCCTGTCGCTGTACGTGAACTCGGGCAACACCGCCCCCTCGATCGTCGTCGGCCTCTACAGCAACCTCTCGGGGCACCCCGGCAAACTGCTGACCAGTGCCACGATCAGCCCGCCGGTGGTGGGGGCTTGGAACTCGGTGGACGTCCCCTCGGCGGCGGTGGAAATGGGCACGACCTACTGGCTGGCCGCGCTGGCGCCGAAAGGGACGCTCTCGCTGCGCGATCTTCCCAGCGGCGGCGGCCCCACTCAGAGCAGCGCGTCCGAATCGCTCAGCTCCCTGCCCGCCTCGTGGAGCACCGGCGAATCCTGGCATAACTCGCCCGCGTCGTTCTACGCCTCCGGCGAAACCGTGGGCCCGCCACCGCCGCCGCCGGGCCCCACGGCGCGCTTCACCTACAGCCCCCCCTCACCCGAAGTGGGGCAGCCCGTCAAATTCGACGCCACGAGCTCCACCTGCTCGGATGGCCCCTGCACCTACGCATGGTCCAACGACGGCGGCCCGGTCCAGCCGGTGCCGCCGCTGTTCCCGCTCGGCAGCGGACAGACGATCTCGCTGACGTTCTCGAGCGCCGGCACCGAGTACGTGCGCCTGCTGGTGACCGACGTGCTCGGGCAGACCGCCACCGTCGAGCACAACGTCGCGGTCGAACCCGAACCGCCCCCCCCGCCGCCGCCGACCCCGCCGAGCAACACCGCGGCCCCGACCGTGAGCGGCACCGCGCAGGTCGGGACGACCCTCACCGCGCACACCGGCACCTGGAGCGGCACCGCCCCGATCACCTACACCTACCAGTGGCGCCGCGACGCCACCACCAACATCGCCGGCGCCACCAAATCGACCTACACCCCCGTCGCCGCGGACGTCGAACACACACTCGACGTCCTCGTCACAGCGCACAACAGCGCCGGGTCGCAAGCGGCGGCGAGCGCCCCCACCGCGGCCGTCATCAAAGAAGCGGGCGGCGGGCAGCCGACCAACTGCATCGACGCCCCCTCCGCGTGCGGCTATCCCGACTCAACCAACAGCGGGGTGCCTGCGGGCACCACCCTCACCCCGCGGTCGGGCGAAGTCTCCGTGACCAGCGCGGGAACCACGGTCAAGGATCTCGCGGTGACCGGCGAAATCCTGGTCGAGGCGAACAACACCACTCTGGAAGACGACGAAGCCATCGCGAGCGCGGGCAGCGGCAACCGCGGCATCTACATCGCCCCCGGCGTCACCGGGACAGTGCTCAACCACGTGACCTGCCACGGCGAAGGCAAAGGATCTCAGTACTGCGTCTTCAACAAAAGCACCTCCACGAAGATCGAACACTCCTACCTCTACAACTGCGGCGAGTGCCTCAACGGCCCCGGCACGGTGACGGACTCCTTCTTCGACGTCACCGCGGTGATCTCGGGCGAACACTACGAGGACATCTACTACGGCGGCGGCGAAGGGCCGCTGATCGTCAACCACGACACCATGCTCAACCCCCAGGGCCAGACCGCGACGGTGTTCGCCAGCAACGACTTCGGAGATCAGACGACGCTCACGATCACCAACAACCTGCTCGCCGGCGGGGGCTACACGCTCTACGGCGGGGCGAGCTGCACGACCGGCGAATGCGGCGCCGTCAAGGGACCGGTCACCGTGAGCGGAAATCGCTTCAGCAACAAGTACTACCCCGAAAGCGGCTACTACGGCGTCGGCTCGTACTTCAACAACGCCGTCACCACCTGGTCGGGGAACTTCTGGGACGACACCCTGAAGACCGTCCCGCAGCCCTGAGGCAGCTCAGGCCGGGCGGGGGCGTGCCGGCACGCGGCTCGCGCGGTCCCGCCGGCGTAGCGCACCCAGCATCCGCCCGCGGAGCTCGCGCCGGACGAACAGGCGAAACTCCGGGTCATCGACCCGCGGGACGCGCCGCACGGCCGAGCGCAGGTAGCCGTAGAGGAACGCCACGCCCGAGAGCCCCCGCGGCGGGGTCCCCGCGACCTTGAACGACCGCAGGAGGACCCAGGGGAACGTGAAGTGGACGATGTACGCGCACTCCCCGTGCCGGGCGCGGCCCCGCAGCGTGCCGTCGGCGCTCGCGAAGGGACGGTGGTGGTGTGCGATCAGATCGGCGAACGCGCGCGTGCGGTAGCCCCGCATGCGCGCGTAGGTCTCGTCGATCGTGTCCCACCCGAGCCGTTCCTGCATCCCCCCGATGTCGGTGAAGCAGGCGAGCGAGTAGCACTTCAGGGTACCCGGCACGTGGTGCTCGGTGGGCATCCGCATCGTCTTCCAGCGCTCCTCCTCCCCCTCCCCACTCGGGTCGGGGTCGGCGTACAGCCCGCCCGCGAGGCCGAGCTGGGGGTCGCGCTCGAACTCCCCGAGGATGCGCTCGAAGTAGTGCGGCGGCAGCTCGGTGTCGCCGTCGAGCTTGGCGATGTGAGTGAAGGAGCGCCACTCCACGCTGTCGAGGCCCTGGTTGAAGGCCCGCACCTCGGCGGCCAGCGCGAGGCGATCGGGCACGGGGCCCCTGCGGGTCCGCTTGGACCCGTCGACGATCCGCAGGAAGTCGATCCGCTCGGCGAGCCGCGCGAGGATCTCGGGGGTGCGGTCGGTGGAGCCATCGTCCACGACGATCCACAGGTCCGGCGGGCTAGTCTGCCGCACGAGCGCCTCGGCGATGCGCTCGATGTGGGCCTCCTCGTTGCGCACGGGAGAGATCAGGAGAAGTCGCTGGGTCATGGGGAGGAGTTGCGAAGGGCTCTAGCGGATCATCAAAGCAACGCGGCGGAGGAGGCAGCACTCGCGGGTGCTTGGCCGGCCGCCTCGACGACCTCGCGGATCACGCGCTCGACGCGCGCTCCGGCGTCCTCCCAGGAGGCTCCCTGCACGCTGGTGGAGGCGGCCTGCGCGGCGGCGCGGCGCTCGGCGGCCGGGCGATCCACGAGACAGGCGAGCGCGTTGGCGAGATCGAACGGGGTCGCCGGGGCGTAGGCCACCTCGGGGTTGTCGAGCACCACGCGGTTGTGCTCGGCGTCGTTGACGACCGGGATGCAGCCCGCAGCGAGCATCTCGTGGGGCACCAGGGAGACGTTGGTGGCGGAGAGCACGAGACCGGCGACGCAGCGGTTGTAGAGGCGGTTCAGCTCCTCGGGCGTGAGCAGGCCGTGGTCGTGGGCGGCGAACGGCAGGCCGCGCACGGACTCCCCGTAGAGGTGGATGGGGACCTCCGGGTGGCGCTCGGCGAACAGGTCGAGCGCCGCCACGGCGAGCTCGAAGGCCCGGCGGGGGGTGGAGGGACGCGCGTACAGGCACACCCCCGTGCGCTCGGCGGCGGGGTCCAGACGGTAGCGGTCGTGCTCGCAGCCGAAGTCAAAGTGGTGGGCGGCCATGCCGTAGTCGCGCTCCAGCATCTGTGCGAGCCATGGCCCGGCGGTCACGCCGTGGAACCCGAAGCCGTAGGTGGCCTGCGCGAGCAGGGACTCGCTGCCGGCGGCGTAGAAGGAGGGCTCGTGGTCCTGCACCAAGTACATACGCGCACCCCGCGCGGGTGCGGTCAGGACCGGGTAGGCGGTTTCCCAGGAGGTCGCGAAGATCGCGTGGGCGTCCTCAATGCCCGCGGCGGCGTCGCGGATCTCGGCCTGCAGGGAGGGCCACCAGGCCCGGATTTTCTGGCGGTGGCGCTCGAGCGGGCGGGGCACCGGTGCACGATCTACCTCCACGACCGCCACGGCTGGGCGCTCGAGCGCCACCG
>JBIOEY010000157.1:0-4883 GCA_044446505.1 Solirubrobacterales bacterium
CCGACGCTGCCGCTCGTCAAGAGAACCCTTCATCGCCGTCCACCGCTCCGCCATCGCGCGCTCATCAATCATGAACCACCACTTCGACAGCCCACGCGCCCACACCTCCCACCACAGCACTAAATAAGTCGTGAGCCCTATGTGGCGATGGCGAGGGTGTTGGCGGGCACGGAAATCTACCTCACGCTGCTCGAGCGGGACACGACCAACATCGAAAAAGAAGCACAGCCGCCATCCGAAACGAGGGCGATCGCGGGAGCGTGGAAAGCGTTCGCCAACACTTCGGGGCAGATTCCGACGATGGGCATCGCTGCGTACAACCCGGAAAATGGGACGTACGTCACTCACGCGGGCACCGCTCACGAACAAGACCTTGGCGGAAATCATCAGCGAACCAGGCAGTACGTGTCCAAACTCGAACCTCACCGCGACACTGCTGGAAGAACTCCGGGGGCGGTGCGAAACCTGGGCTCGCGTATTCCACCCGTACACCTCAAGTGAAGTTACGCGTAGAGATGGCGTCGCCGGGCAGGGCATCAAAAACCCGCCGGCGATCTTCAATCTCCACTACATCATCAAGGCGGGGCCGTCGGGCTCCGCCTTGCTCTACGATCCGTCATACGGAGTCGGCCCCTTCGCCGGCACGGAAGGCCATAGGAAGACGGCCTCGGGCTGTCGTCTGAGTGCAGCTCGGCCGATCGTCGGCTGCTGCTGGGCGGTTCAGGCGGGAGTCGCAACGGGCCTGCTGAGGCGCCGGGTATCTCTCCCGGCGCCTCGGGGCCCCACCTCGCGTCACACCTTGGGGTGGGCGAGCGCGGTACCGAGCATGTCAGGGCCGCGCCTCGAGCACGATGTTGAAGGGGGTTTCCGCGGCGCGGCGCACGCGCGTGAAGCCGCCCTCGTTCAGCACCTCGGTGAGACGCTGCTCGCCGGCCTGCGCGCCGAGCGCGAGGCCGACCTCCTGGCTCAGCGAGGCGGGCGTGCAGAGCATCGTGGAGCCCCCGTAGAAGATCCGCCCCACGGGGTTGAGGTTCTCCTCGATCGCGTCGCCCGCCTGGGGCTCCACGACCATCCAGGTGCCGTCGGGGGCGAGCTGCTCGCGCACGTGGCGCGCGGCGCCCGCCGGGTCGCCCATGTCGTGCAGCGCGTCGAACACGCACACCAGGTCGAACGGTCCGCCGGCGAAGTCCTTGGCGGAGGCCACATCGAAGCTCACGCGATCCGCGACCCCCGCGCGCTCGGCGGCGGCGCGGGCCGCGTTGATGGAGCCCTCGTGATAGTCCGACCCGACGAACTGCGAGGAGGGGAACGCTTTGGCCATCAGGATCGTGGAGGCTCCGTGCCCGCAGCCGATGTCCGCGACGCGGGCGCCCGCGGAGAGCTTGTCGAGGACGCCGTCGAGCGCGGGCAGCCACGCTTCCACGAGGTTCGCGAGGTAGCCCGGCCGGAAGAACCGCTCGGTGCCCGCAAACAGGTCGTGGTGGTGCTCGTGCCACCCGAACCCCTCGCCGGAGCGGAAGCGCTCGGCGATCTGCGGCTCGTCCTTGACGACCGCCGCCACGAGCTGGAAGGCGCCGGGGATGAACGCGGGGCTGTCTTCGTCGGCGAGCGCCATCGCCTGCTCGGGCGGCAGCCTGAACGTGCCGTCGGCCGCGTCGTACTCGACGTAGCCGCTGGCCGCCTGCTGGCAGAGCCACTCGCGGATGTAGCGCTCGCGGCAGTCCGTGCGGTCGGCGAGCTGCTGCGAGGTGACGGGCTCGCTGTCGGCCATCGCCTTGTACAGGCCGAGCTTGTCGCCGATCAGCACCAGCGGGGCGGTCATCGCCGCTCCCAGGTCCCCCACGAACTGACCCATGAACTGTTCGAGCTTCGCTTCGTCGATTCCGGTTGCACTCATTGCATATGCCTTTCTTGTGGCGGTTGCAGTTTCAAGTTGTGGCGATTGCGGTTCCAGGGCAACGGTGACGCGGGCGGCGTCACGGACCCGTCAATCGACCGTCAAAGCGGAGAGCTCGGCGAGGTTGGCAAGCGAGGTCCGGATCGCCTCTCGCTGACCCTCCAGGCGCGCGGTCTCCGCCTCGGGGATCTCGACGTCGACGGTGATCCGGGTGCCGCCGCCCTCGGCGAGCGGCTCGAGGACCCAGTCGAAGCGCAGGTCGGACACCAGGCAGGAGACGGTCACCCGCTGCTGCTCGTGCGCGGTGTCGAGCAGCTGGGCCATCGGGAAGTCGGGGTAGCCCTCGGGGTACATCGTGTATGGGCCACCCTCCTCTCCCAGCCCGTGCCCCCCGCCCACCTCGACGGTGCCGATGCCCGCCCACCAGTCGGGGAAGCGCGCCGGGTCGTACAGCAGCTTCCACACCTCCTCGGGCGGGGCCGCGGCGTCGACGCTGTCATGAAACGACGGCATGCTCCACTCCCTTCCTGCCTGTCTGGACAGTATGCAGCTCTTCCAGCACCCGCGCGAGCTCCCACTCGGGCTCGATCAGGCCGACCACCGGCCGGCCGAGGTCGGCGAGCGCCACGGTCAGGCTGTCGCCACGGCTCAGAGTCGAGACCTGGCGGCGCCACCCCTCTGCGGCCTCGCTCAGGCGGCGCTCGGCCAGCTCCTGCTCGCCCGCGAGGGCCGCGATCAGGCCCTGCACCCGCGCCATCCGGGCGACGAGCGTGGCGGGGAAGTCGCTCGGGCGCACCGGCTCGAGCGTCGTCGCGCGCAGCTCCGCCTCGGCCTCGGCGAGGCGCCCGGAGCGCGCGAGCGCCTCCGCGCGGCGCAGGCGGGTGAGCGGGCGGCTGATCGGCGCGTCCCCCGCGAGCGCCCGCTCCAGGAGCTCGGCGGCAGCGATGTGGTCGCTCTGCGCCAGCGCCACCATCCCCCGATCGTGCGCGGCCATCGCCTCCAGCTCGGGCGCCCCCAGACGGTCTGCGAGCCGCGTCTCCGTCTCGGTCGCCGCGCGCGCCTCCGCGATCCTGCCGATGCGCAGGAGCACGAAGGAGCGCATCGCCAGCAGCTGCACCTCCATGCCGACCAGACCCCTGTCCTTGAGGGCGGCACCGGCACGGTCGAGGAACTCCAGCGCTCGCCCGTGGTCGCCGGCCGCGGCGGCGGCTCCCGCGGCGTTGGCCCAGCAGCCGTAGGCGAGGTCGGGCCGGCCGGCACGCGTGATCGCCTCGCCTGCCGCGATCGCCGGCGCGTACCCCTCGACGAACGCGCCCCTGCGCATCATCGCGAGCGCCCGCGCGTGCGCCACGTCGTAGATCGAGAGGTCGTCGGCGTGCGACCCGGCGGACAGCTCGTGCACCTCCACCAGCAGTCGCTCCGCCTCCTCGACGCTGCCCGCGACCGCCTCCGCCCAGGCGAGCGCCGCGAGCGCCTCGCGCCGCTCCGCCACCACGTCCGTGCCCGCCCGGTCTGTGCCTGCCTGGTTCGCGTCCGTCCGGTTCGTGCCCGCCCAGTTCGCCTCGGCCCGGTTCGCGCCCACCCGGTCTGCGTCCGCCCGGTTCGCGTCCGCGCGGTCGAGCAGCGCGAGCGCCTCGCGACAGCACTGGCGAACCATTGTGGGCACGCAGATCGGCCCGTGGTACCAGCGCGCGCTGCGCAGCCACGCCCGCGCGAGCTGCAGCGGCTCCCCGCTCAGCAGATCCGTGGCGCGCGCAAACGCCCGCTCGGTCTCCGCGCGCAGCCCGCGCCAGGCCTGCACCTCGGCGAGCTCGAGCCACAGATCCGCGCGATCGCTCGCCGTCGAGACGGCCTCCCCGAGATAGCCGGCGGCCTCGGTCAGCGCGCCCACCGCCCGGGCGTCGGCGGCCGCGAGGGCGAGCTGCGTGACGGCCTGCTGGTCCCGGCCGGCGAGCCGCAGGTGGCGCGCGACCTCCGCCGCCCTGCTCGGCCCACCCTCGGATGCGCAACTGAGCAGCGTCTGCGCCCAGCGCTCGTGCAGCACGGCCCGCCGGGGCTGGGGGAGCTCGGAGTAGGCGGCCTCGCGCAGCAGCGCGTGCCGGAACCCGATGCGCCGCTCGCGCTCCACGAGCATCCCGCTGTCGAGCGCCTGCACGGCGGCCTCCGCGGGGTCCTCGATCGGCAGCGCGGCGACCTCGGCGTGCTCGAGCTCGCGCGCGGCGACCGCGGCGAGCTCGACGAAGCGCCGGCCGTCCTCGCCGAGCGACCCGAACGCGCCGCGCACCGCGCCGCGCACTCCCTCCGCGAGCTCCCGCTCACCGCGAGAGATCGCGCGCGCCGTCTCGACCGCAAGCAGAGCGTTGCCCTCGGATGCCTCCACGACTCGCGCCACGTCCTCCTGCGCGAGCGCCGCCACGTCGAGCGCGAGTTCGGCGACGGCCGCGGGCCGCAGGGGAGCGAGCGTGAGCTCCTCGCGCAGGAGCCCGCGCGAGCGGAGCGCGTGCTCGAGGCGATCGACCTCGGTGCGGCGGGGGAGCGGACGCCGGGTGAGCAGGAAGAGCACCGGCAGGCGCTCGATCCGGCGGGCGACGTAGCCGGTGAGCTCGAGGCTGGAGGGGTCGGCGATGTGGGTGTCCTCGAGCAGCAGCGCCAGCGGACGGGCGCGCGCGGCCCATTCGATCGCGGCGACCGTCGCCTCGAGCAGCCGGGCGCGCTCGAGGTCGGGGGAGACGAACGGGCGCTCGGTGTCGGGACGCTGCAGCAGCGAGAGGGTCTCCGGCACCAGCCGCGCGAGATCCTCCGGCCAGGCGGCCTCGGCGGGGGGGAGGGGCACGGTGGGGAGCAGCTTGCGCAGCAGCTCGGCCCACAGCCCGAAGGGGGCCGCCCCGCCGAGGTCGAGGGCGGCGCACGCCGCTGTTCCCGCGCCCTGCTCGCCCGCATGCGCCAACAGCTCGCTCGCGAGCCTCGTCTTGCCGATGCCCGCCTC
>JBIOEY010000158.1:0-4851 GCA_044446505.1 Solirubrobacterales bacterium
GCCGCCCCCCGAGCGCGGGGCGCCCGCCACCCGCTCGCCGCTCGCCGTCGCGGTGGTGAGCGCTTCCCGATAGAGATCCGCGAATTCGCTCACCGACACCGTCCGCCGCGAGGAGGGCGCGATCTCGCTGTACATCGTTGCGTAATCCCCCTTCGCCCACGCCTGCGCGAAGCTCGTCGCGAGCGCGCGGGCGGCGGACGGCGCGCGGTGCGCCGCGCCCACGATCGCCCCGACCAGAAACGCGGCCGCCGCCAGGGCGATCATCGCCCGCGCGCGTCGCCTGCGCGCCCTCCGCGCCTCACCCCCGCGGCTGGAGACTGACACGGCAGTCATTGCCCATCTCCATTGCGGGTCCTCACGTGCGGAACGGTAGAACATGGTCTGTGACGACCCTCGACTGGGTGATCTTCCTGTTCGTCCTGATCCTCGCGCTGTTCGGCCTGCGCCAGGGCTTCATCGTGGGGGTGCTCTCCTTCGGCGGGTTCGCCCTCGGCGCGTTCATCGGGACCCGCGTCGGCCCGCTGCTGCTGCCGCAGGGGTCCTCCTCGCCCTACGCTCCCGCGTTCGGCCTCGTCGGCGCGCTGCTCGCCGGCGCGATCCTGGCCACCGGCCTTGAGGGGCTCGGCTGGCGGCTGCGCCGCACCACGCTGATGATCCCGGGCGTCGGCGTGCTCGACGGGGCGCTCGGCGCCGCGCTCAGCGCCGCCGTGGGCCTCGGGGTGGTGTGGATCGTCGCCGCCGTCGCCGCGCAGATCCCCGCGGCGGGCCAGCTGCGCGCGGAGATCCAGCGCTCGGCGATCCTGCGCGAGCTCAACCAGCTGCTGCCCCCCTCGGGCCCGATCCTGAACGCGCTCTCGCGCCTGGACCCGCTGCCGTCGATCCCGGGCCGCCTGCCCGCGCTCGCGCCGCCCCCGCCGCGCATCGCCCACGACCCAGCCGTCCGTGGCGCCGCGCGCAGCGTCGTGCGCGTGCTCGGCACCGCCTGCGGTCTCGCGATCGAGGGCTCGGGGTGGGTGGCGCGGCCGGAAGAGGTCCTCACCAACGCCCACGTGCTCGCGGGGGAGAGCGACACGACCGTCGAGATCGAAGGCAGCCCGCCGGGCCTCCCGGCGCAGGCGATCGCGTTCGACCCCACCGACGACCTCGCGGTGCTGCGCGTCCCCGGCCTCGCCCTCCCCGCGCTGAGTCTCCTGCCGAGCCCCCCCGCGGGGCGCGCGGGGGCGATCCTGGGCTACCCCGAAAACGGGCCGTTCGACGTGCGCTCGGGGCGCATCGGGCCGACCCAGCAGGTGCTCACCCAGGACGCCTACGGCCGCGGTCCTGTCTCCCGTCTGCTCACCCCGCTGCGCGGCCTCGTGCGCCCGGGCAACTCCGGGGGGCCCGTCGTGGACAGCGCCGGCGCCGTCCTCACCACCGTCTTCGCCGGCACCACCGGCAGCGGCCCTCCCGGGGGCTACGGGGTCGCCAACGCCACCGTCGCCCACGTCCTCGAAACGGCCGGCGCGCCCGTGGGGACGGGGCCGTGCGATACGCAGTGAGCTAGGCTGACCCCCATGCCCAAGACCCTCGTGATCGCGGAGAAGCCCTCGGTGGGGCGCGACCTGGCGCGCGTGCTGCCCGGGACCTTCAAGAAGGAGGAGGGCTGGCTGGAGGCCGAGGAGTACGTCGTCACGTGGGCCGTGGGGCACCTCGTGCAGCTCGCCGAGCCCGACGAATACGACCCCAAGTTCAAGCGCTGGCGGATGGACGACCTGCCGATCGTGCCCGAGCGCTTCAAGCTCGTCGTGCGCGACGAGCGCTCCCGCAAGCAGATGTCCGTCGTGACCCGCCAGCTCTCGCGCGAGGATGTGGGGGAGGTCATCAACGCCTGCGACGCGGGGCGCGAGGGCGAGCTGATCTTCGCCTACATCTACGAGAAGGCGCGCTCCTCGAAGCCCGTGCGGCGCCTGTGGCTGAACTCGATGACCAACGCCGCGATGAAAGAGGCCTTCGCCTCGCTGCGCCCCGGCGCGGAGCTCGCGCTGCTCGAGCAGGCGGCGCGCTCGCGCTCGGAGGCCGACTGGATCGTCGGCATGAACGCCACCCGCGCCGCCACGATCCGCCTGCGCACCTCCTTCGACGGGGCCGTCTCCCTGGGGCGCGTGCAGACCCCGACGCTCGCAATCGTCGCGCGCCGCGAGGAGGAGATCAAAGCGTTCGTCCCGGAGCCCTACTGGCTGGTCGACGCGGTGTTTGCGGCGCCTGCGCTGGAGGGGGAGGAGAATGGAGGGGGGGGACCGTTGCTCGCGGACCCCGACCCGGCCCGTGGCCCACGGTCGCCTGCCTCCGCGGCCGACGGCGTCGCCTCCGCTGCCGACGGCGTGGTCCCCGGGGAGCGCGTGTATATCGGGCGCTTCCATGCCGGCGCCAAACCCCGCCTCGCCACCGAGCAGGAGGCTGCGGCGATCGTCGCCGCGTGTACCGGCCGCGAGGGCACGGTCACCAAGCTCGAGGTCAAAGAACAGCGCGAGCGCGCCCCGATGCTGTACGACCTCACCTCGCTGCAGCGCGAGGCCAACACCCGCTTCGGCTTCTCCGCGCGGCGCACGCTCGCCGCCGCCCAGCGCCTCTACGAGGAGCACAAGGCGCTCACCTACCCCCGCACCAACTCGCGCTACCTGACCAAAGACATGATCCCCGAGATCAAGCCCACCGCCGAGCTCGTCGGGGGCCACAGGGAGTACGCGAAGGCCGCCCGCTACGTCACCGGCCTCGACTCGCTCCCCCTCGGGCGCGTGGTCAACGACAGCAAGGTCACCGACCACCACGCGATCATCCCCACCCGCTCCGAGCACAACATCGAACGCATGGGCGACGACGACCGCCGCATCTACGACCTCGCGGTGCGCCGCTTCCTCGCCGTCTTTCACCCCGAGGCCGTGTTCGAGAACACCCGTGTGGAGACCACCATCGTCGCCGAGGGAGGGGGAGGAAGCGCCGATGGGCAGGACGCCGCGAGCGATGCGCCCACCGGGAAGCACGCCGGCAAATACGTCTTCCGCACCCGCGGCAAGCTCCTGATCGTCCCTGGCTGGCGCGGTGTCTACGGGGAGAGCGCCGCCGATACCGGGGAGAGCGGCGCGCGCGCCGAGGAGGACGAGGAGGCAGATCAGCAGCTCCCTCGCCTGATCGAGGGCGAGCACGTGCAGACGCGCAAGATCAAGAGCCTCGCCAAGGAGACCAAGCCCCCCCGCCGCTACTCCGACGCCTCGCTGCTCGGCGCGATGGAGACCGCCGGCAAGCTCGTCGACGACGACGAGCTGCGCGAGGCGATGAAGGAGTCCGGGATCGGCACCCCCGCCACCCGCGCCGCGATCATCGAGCGCCTGATCTCCGTCGGCTACATCGAGCGCGACGGGCGCTCGCTCGTGGCCACCGAGAAGGGCCTCAACGTGGTGCGCCTGCTCGGCACCCACCCCCTCACCTCCCCCGAATTGACCGGCCAGTGGGAGCACCGCCTCGACGGGATCGAGCGCGGCGACGATTCCCGCGAGCGCTTCATGCAGGACATCGCGGGCTTCGCCGGGGAGACCGTGAAGATGCTCGACACCACCCTCAAGGACGTCCGCATCCCCAAAGCCACCCTCGGTCCCTGCCCCGTCTGCGGGCACGAGATCCTCGAAAACCGCAAGGGCTACTCCTGCTGGTCGCGCGAGGACCCCGGCTGCGGCTTCGTGATCTGGAAGGCCAAAGCCGGCAAGCAGCTCCCCGTCGCGATCGCGCGCGAGCTGATCAAGACCGGCTACACCGCCCGCCCCGTCACCGGCTTCCGCGGGCGCTCCGGGCGCAGCTTCCGCGCCCACCTCGCCCTCCAGCAGACCGACGAGGGCCGCTGGCGCGTCGAGTTCAACGAGGCCTGGGCCAAGGACGGAGCCAAGCCCCCCGACCAGGAGACCGTCGCTGGCGCCGCCGCCGCCGAGCCCGAGCAGGCCACACAGGCCGTCGCGACCCGCTCCGCCGCGTAGGGGGCCCGCTGCAACGTCGGAGGTGTGCGCCACCATAGGCGCCCATGCCGATCACGCTCCTCACCGGACCCGCCAACGCCGGCAAGGCCGGCGTAGTGCTCGACGCGCTGCGCGCCCACCACGCACGCGGAGAGGAGCCGCTGCTGGTCGTGCCCACCCATGCCGACGTCGAGCACTACCGACGCGAGCTCGCCCACGATGGGCTCGTGTTCGGGGCCCGGGTGGAGCGCTTCCAGGGCCTGCTCGCCGAGGTGCTTCGCCGCGCCGGGCACTCCGAGCGGCCGCTCGGGCGCCACGCCCGCGAGCGCGTGCTCGCCGCGGTGCTCGAACACCGGCGGCGCGGCGGATCTCGGGCGGAGGGCGCGCTCCCGGCAGGCGGAGCGGCCAAAGCGGACACCATGGCCGCTCCGGCGACCCCTGGCGTGGTGGGCGCGCTGGCGGGGCTGGTGGGGGAGTTGGAGGTGGCGCGAGTCGCCCCCGCGCGTTTGCGCCAGGCGTTGGAGGCGTGGGCGGAGGCGGACCCCGCGCATGGCCCCCGCGCGCAGGCGCTCGCAGATCTGTTCGAGGAGTACCGCGGCGCGCTCCAGCGGCTCGGGCGCGTAGACCCCGAGCGGCGCGCCGCGCGTGCGCTGGACACGCTGCGCCGGACCCCCGCGCTGTGGGGCGCAACGCCGGTGCTGCTGTACGGGTTCGACGACTTTCAGGAGCTCCAGCTGGACGCGATCGAGACGCTCGGCCTCCTGGTGGGGGCGCCCGTCACGGTCTCGCTCGCCTACGAGCCCGGCCGGGTGGCGTTCGCGGGGCGGGGGGACACCTTCCAGCGCCTGCTCCCGCTCGCGGCCGAGCA
>JBIOEY010000159.1:0-4848 GCA_044446505.1 Solirubrobacterales bacterium
GATCCCCACCAGGCGCCGGCCCGTCCCCCGCAGCCACGGGGCGCTCGCGAGCTCCCCCGCGACGTGCTCGCGCAACTCCTGCAGCTGCCTGCGCTTCGCGGGGGTGGGGCCCGGAACAAAGCGCTCGGTCATCCGCACCGCCCCCAGCCGCCACGAGCCCGACTCCCGCTCCCGGCGGTCCTCCACGCGCACCAGCTGCATCGAGCCGCCGCCGAGGTCGAGCACGCAGCCATCGCTCAGCGTCGTCGAGTTCACCGCCGCCAGGTATCCATAACGGGACTCCTCCTCGCGGCTCAGCACGCGGATCGGGAGGCTCGTTCGCTCCCGCGCCTGCGCGAGGAACGCCGCGGCGTTCTCCGCGTCGCGGATCGCGCTCGTCGCTAGCGCGTCCACCGCCCCCGCAGGGGCGCTCGGGTCCAATAGTCCCGCCGCCTGGCAGAAGTGGCCGAACACGTCGAGCGTCGCCAGCGCGCGGCGCATCGGCGCCTCCCCCAGCCTCCCCGTGGCCGTCATCCCTTCGCCGATCCGCACCGCCTCGTAAATCTCGTCCGTGCGCTGCCACCACCCCTCCGCCGCGGAGAACACCACGAGCCGGAACGAGTTCGAGCCGAGGTCGATCACGGCAAGGCGCCCGCTTGACTGCACCCTCTGAGCGTATTGCCCGCGGCGGAGGGTTTCCCCGCGCTGCGGTGTGCTGCGGCTCAGACGTCCTCGCCGACCAGCGCGCTCACCACGTTGCGCTCGTCGGAGAAGATCTGGGCGTGCGCCACCATGCCGTCTCTGAACTTCACGACCCACGTGGTCGGGGCGTCCTCGAACGAGCCCGCCGGACCGCGCCCGCTGACCAGGCCGAGCGCCACCACCGCCCGACCGGCGGCGCGGATCTGGCCGGGGTGGATCGTGAGCTCCTCCCAATACGATTCGATGTCCTCCGCGTAGCGGCGGAGGCCCTCGTGACCGCGGTAGGGCTCGCCCGCCCGCGTCACCGCCGCGGTCATCGGCTGGAAGACCACCTCCGGATGCACCAGCGCAAGCGCGCCCGGCAGGTCGCGGCGGCTGAAGGCCTCGAACAGGCCGGCCACGACCTCCTCCTTGGACAGGCCCGCCACGACCCCCTCCTGAGACAGGCCAGCCACCAGTCCCTCTGCGGGCCGGACGAAGGAAGCCTGCGGCGCGGTCTCGCGCGCGGCCTGCTCCGCCGGCCTCCCGTCCTCCGGGGTCCGGCGCGCAACCGACTCCTCCGGGCTCCCGCCTGCCGGAGTCCGGGGCCGCTCGCGCACGCTTGCGCCGTCAACCGTCAGGGTGCCCCCCGCGCCATCGCCCCGCATAGCCATGCCTCGTTCCGCTCCTTCCGTTGAGCCAAGCTCGAGGACCCGACGCTCTGCGAGGGCTCCATGCTCTCCACCGGATGGCCGGCGCCGTCGCCGGCCGCCCCGCCACCCGATCTGCCCAGATCCTCAGGATCTGGGTTTGAGGCTACCCGGTCGCGGTGCCCGTCAAACGATGAGACTCCTCTTACACACAGCCGGAGTCATCGGCCGCGAGGCGGCGCACTGAAGGGCGTCCGCCGGTTGATGGGCCCCAGCTTCACTTGAAGCTAACGCAGGACAACATCGCGTCGAGGAGTTTCCGATTAATTTGTACTGATTCTTCGACGGCTCCTCGCGATACCCGCCCTCGCGCTCGCGCTCGCAGCCTGCGGCGCGACGCCATCCGGGCAGACCTCGGCCCGGCCGTCGGCACCGTCCGCGACCCCGTCGGTTGCATCTGTGACCCCCTCGGCTGCCACCTCCGCATCGCCGCTCCCGTCGGCGTCGCCCTCGGCGGCACGGTCGGGGGTTCGAGCGGGGGCTCGGGCGCGACATCCTCGCCTGAGCCACATCGACCAAGTGGTGCGCACCGCGAAGGCGATCTACGCCAACGAGATCAGCGGACCGAAGCTCCACGAGGAGCTCGGGCGCATCGCCCGCGACCGCATCCTGCTGGAGGCCCTGAGCCGAGGCGATCGGGCCGCGGCCCAGGCCGAGGCGGACGCCCAGCTGAGGAGCCCGGCCAACCACCTGGCGCACGTGACCCGCATCAGCGTGACCCGCGGATCGCGGGTGCTCGTCAACGCCACCGTGAACGCCGACGGGGTCTTCGTCGTGGCGCCCGCGAGCCGCGTCCTGCGCCTGCACGGCCGCCCGCTGGGCACGCTCCTCGTGTCGATCCAGGACGTGACCGGCTTCGTCAAGCTCGTGCACAGGCGCACCGGCGCCGCGGTCCTGGCCCGCGGGGGGAGCGGGCGGGCGCGCACGTCGCTTCCCGCCGCCGTCCACGTTCGCCTCCCCGCCTCCGGGCGCGTCGCGATCGCCGGGCGCCCCTACCTTGTGCGTTCGTTCAGCGAGGTCGGCTGGGGGGGCGAACCGCTCAAGGTCTGGATCCTCGAAGGAGGCTGACGCGCCCCGCCCTCCGGCGGACGCCGTGCGCGTAGGATCGGCGGCGACGGGCCCGCCGTCTGTGCGTCGGATCGGGACGGGTGGCCCTATGGGTGGCCCCAGGGCCTCCGCGAGCCGATCGGCGCTCACCCGGAAAGCGCGAAACCCGCACAACCATGCGGGTTTCGCTTTTGTGGGCCCGGCAGGACTCGAACCTGCGACCTAGCGATTATGAGTCGCCAGCTCTAACCAGCTGAGCTACGGGCCCGTGCCGCACGGGTGGGCGCGCGGCGTGGCAGACGCTACCAGCGATCCGCGGGGTGGCGGGCTCGATCCGAGAGGGCGGGGTAGGGGAATCGCCGCTAGGGTGGCACACGAGAGCTCTTGTGGGGATCGCGCGACGGGCTCGGGGCGCATGCACGGGCCGCAGGCGATCGGGGACCGCTCGGGCGCGCCTGAAGTGCGGGCACGGCTCGCAGGTGGTTTGATTCCGACTGTCAACGAACCAGGAGGGGCGGCGGAGATGGCGGAGCGAGCGGCGATTGTCACGGGGGCTTCGAGCGGGATCGGGCTGGCGATCGCGCGGGTGCTGGGGCAGGAGGGCCACGGGGTCACGATGGCCGCGCGCAGGCCGGAGAAGCTGGAGGGCGCGGTGGCGGAGCTTGCCGGGAAGGGGCTGGACGTGCATGGGGTGGCGGTCAATGTCTCCCATGAGGAGGAGATCCAGAAGGTCGTGGCGGCGCACCGCGAGCGCTATGGGCGGCTGGATGTGCTCGTGAACAACGCGGGCGTGGGGATTGGGGCGCCACTGGGAGACATCCAGACCAAGCGCCTGGACATGCAGCTCAACGTGAACCTGCGCTCGATCGTGCTGTTCTACCGCGAATGCCTGGAGATGCTGCGGGCGGCCGGTGCGGAGCACCGCAATGCGCTCGTGGTCAACACCTCCTCGATCTCCGGCAAGCGCGCGGAGGCGTGGCTGTCGGTGTACTCCGCCACCAAGCACGGCGTGGTGGGCTGGACGGAAGCGATGAACAAGGAGCTCGGCGCGGAGGGGATCAAGTCGACGGCGCTGTGCCCCGCGTTCGTGGACACCCCGATGACGGACTTTGTGAAGGACCAGGTCAAGCCGGAGGACATGATCCGCCCGGAGGACATCGCCGAGGCGGTGCGCTACATGCTGCGGGTCTCCCCCGCGTGCGTGGTACCCGAGATGATGTTCGTGCGCCCCGGCGACGCGCTGTAGGGCGGGGAGGTTCGTGCGGCCCGGGGAGAGCCTGTAGGGTGAGCCCACGATGAAGCTCGGCGTTCACATCGGCTACTGGGGCCTGGGCCTCACCTCGGAGGACCAGCTGCACATCGTGCAGGAGGCGGAGCGGCTCGGCTACGACTCGGTGTGGACCGCGGAGGCGTACGGCTCGGACGCCGCCACCGTGCTGGGGTGGCTGGCGGGGCAGACCTCGAGGATCCGCCTGGGCTCGGGGATCTTCCAGATGCCGGGGCGCTCGGCGGCGATGACCGCGATGACGGCGGCCACGATCGACCAGCTGTCCGGCGGGCGCATGATCCTGGGGATCGGCTCCTCCGGCCCCCAGGTCGCGGAGGGCTGGCACGGGCAGCGCTTCGCGCACCAGCTGCAGCGCACGCGGGAGTACGTGGCGGTGGTGCGCATGGCGCTCGCGCGCGAGCGCGTGGACTTCCACGGGGAGACGCTCGAGCTCCCGCTCCCCGACGGCCCGGGGAAGGCGCTGAAGCTCACGATCTCCACCGTGCAGGAGCGCATCCCGATCTACATCGCGGCGATCGGCCCCAAGAACACCGCGCTCGCGGGGGAGATCGCGGACGGGTGGATCCCCACGCTGTTCTCCCCCGAGCACGTCTCCGAGCTGCGCCCCCTGCTCGTGGAGGGCGCCGCCCGCTCCGGGCGCTCCCTGGAGGGCTTCGACATCGCCCCCACCGTCAACGTGTTCATCACCGACGACCTCGAGAGCGCGCGCAACGCGATGCGGCCGTTCATCGCGCTGTACGTGGGCGGGATGGGCTCGCGCAAGCAGAACTTCTACAACAACCTCGTGCAGCGCTACGGCTTCGAGGCAGAGGCGAAGACGATCCAGGACCTCTATCTGGAAGGCAAGCGCGAGGAGGCGATGGCGGCGATCCCGGACAAGCTGATCGACACCGTCTCCCTCTGCGGCCCCAAGGAGGTGGTGCGCGAGCGGCTCGCCGTCTACCGCGACGCCGGCGTGGGCACCCTGGGGATCACCCCGCTCGCGTTCAACGCCGAGGACCGCCTCACGCAGCTGCGTCTATTGGCGGAGCTGGCCGCCGCGTAGCGCAGAGGTCCCATGTGGTCGCCCACTTGAGGGATTCTTTTTTGGATTTGGAGGATGGGTCGCGCAGCGCCCGCACCACGGTGGAGGCAAGGGTATCC
>JBIOEY010000160.1:0-4792 GCA_044446505.1 Solirubrobacterales bacterium
CGCCTGCCCCGCCGGGCCCGCCCGTCCCGGCGGGCAGCGCGTTCAGCCGCGACCCCTCGGGAACGCGCACCTCCCCCGGGCGGTAGGCGCCGGCGGAGGGGGGGATGTCGGGGTCGGTGAGGACGCGCACCGCGAAGTAGCACGCGGAGCGGGTCACGGCGAGCGGGCAGTTGAGGTTGCCCGAGTGGCGGGGGGCGGATCCGGCGAAGTCGAGGATCAGCCGCTCCCCCTGCACGGTCGCGCGCAGGCGCAGCACGAGGTCGCCCTCGATCGCCTCCAGCACGTCCTCCGCGGTGCGAGTCCCGTCGGGGAGCGCGGCGAGGCAGGCGCGGGTGCGCCGCTCGGCGTAGTCGAGCACCGCGTCGAACCCCTCGTGCAGCTGCGCCAGCCCCACGCGCTGCGCGAGCTCGGAGAGCCGCAGCGCGCCGATGCGGTTGGCGGCGAGCTGCGCGCGCAGGTCCGCGCGGCGCTCCTCGGGCTGGCGCATCCGCGCGACGATCTCCTCGATCGCCGCGGGAGTGGCGGGGCGGGGTGAGATCACGACGCCCTCCTCCGCGAGGGTGCGGGAGTCTGCGGGCATCGACCCGGGCACCCGCCCGCCCACGTCGGCGTGGTGGGCGCGGGAGGCGGCGAAGCCGATGAGGTGGTGCCTCCCGGCGCGCGGGTCGCCGTGGTCGGGCTTCGGGGCGAACACGGGCGTGACGAGCGTGATGTCGGGCAGGTGCGTGCCCCCGGCGAACGGGTCGTTGAGCACCCACGAGTGGCCCGCCGAGTGATCCTCGCCGAGCACGGCCGCGACGGCGGCGGGCATCGAGCCGAGGTGCACGGGGATGTGCTCGGCCTGCATCACCATCTCCCCGCGCGCGTCGAACAGCGCGGTCGAGCAGTCGCGGCGCTCCTTGATGTTGGGCGAGCGCGCCGAGCGGATCAGCGCCGCGCCCATCTCCTCGCACGCGGCGCGCAGCGCGCCCGTGAGGACCTGCAGCTCGATCGGGTCGAGGGTCATGCGGTCTCGATCCCGTTGCGAGCAGCGTACGGGGAGGATGTGTTCGAGATCGTCCAGGGCGGCCGAAGCAGGCTCATGTCGGTGCTCCAACGTCGTGCAGGTGCACGGTGCCCAGCGCATCGACCTCGCCCCTCCAGCCCTGGGGCACGTACAGGGTGGACCCCGGCAGCGCGCAGATCGTGGGCCCCGCGATCGTGGTGCCCGGCGCAGGCTCCTCGGCGGGCCCCGCCAACCGCAGCGTCGGGGCTGCGCCCCAGGCGGAGACGCGGATCGTGACGAGCTCCACCTCCACGCCGTCGTCGCGGTAGCCGTAGCGCTGCTCGTGCGCTCGCGCGAATGCCTCGCGGAGGGCGTCGGGGCTGGGCGGGCCGCCGGTCCTCGCTCGCACGTCCTCCTCCTCCTCCTCCTCCTTTTTCTTCTTCTTCTCCACCTCTTCCTCCTCGACCGCAAGCTCGAAGGACTGGCCGCGGTAGCGCAGCTCGTAGCGGACCGCGACCCGCTCCGCCTCCGCTCCGAGGTCCGCCGACGCCCGCGCCACCAACGCTTCGCGCTCCTCCGCGAGGCTCTCCGCGGCGAGGGTCTCCCCCGCGAGCATCACGGTGCGCGCCGCATCGCGGCGGGGCGCCGCGGCGGCGAGGCCGAGCGCGCACAGCACCCCGGAGGCGCGCGGGCAGAGGATGCGCCGCATCCCGAGCTCCCTTGCGAGCGCCGCCGCGTGCAGGGGGCCCGCGCCGCCGAAGGGCATCAGCGCGAAGCCGCGGGGGTCGATCCCGCGCTCGACGGTCATCGTGCGCAGCGCCCGCAGCATCTCGGCCTCCGCGACCCGCACGATCCCCTCGGCGCAGCGCAGCACCGAGAGGCCAAGCTGTCCGGCGAGCGCCGCCACGGCGCGCTCCGCGGCATCCCGGTCGAGCGTGAGGCCTCCGGCCAGCACCGGAGCGCCGGATGGTTGTGCGAGGCGAGCCTCCGCGGGCCCTTCGTCTGCGCGCTGCGCCGCTGGCTCGCGCAACACATCTCCTCCGGGGAGGCGACCCAGCAGGAGGTTGGCGTCGGTCACCGTGGGGTGCTCCCCACCGCGTCCGTAGCACGCCGGCCCGGGGTCGGCGCCCGCGGAGCGCGGACCCACGCGCAGCGCCCCGCCGGGGTCCCGCCACGCAATCGAACCGCCGCCTGCGCCGACCGTGTGGATGTCAAGCATCGCCAGTGCCAGCGGCCGCCTCGCGACCACGCCCTCCGCGGTCTCCGCCACGCGGCCGCCCTCGATCAGGCACACGTCGCACGAGGTGCCCCCCATGTCGAAGCACAGCACGTCGCGCTCCCCCGCGAGCTCCGCCAGCGCGAGCGCGCCCCGCACCCCGCCCGCAGGGCCGGAGAGCACCGTCAGCGCCGCGTGCGCGGCGGCCCCCGCGGCGTCGATCAGGCCCCCCGAGGACTGCATCACCGCGGGCCGCGCGAGGCCGATCGCGTCGGCCTCCGCGCCGAGGCGGCGCAGGTAGGCGCCCAGCAGCGGGGAGAGCGCGGCGTCCACCTCGGTGCTCGCCGCCCGCTCGTACTCCCGGAAGGTGCCCACGAGCTCGTGCGAGAGCGAGACGTGGACCTCGGGGAGGCGCTCGGCGAGCAGCTCCCCCAGCAGGCACTCGTGCTCGGGGTGGGCGTAGGAATGCAGCAGCGCCACCGCCACCGCCTCCGGCTCCGCCTCCGCGAGCCTCGCCACCAGCGCCCGCGCCTCTCCGGGGTCGAGCGCCCGCAGGGGCCCCTCCGGGGTCATCCGCTCCGGCGCCCCGAAGCGCAGCTCTGCCGGCGCCAGCGGGGCGGGGCGGGCCTCGCACAGCCGGTACAGGTGCGCGCGCGCCTGGCGCCCGAGGGCGACGAGGTCGGTGAAGCCCTCCGTCGCGATCAGCGCCGTGCGCGGGGGTGGGTGGGCCTCCGAGAACTCCAGCAGCGCGTTCGTCGCCACCGTCATCCCGTGCGCGAAGCGCTCCACCTCGCCCGGGCCGGCGCCGGCGGCGGCGAGCACCGCACGCACCGCCTCCAGCACCCCGCGCGACTGCTCCGCGGGGGTGCTCGGGACCTTCGCGGTGTGCACCGCCGCCGGGCGGGTGGGGAGCCCATCCACGACCAGCACCGCGTCGGTGAAGGTTCCGCCGACGTCCACGCCCAGCAGCATCCCCCCAGCCTACGGGTCGTTCAGGCTGCCAGCGGCTCCCGGTGCTCGGTGTCCGCGAGGTGCTGGTGCGACGGGCAGTAGCCGTTGTGCGCCAGCGGCGTGCGCTGGCACGCGGCGCCCTTGCGGGTCGTCGCGCGGCACTGCGGCGGCGCGTCGCACACCGACGCGTACGCCGCGTGCGGGTTCTGCGCGAGGTAGCGCTGCGCGAGCTCGATGTAGCAGCACACCACGCGGTACACCCGCGTCTGCGCGCTCATCGGGAAGTACATGCGGATGTCCCAGAACAGCGTCCGCGCGGGGCGCGCGAAGTAGTGGGGGTCCGTCGCCAGGCGTTCGATCGCCGCCTCGCACGCGCGCAGCACGTGCTCGTGGTTGCTCTTACCCGCGGCCGCCGCCGCGGAATTGGATCCCGCCCGCCCGGGAGCGGCGATGAAGGGGGCCAGCTCCCTGTAGATGGCTCGACTGAACTGATACATGGCGACCCCCTCGCCTCCTTCTCTCTCCGTATCGACCAAGGTTTTCCGGACTGCTGCCGCACACCTCCGCCGATCTCAGGGACTCCTACCGCTCCCGAGACCTTCCACCTCGATCAACACACCTGCCACCCGAAAAGGACCGAAGATCTTTCATAAAAATCTTCTGGTCCTCTCGAAGTTGTCGAGTATCCGCCCCTTACTTAAAGCGCAGGCCAGCCAACTGTTAAAGGGGCGTTAATCCCACGTCTCCCACGCGAGCTCCCCCGAGGCGCCCACCACCACGTGGCGGTGCTCGAGCTGCGGGTCCGCCTCGGGGTGCTCCGCGCGCCGGTGCGCCCCCCGGCTCTCCCTGCGCTCCAGCGCGCAGCTCGCGATCATGCGCGCCAATGGATGGAACGCCGGCCCGCGCTCTCCCAGCAGGCGCTCCAGGCCCTCCGCGGAGCGCTCGATGCCCGCGTCGCGCCACAGCGCCGCGCGCGTCTCCGGCCCCGCAACGGGCGGCGCCTTCAAGTGCGCCAGCGCCGCCAGCTCCCCCTCCCGGGGCGGCGGCGCGGGGGGCTCCCCGAGCGCGCTCGCCGCCGCGCGGCGCGCGAACACGAAGCACTCGCTCAGCGAGTTCGACGCCAGCCGGTTCGCCCCGTGCAGGCCCGTGCACGAGGTCTCGCCCACCGCGTACAGCCCGCTCACTGAAGAGCGCCCGTGCAGGTCCGTGACGATGCCCCCCATCGTGTAGTGCGCCGCGGGCGCCACCGGTACCAGCTCCCGCGTCGGGTCCACCCCGGCATCGCGCAGCGAGCTCACAACGTTGGGGAACAGCGCCGTGTCGATCCCCCGCATGTCGAGGCCCACCGACTCCGCTCCCGTCTGCTGCATCCGAGCCCAGATCGCCCGCGAGACCTCGTCGCGCGGGGCGAGCTCGTCCACGAAGCGCTCCCCCTGTGCGTCGTGCAGCGTCGCCCCCTCCCCGCGGATCGCCTCCGTGATCAGGAAACCCTCCCGTCCCCGCACCCCCTTCACCGCGGTCGGGTGGAACTGCACGAACTCCAGGTCCGCGAGCCGCGCCCCCAGCGCGTGCCCCAGCAGCAGGCCGGTTCCCTGCGAGCCCGGGGGGTTCGTCGTGCGCGACCACAGCGCCGCGGCGCC
>JBIOEY010000161.1:0-4786 GCA_044446505.1 Solirubrobacterales bacterium
CAGTCGGTGGCGACGGCAGTGGGGCCGCTGAGCTCGCCGAGACCCGGCCCCGGGGCGCCCCACGCGGCGAGCGGGTGCCCGTGGACGCCGCGGGGCACGTCTTCGTGGCCGACCGCCGCGCCGATCGCGTGCAGGAGTTCACCGCCCACGGGCACCCGCTCGCCGCGTGGGGCGCCCCGGGGCCGGGTCTCGGCGAGCTCAGCGGCCCCACTGCCGTCGCCACCGACTGCCGCGGGGACGTGCTCGTGGCGGACACCCGCAACAACCGCGTGCAGGTCTTCGCCGGGGCCGCCGCGCGCGGGGCGTGCGCCTCCTCGGCGCGCACCCAGCTCGGGGCCTGACCCCTTCAAGCCTCGCCCCGGATGTGCCGATAGTTCGAGTGTGTCCGCCGCACAGCGCAACCCGCTGGAGGGCCTTGGCGCGGGTGAGATCGCGCTCACGGTGCTCCGCACGCTTCCCGCGGCCTCCGCGCTCGTGTTCGACCGCAGCCTGCGCTACGTGCTCGCCGGGGGCCACGCGCTCGAGCACGAGGGGCTGAGCGCGGTCGAGCTCGAGGGGATGCCCGCGGAGGAGGTGCTCGTGGGGGAGCGCTGGGCGACCTACGAGCCGCTCTACCGCTCCGCGCTCAACGGGGAGACCCGCTCCCTTGAGATCTGGTCCGCGGACGACACCCGCTGCTACCAGGTCGAGGTCGGGCCGCTGCGCGCCCCCAGCGGGGAGATCGTCGGCGGCGTCGCCGTCTCCCGCGACATCACCCCCCGCAAGCACGCCGAGGAGGCCCGCCGCCACGCCCAGGAGCGCTTCGAGCTGCTCTTCGAGCAGGCCCCCATCGGGATGGCGCTGCTCACCCCCGAGGGCCGCTGGGTGCGCGTCAACCAGGCGCTGCTCACGATCACCGGATACTCCAGCGAGGAGCTGCTCGCGAAGAGCCTCGAGGAGATCACCCACCCCGACGATTTATCGGCGGATCTCGAGTACGTGCGCCGCCTGCTCGCGGGGGAGATCCGCCACTACGAGATGGAGCGCCGCTACTTCCACGCCCGCGGGCACGTGATCTCCACGGTGCTCTCCGTCTCGGTGATGCGCGACCGCCAGGGCCGCCCCCAGCACTTCATCGCCCAGATCCAGGACATCACCGAGCGCAAGCTGATCGAGGAGCGCCTGCGCCACCTCGCCGAGCACGACCCCCTCACCGGCCTGCACAACCGCCGCCTGCTCGAGCGCCAACTCGCGCTGCAGGTCGCCCGCTGCCGCCGCTACGGCGAGCAGGCCGCGCTGCTCGTGCTCGACCTCGATGGCTTCAAGCAGGTCAACGACACCTACGGCCACAAGGTGGGCGACGAGCTGCTCAAAGCGATCGCTCGCGAGCTCCAGCACCGCCTGCGCGGCACCGACATGGTCGCGCGCCACGGGGGCGACGAGTTCGCGGTGCTGCTCCCCGGCACCTCCGCCGAGGCCGCCCGCAAGGTCGCCGCGATCCTCGCCGAGGCGATCGCCGCGTGCGGCGTGGAAGCCGACGGCGCCCGCATCGCCGTCACCGCCTCCGTGGGCATCGCCGCGATCGACCAGGACGCCCCCGGCGGCGAAGCGGTGCTGATGGAGGCCGACCGCGCGATGTACGCCTCCCGGGGGCCCCGCGCGCGCTCCTCGTAGGGGCGAGCGGGCGGCTACGGCCTCTCGTGCAGCAGCGCGGCGACCTCCTCGTCGGAGGTCGGGTCGAAGTCCTCATACCAGTAGCCGACGGCCCACAGGTCGGGGGGCAGCTCCACGCACACGATCTCGTCGATCTGCTCGCGGAGCGCCTCCACCGACGCGGGCGCTGCGACCGGCACGGCGAGGATCACGCGCGCCGCGCCGCGCCTGCGCAGCGAGCGCACCGCCGCCAGCGCCGAGCGCCCGGTCGCCAGGCCGTCGTCGACAAGGATCGCCGTGCGCCCGGTGAGCTCCACGGGCTCGCGCGTGCCCCGGTAGCGGCGCAGGCGCTCCCCGAGCTCGCGCTCGACCCGTGCGAGGAGCTCGTGCAGTTCGGCGTCGCTGAGGCCGAGCGCGCGCACGGCCTCCTCGCTCAGCACGTGCACGCTGCCCTCCGCCAACGCTCCGATCGCGTACTCGGGATTCCGCGGCGCGCCGATCTTGCGCACCACCGCGACGTCGAGCGGTGCGCCCAGCGCACGCGCGATCTCCGCGGCGACCGGCACTCCGCCGCGCGGGATGCCCACGACGACGGGCCGCTCGCCGCGGAACGGCTCCAGCAGCGCCGCGAGCTGCCGTCCGGCGTCGTGGCGGTCCTGGAAGCGGACCGCTCTCGGTACGAACACCGGCGGGTCCTCGAGCGATGTGACGGGACCGGTCGGACGTTCGCTTGACTGATCGCTCATCGCGCTCCTCGGGTCTGGTGGCAGGAATGGCGGGCGCGGTGCCCCACTGAGCGTAGGGCGGGCACAGGAACCCACGGGCTTTCGCGCGCCGTGGCTCAGGAGTCCTCGGGTGGGCGGCGCTCGCGCTTGCGTTCGGCTCCCCGGCGCTTGGCGGCCAGGCGTCGCTCGCGCGAGGCCGCGGTGGGGCGGGTGGCGCGGCGGCGCTTGGGAGTGGCGAGCGCCCGCGCGAGTCGCTCGCTCAAGCGAGTCAGAGCCAACTCGCGGTTGCGTGCCTGCGATCGGTTGTCCTGCGCGATCGCCACGACGCGCGGCCCCACGCGCGCCAGCGCCCGCTCCCGCTGTGCGTCGGTCAGCGTGGGCGAGGCGAGCACGTCGAAGCTCGCTTCCACACGGGAGGCGGTGACATTGGCGTGCTGGCCCCCCGGGCCGGAGGAGCGGCTTGCGCGCACCGTGACCTCGGAGAGCGGGACCGTCAGCTTGCCGGTGATCCGCAGCCCTTTGGGAGGGCCTTCTTCAGCTTCGCTCAACGTGGCCGCCGATCCACGCGCCGTGCGCGCTACTCGCCCTGCGCGGCCCAGTGGGCCTCCGCCTCGGCCTCCATCACGGCCAGGCGCGAGTAGTAGTCCGGGAACTCGTTGAGGTGCGCTCGCGCGATCTTCGCTGTCACGGTCACGTCGTCGTCGGTGACGTTGGTCTCGGGATCCTGCGTGCCATGCTCGAGCTCCACGTCCATCCCCATCCGAAACTGCTCGACGTCGAACGGCGATGTCCCCCAGTCGACGCCGATCCGCTCGCCGGCCGCCCGGGCCTCCTCAGCGGTAAAGTGGGCCTGATCGCTCATGACACGGAGCTTACGCTCAGCGCGCGGGCGGTGCTTCGGCTGGGCAGACTTTGGGCAGGCCCTTTTTTCGCCGGGAGGCGGGGGTGCCCCATGCGATGTCCTGCCTTGCGAGTGGCGGGTGCGAATGATGTTAATGGGGAGCGACGCCGGTCAGGCGGCGGCGAGCGAGGCGTAGACAGCGTCGACGAGCGCCCGGTTGCGCGAGCTCTGCCAGCGGGGGAGGACGTGGTTCATGGCGTAGCCGAACGCGACGCCCGCATCGGGGTCGGCGAAGCCGAGGGCGCCGCCCGTGCCGAAGTGGCCGAAGCTCCCGCTGTTGGGCCCAAGTGGCCGGCGTGGTGTGGCGGGCTGGAACCCGAGGCCGAAGACGACCTCCTCGCCGAGGATCGGGCAGTGCCCGGCGGCCCGTGGAGCGGTGGCGTGGGCGAGCAGCTCGGGCGACAGCAGGCGGCCGGGGTGGAGGAGGGCGGCGTAGATCCGTGCGATCCCCGACGCCGATGCGTGGCCACTGGTGGAGCCGATCTGCGCTGAGCGCCACGCCGGGGTATTGACGACGCCGATCGAGGAGTAGCCCGGCGGGTTGAGATGGGCGAGCGCGTTCATGAGGAGATCCCCCTCGAGCCCGTCGAGCCCGGTGAGCGTGTCGAGGGCGGGGAGCGGCTGGGTGGGTGACCACGCGATGTCGGCGCAGCGATGCTGCTCGGCGGCGGGCACGCCGAACCAGATATCGGCACCGAGCGGCTCGGAGATCGCTCGCAGCCGCTCGCCCGGCATCTGGCCGCTCGCCCGGTGGATGAGCTCCCCGACGAGGTGGCCGAACGTGTTGGTGTGGTAGGCGAGCCGCTCGCCGGGCGCCCACCACGCCTCGGTCGCCGCGAGGGCGGCGGTCATTCGTTCCCAGTCGAACAGATCCTCGTCTGTGAGTACCTCGCGGATCGCCGGGACACCGGCGCGGTGGCTGAGCGCGTGGGCGACCGTGGCCACCGCCTTGCCGCCGGCCGCGAACTCGGGCCAGACCTCGGCAACGGGCTGGTCGAGCGCCAGCCGTCCCTCGTCGACGAGCCGCAGTGTGAGCAGGGCGAGGATCGCCTTCCCGACCGAGTAGACGTCGACGATCGTGTCGTGGCGCCAGGGCCGGGTGCGAGCCTCGTCGGTCCACCCACCCACGAGGTCGACCACCACCTCGCCGGCGACGATCGCGTGCACGGCAGCGCCGACCTCGCCTCGCGCGGCGAAGTTCGCCTCGAACGCCTCCCGGACGAGCGCGAACCCGGGGGCGCAGCGCCCTTCGATCGGCGTGCTCACCGGGGGAGTTTGCCACGGTCCCGGTTCTCTCGTCGTCGGAGCGGGCATCGGCGCGATCGTGGCCGCGGTCGCGCCGTTGCCGATCGGAAGCTCGAGGATCGCGTCGTGTATCTGCGATCGGGGCGTCGTGTTGGGGTTGGCTGTTCGGCCCGCACATGTGCGGGCCGCCGGTGGGCGCCTGCGCCCCCCCGGTGAAGGGGCCCCAGGGGCCCCCGAACGGGGGCGCCAGGGCGCCCCCCCCCAAAGAACCCCCGCCCTTGGC
>JBIOEY010000162.1:0-4779 GCA_044446505.1 Solirubrobacterales bacterium
GCTCACGCGCGTCCACGTCGAAGCTCAGCGGCTCCTCCCCACCCCCATAAAGGTTCCCCGGCACCCGGCTGCCCCCGCGCAGGCGCCGCGCCGCGCGCGAGCCCGCGGGCTCCCGGCGGCGCACATCCAACTGTGTAGCGGTCTCCTCAGCCATCGCGAGCCGAGGACTTTAGCAATCCGCCGTGCTCCCGATCCGCGGGCCCACCCGCAGCAGCGAGATCGAGATCCCCGTGAGGAAGTTGCCCGAGCGCTGCACCCGCACGCACTGCACCACCGGGTAGCGCCCGCTCACCTTCCACGCCACCCGCGTCTCCCCCACCGAGCCCGTCAGTGAGTGATTCGTGCTGGACTGCGTCGAAAGGATCTGCACCTCACCCGGGCGGCGCAGGCTCGCCGCGTCCGCCCGCACCGTCGCCACGCACGAGGCGCTGGCGCGACAGCTCGTGGCGAGCTGATCGAGCATCCCCCGCGCGTCGCCCCGCGCCTCCGCCTGCATCAGCGCCCACTCGTGGTCGCGTTCCACGTTTTCGGCCGAGAAGAAGCGCGCCGCCGCCCCGCTGATCGCGAGGAACAGCAGTACTCCCACGGTGATCAGCGCGATCCGCGCCCCACGGGACATTAATCAGGGCGCTTTGCGGGTTGAATAACCCACTCGGCGTGCTTCTTGAGCTTTTTGCGCCGTGCTGGGTTCTTCGCCCCACGAACGTCCCCGTGGGCTGGCTCGTCGTCTTTGGGAGTGCGGAGGATCTCTTGTTGCTCCTGGTGCCGTAGGAAGCCAACCTGGAGCTTCGCAACCCCCCACAATTGCGGATCACCCCCGGGTGGGCTCTCAACCGGCAGCCTCGCCGGGACGCGATCAAGTGCCTCCAGTTCATCGCCCAAGACGACGGACATGTCGTCTCGGGGTTCGTCGTCATGGAGGGGCGTCGCATTGTTGAACGCGCCGCTTTGGAACTCCCATTGACCGTTGACTGCGCTGCAAGAGCCGACCGGGATCAGCCGGTAGACCAGCGTCTCGTCATCTACTGGCGCGTCAAGCGCAGGCAACTGCGGCGGGCGGTCCGGTCGTGGGCTCAATGTAGAAGTTCGACAGCCGATCTGCGACGCTCGCGAACAGCGAGTCCCCCTTGTCGGCGGGAGCCTCCCAATCTCTGTCACCGACCGAGACAAGTAGTTCGCGCTCGCCGCGCAGCCGATCGAACACGGCCTCGACTTCCACGTCGCCGTGCTTCCACGCCATCTCG
Organism: Solirubrobacterales bacterium; assembly: GCA_044446505.1. GTDB lineage: Bacteria > Actinomycetota > Thermoleophilia > Solirubrobacterales > Solirubrobacteraceae > Palsa-744. The sequence goes on from JBIOEY010000162.1 coordinate 1,245, forward strand.
ACCCCGCCGCCGCTCAGTCGTCCGATCCAGGGCGGGCAGGTGTCCTCCCGCATCACCCGAGCCAAGAACTCCAGCGCGTCGTAGACGTCTTCGATGTTCAGGGGGCGTTCTATCTTGACGTTCACCGTGTCGAGGTCAGCGAGTTCTTCTATGCGGCGAAAGACTGCGTTTTCCCAGGGCGACACAAGGCTGTCGCGTTTCCGTCTGAGCATGATCGCACGCTGCGCACGCGGTCGGGACTCGTCCGCGAGAGCCCAATCCAAGGTGGACACGTCTGCTGCCGTGCCCATCGCAACCCGTATACCCATCATTCCGCCAGCCCCCAATAGTCGTGCATCGTGGCCGTCGTGAGATCCTCAAAGCCCAGCACCACCCACTCGTGAGCTAGGTCGAGCGCCTTCATCGCCCTATCGACAGTATCGCGCGCAGGCATGACGCGCGCCGTCAGGTTCACAAGATAGATCGGCGTCAGATCCGATGCAGGATCGGCTTGCTCGAGGTCTCCTGGTGTCGTCCGCGGCGGTCGTAGCCCCGGTTCCATCGACAGGTGCAACCGCCCGACAGGCTCGCCTGCTGGATCCGCTATCCGCCAACGCGCCTGCAGGTGTGCGTCCTCCGCCTCCGGCAGGAAGGCGTTTCGCGGACGGTGCTTGAAGCGGTTGATGATGTTCGCGGGATCGGGGTGGGTTCGCCCCACGGGATCGGTCGCGGCGTCGCCGGGGTACTCGATCGGGTTCACGTAGGTCACTTCCGAAAGCTCCACCGGATGCCGTTGATCCAGCTCGTCGAGCGCGCCTGCGAGGAGATCAAGCAGTTTTCGGAAGCGTTTCCTCAGAGTCTTGTAGCGCGGATACACAGCGTCCGGCGTCACTTTCCGCCAATTGAGAGTCAAGCGGTGGGGCTGTAGCTGAACCAGTTCCACGCGGTTCTCGCTCTCGAACACGATCCGAGGGAGATCCGCAGGCCCCTCAAAGCGGATCTCGAACGAGGGTTGGACTCGGCGCTGGTCGAACTTCTCTTCGTTGCGCGGGACGAGCCCCTGGCGGGTCCGGCGGGGCAGCCCGTCGCGCAGCTCCCTGGCGAAGCGTCCATACACCTCCAGGTCGATCGTCTCCGGCGGGAACTGCGCCGCGAGCACCACCTCGGCGACAGGCGGGCGCGCGAAGTTGACAAGCTCGTGTGGCGACTGGCGGCGGGCAGTCCGAGGCACTTCAGCGCCAGTGTACGCTACGCCCAAGCGGCCCGCCCCCCATCCCAGGCGTAGCCTAGAACAGCTGGTTCTCGCCGTCGAACACTTCGCTCACCGAGTCGTCGGTGAAGATCCGGCGGATCGAGTCGGTGAGCAGCTCCGCGCAGGGCAGCACGCGGATGTTCGCGGGGCGCTCGGCGGGGAGGGGGATCGTGTCGGTGACCACGATCTCCTTCAGGCCGCACGCGGTCAGGTTCTCAAACGCGGCCCCCGAGAAGATCGCGTGGGTGGCCGCCGCGTACACGCTCTTCGCGCCCGCTTCGTAGACCGTCTGGGTCGCCGCCGCCAGGGTGCCCGCGGTGTCGATCATGTCGTCCACGATCACCGCCGTCTTGCCCTTCACGTCGCCGATCACGTACCCGATCTCCGCCACCTGCTGCGCGGGGCGCTCCTTGTCGAGGATCGCGAGCTCCGCGCCGATCTTCGAGGCGAATTTCTTGTTGAGCTTCACCCGGCCCGCGTCGGGGGCCACCACCACGAGGTCCGAGAGGCCGAGGTCCCCGAAGTACTGGGTGAGCATGAACAGCGCCGTCATGTGGTCCACCGGCTTCTGGAAGAAGCCCTGGATCTGGCCGGCGTGCAGGTCCATCGTCAGCACCCTGTCCGCGCCCGCCGCCTCCAGCATCCGCGCCACCAGGCGCGCCGAGATCGGCTCGCGCGGCGAGGACTTCTTGTCCTGGCGGGAGTACCCGAACCACGGGGTCACCGCGATCACCCGGTGCGCCGAGGCGCCCACCGCCGCGTCGATCATGAACAGCAGCTCCATCAGCGAGTCGTTCGCCGTCACCCCCGTCTGCGGGTTGCCGCAGGTGGACTGCACGATGAACACGTCCGCCCCCCGGATCGACTCCTCGTAGCGGCAGTACACCTCGCCGTTGGAGAACGTCTTCAGCGTCACCGGGCCCAGGTCCATCTCCAGCTTGCCCGCGATGTCCACCGCCAGCTGCGGGTTCGCGCGCCCGGCGAACAGCATCAGCCGCTTGTTGTAGTCGATCGGCAGGCTCGTCGCCGCGACCTGCGCACGCGTATCGATCGCGCTGCTCATCGTTCCTCGGAGTGTAAACGTCGGGGGCGCGGCATCGTTTTCACTGGGATCCTTGTTGGGTCTCGGCCTCACGACGCTCCGCGTACCCCTCGCGGTTCTCCTGGCGCGCCCGCGCCACCCCCAGCGCCCCCGGGGGCACGTCCTCGACGATCACCGAGCCCGCCGCGGTGTAGGCATCGTCACCGACCGTCACCGGGGCAACGAACGCCGTGTCCACCCCCCCGCGTACGCGCTTGCCGATCGTGGTGCGGTGCTTTGCGTGGCCGTCGTAGTTGGCGGTGATCGTGCCCGCGCCGAGGTTCGAGCGCTCGCCCACATCCGCATCCCCGATGTAGGAGAGGTGCGGGATCTTCGTCCCCGCACCGATGTCCGAGTTCTTCACCTCCACGAACGTCCCCACCTTCGCGCCCTCGCGCAGCAGCGCCCCCGGGCGCAGGTACGCGAACGGGCCCACGCTCGCGCCCTCCCCGACCGTGGCGTGGTCAAGCCATGAGATCCGCACCGCCGCCCGCTCGCCGATCCGCGAGTCGATCGCGGTGGTGTGCGGGCCCACCACGGCGCCCGCCTCCACCTCCGTGGCGCCGCGCAGCGAGGTGCCCGGCTCGATGCGCGCGTCCCGCCCGATCCGCACGTCCACGTCGACCCAGGTCGTGCCCGGGTCCACGACCGTCACCCCCGCGCGCATGTGCCGCTCGAGGATCGCCCGCTGCGCGAGCGCGCGCACCTCCGCGAGCGCCACCCGGTCGTTCACGCCCAGCACGAGGTTCGGATCGTCGACCGCGTGCGCCGCCACCACCGCCCCATCCGCCCGCAGCTCCTCGAGCGCCTGCGGCAGGTACAGCTCGCCCTGAGCGTTGTCCGCGCTCAGGCGCGGGAGCACCCCCAGCAGCGCCTCGCCGTCGAAGGCGTAGATGCCAGTGTTCACCTCGCGGATCTCGAGCTCCGCCGCCGTCGCGTCGCCAGCCTTCTTGGTCTCCATCACGCGCGCCACCGCGCCCCACTCGTCGCGCACCACGCGCCCGTAGCCGCTGGGGTCATCCAGCACCGTCGTCGCCATCGTCGCCGCCGCCCCCCCGCTCGCGTGCGCCGCCACCAGCTCCGCGATCGCCTCCGCGCTCACCAGCGGCACGTCCCCGCTCAGCACCACCACCGGCGCCCCCGGATCGATCGCGCCCGCCGCCGCGATCACCGCGCCCCCCGTGCCGTTGGACTGCGGCTGCACCACCAGCTCCACTCCCGCC
>JBIOEY010000163.1:0-4746 GCA_044446505.1 Solirubrobacterales bacterium
GGCGGCGCCGGCCTTGCGGAAGCGCTCGAGCAGGGCGGGTAGCTGGGCGCGTGCTTCGCGGGTGGCGAGGATCTCGTGCGGCTTGCTGACCATACCCGAGACTGTACCACAAGCGTGTACACATCTGCGAGCGCATGCAGATGGCGGCCGCGGCTCGGCGGGCGGACCCAGATGGGGACCTCGGGCAGCCCTTTGGGAGCCGCTCCGGGTCAACCAAGCCAAGGTCCGAAAACAGCCGCAAAGCCCGAAGCCGCAGATCCCGCAAAAGGGCCGGACACGGCCCGCGCGGGGGAAGTGGTTGCAGCATCTAATTACTTGCTAAAGTAATCACACATCATGGTTTTGCAAGCGACTAGCGACCCGGTCGAGCTCGATGTCGGCGTGCGCCGGGCGGTGCTGCGCGTGGATGGGGGTAGCCTCGTGCGCTTGGGTGTGCGACGGGTTGAGGTCTTGACGCGCAGCGGTGCGCTGGCGTTGGTCGCGGAGCTCGAGGCGGACTCGGACTCGGGCTCGGACTCGGTGCTGGTGGTGTTCGAGCGGTCCTCGCCGGACGCGCGTGCGGTGTTGCGTGAGTGCCGGGTCTCTTACGCTGCGGCCGACGGGGAGTTGTTCGTGTTCGCTCCGCCGGTGTATGTCGAGCGTGCGGCGACGCGGTCGGCTGTACGGGTGGATGCGGCGCCGTCGGCGCCGTTCGCGGCGCGCGCGAGCAGGGTGCCGCGCTGGCTGCTGCTGCACAGCGAGGAGCGGTTCTCCTTGCGCGAGCTCGCTCGCCGGCTGCAGTTGAGCGAGTCGCTCGTCTCGCGGACGGTGAGCGCGCTCGCCGGCGATGCGCTGGTCGCGGTGGAGCCTGACTCGAGCGACGCGCGCGTACGGCGGGTACACCTGCGCGATGCGGCGGGGCTGCTGGATGCGTTCGAGCGCGCGGCGGCGGCGCGGCGGGTGCGGCGCGTGACGTGGGAGGTGGGCGCCCATGACGCGGCCGGCGCGATCGATCTCCTGCGCGATGCGGCGAAGCGGACGGGTCGGTCCTATGCGCTTGGTGGGCTGGCGGGTGCGGCGCTGGTGCGCAGAGTGGTCGAGCCGGCGGATGTGACGCTGTGGATCGATCGCGAGGACCCCGACGTGTGGGCGCAGGCGCTACTCGGCTCCCGGGCGCGCCCGGGACCGGGACGGATCACGGCGCAGCTGGCGCCGGACTCGTTCATGCTCTCGCTCGCCGAGCCGCGGGAGGGGATCATGGTGGCCGACCCGGTGCAGCTCTACCTCGACTGTCGCCTCGGTGGAGAACGGGCGCTGGAGGCGGCGGAGGCGATCCGCGCGGAGCGGCGCTGGTGAAAGTCATAGCCCCCAGTCAGCTGATGCGCGAGGCGGCCGCGGTGCTGGAGCCGATTCGCGATGACGTCGTGGTGATTGGCGCGGTCGCGGTGCAGGTCGCGCTTGACGGTCAAGGCGTGACCCTGACCCCTACGCGCGACGTCGACGCGGGCGTGACGACCGAGGCGGCGCAGCGCGTGGTCGAGCACCTGCAGGCGTGTGGCCTGGATCGCAGCGAACTGGCGTATGAGCGCTCGTTCACGTGGGTCAAGGACGATCTGAAGGTGCAGTTGCTGCGCCCGTTTCACCCCTTTCCCCAGGGTGCGGCACGAGGACTGCCGGTCAACAACCTCGTCGGCGAGCTGGCCGAGTACCGCGTGCTCGTGGCGTTCACGGACGAGCCGCAACGCGGCAGGTTCTGGGCGGCGTCTCCCGCGGCGCTGGTAGCTCTGAAGGCGCAGGCGTTTGGTCGCACGCGCCATGACGGCGAGGCGGTCGATCGTGACTTCAGCGATGCGATGCTGCTACTCGACCGCCTCGGCCCCGAGATCGCGCGGGAAATCCCTGCGCCCTCCGCGATGCGCGGCCGAGTCAAGCAGGCCGCAGAGCGCCTCCTCAAAGACGACGCCTGCGCCGCAGCCGCACGCGAGCTCCTCCGCACCCGCCACGAGACATCGCGGCAGGCCGCCGAACTCGCCGTCGGACGCGCCACGCAGCGGATGCTCAGACGCCTCGAATAGCGAGCATCCAGATCCGGCCTCGTGCAGCCCTCGGGAGCCGGTTCGGGTCAAGAAAAAACCAAGCCAAGGCCCGAAACCAGCCGCAAATCCCGAAGCCGTGATCCCGCGCAAGTGCCCGATTCGCAGGGGAAAGTGGTCCAGCCGCAAAGGACCGGAAGGCCCGCTACGGAACCGAAGGTCGGGAGTTCGAATCTCTCCTGGCGCGTCACAGAAAAACCCTGCTCAGGCGGGTTGATCGTCTGCGCTGGTGCGGGTTTGCGGGACTTCCGCAGCGGGCGGCGAACTACGCCGTATGGGGAACAGCGTGGGCAACAAGGCAACACATGGGGTGTTGCTCGAGCGCACCGCTTACCCCGGGGTCTATCGCCGCGGCGGGCAGTATGTCGCGGTGTACCGCCGCGAGGGGCGCCAGCGCAAGGAGTCCGCCGCCACGTTCGCCGAGGCGCGGGCGATCAAGCTCGCGCGCGATGCGGAAGCCAGGGAGCTGCGGCGCGGGCCGACCCTGCACGACTACGCGCTGAGGTGGGTCGCCCGCCATGCCGGCAGCGGGCATGACTCGGTGCGCGAGCAGACCCGCGAGGAATACCGCCGGCTGCTGGCGACCTTCGCGCTGTCCTACTTCCCCGCGGATGTCCGGCTCGGCGACCTCGACCGGCGAGCGCTGCAGGGCTTCATCGGCTGGCTCACGGATCGCCCCGGGCGCCGCGGGCGACTCTCGGACCGCTCGATCCGCAACGCGCTGACGCCTCTTCGCCGATGCCTGGACGCGGCTGCCGGCGAGGGGCTCATCGACGGCGATCTCGCGCGGTCTCTGGTCCTGCCTTCGCGTCGCGGCGGGCGCCGCTGGGCCGTCAGCGAGCGGCGTTTCCTGACCCGCGTGCAACTCGGGCGGCTGCTCGCTGAGATCCCGCCGGCACATCAGCCGCTGCTTGTGCTGTTGGCCTCCACGGGGTTGGGTATCTCGGAGGCGATCGCGCTGCGCTGGTGCGACCTGGACCTCGACGCGAGCCCGCCGCGCCTGTGGGTACGAAGGGCGATCGTCGGCGGTGTCGTAGGTGCTCCGAAGTCCTACTACGGCGCCCGCGCGATCCCGTTGGCCGAGGAGCTCGCCGGCACACTGCGTGCGATGCGACCCCCCGACGCAGCGGACGAGGACCTCGTATTCCCCAACCGCCGCGGGCGGCCGCTCAACCCGAGCAACCTCAGAAACCGCGTCCTCAAGCCCGCCATCAAGCGCGCCGGCGTGTCTGGAATCGGCCTGCACGCGCTACGCCACACTTGCGCCTCGCTGCTGATCGATGAAGGCGCCAGCACACTGCGCCTGCAACGCTGGATGGGCCACCACGCCGCCGCCTACACCCTCGAAACCTACGGACACCTGATCGACGACGAGCTCGGCCGAGCACTCGAGCTCGAAGATCTCGGCGTCCGTGATTGCAGGATGTAGAACCGGCGCCCACAGCACCTCCGCCTCCGACAGCGACGGGATACAGACGCCGAGGGGACGGGCCGAAGCGGTTGTCGAGGGCGTTGCGGTCTCGACGGCGATCACCTGGGCAAAGCGGCTGTGCGGTGAGCGTAAAGTGGCTCGCGCTCGCTCTCACCAGAGGTTGCGGAACCGCTCATCCCGTTGGTCACCAGGCTCGGTCCTCGTCCGAGGGTGCGAGCACGAACGTTGAAGGAGGCTGGATGTAGAAGACCAGATCACCAGATGCGGTGCTGTGTGAGAGATGGAGGAGCCGGGCCTGTGGGCTTGGTGGCCCTCTGCGGTCGCTGTGCAGGCGGAGGCCGCAAATCACCCCGAGCTGCTGCGGTCAAGAGCCGTGGTGGTGAGCGTCGTGGGATAAGTCGCGCCCTTGAGCGCGGCAGGTGTGGATCACGAAGGCGAGCGCAAGCGATACCACTGATGACGTCGTTCTTGTGGAGCAGGTCCAGGAATTGCCGGGGTGTGAGGATGGGTGGCTGGGGGTCGGGGAGTCCTGTGAGGTGGGTGTCCCCGGACACCAGGTATGCGACGTCGGCTGAGCGGGCCAGGGCGATGAGGTAGTCGTCGTTGGGGTCGGGTGTTAGCCCCGCCTGCGCTGGTGGATCGTCGGTGAGGATCGCGGTCTCGTGCAGCGCTTGCACGAGCTCCTGCGCGGCGGCGTGGCTCACCCATCGGCGGAGCTTTGGCCGGGCGAGTACGTCCTGCGCTTCGGCGAGTAACAGGGAGCTGACCACGAGCTCGAAGCGTTCTTGAACCCAGGCGGAGAGGACCTGGGCAGGCGGGCCGGCGGGGGAGATCAGGGCGGAGACCAGCACGTTGGGGTCGAGCACTGCCCGCACGGCGCGTCTACTTGGATGAGCGGTGGCGCTCTCGACGCATCGCGTGGAGCTCGCGGTTGGCGAGCTCCAGCGCGTCGTCGGGGTCGAGCCCGGCGCCGATGGTGCGTGCCTGGGCGTCCAGCAGGGCGGCGACGCGCTCGCGTCCGCCGGCGAGCGCGAGGTAGCGCTCGTAGGAGAGGACGACGGCCTCGGGGTGGCGGTGGGCCCCGATCACGACGGGCTCCGCGGCGGCGCCGGCCTTGCGGAAGCGCTCGAGCAGGGCGGGTAGCTGGGCGCGTGCTTCGCGGGTGGCGAGGATCTCGTGCGGCTTGCTGACCATACCCGAGACTGTACCACAAGCGTGTACACATCTGCGAGCGCATGCAGA
>JBIOEY010000164.1:0-4569 GCA_044446505.1 Solirubrobacterales bacterium
GTTCAGCGGGGTGGGGGGCGCGGGGTTCATCACCGCCCACACGAACTCCCCCAGCCCCTCGGACACCTCGCGCGCGCTCGCGAGCGCCCGCTCGGGGTGCGCGAGCGCATCGGCGGCGCCCGCCGCCAGCTCGACTCCCGCGCGCAGCGCTCCGCGCGCTCCCGCGGCGAGCAGCTCCACCGTGCCGGGTTCGCGGTGGGGCTGCCACGCCCGGCCGGAGTGGCGGACCGGCGGCGGTTCGGGGGAGAGATCGAACAGCACCGTCGCCAAGTCCACCCCCGCGATCCCGTCGATCAGCGAGTGGTGTGTCTTCGAGATCAACGCGAAACGGTCCTCCTGGAGGCCTTCGATCAGCCACATCTCCCAGAGAGGCTTGGAGCGGTCGAGTTGCTGGGAGAAGATGCGCGCGGTGAGGTTGCACAGCTGCTCCCAGTCCCCCGGCGCGGGTAGCGCGGTGTGGCGCACGTGGTACTCGAGGTTGAAGCTCGGATCGTCGACCCACACAGGCCGGCCGCTGTCCAGGGCGGTGTGGGTGTGGGCGAGCTTGTGGCGGTAGCGCGGCACGAGGTGCAGGCGCCGGCGGATCTGTTCCAGGAAGTCCTCGAGCGGGGGCGGCGGGCCTTCGAGCAGCGTGAGCCCGCCCACGTGCATGTGCGAGCTCGGCCCCTCCTGGTGCAGGAAGGAGGCGTCCACAGCGGTGAGGCGATCGAGGTGACGCTGGGGCATGGCTGTCTAGGGTACTTGGCAGCCGCCCTTACAATAAGCCCAGTGGCCAATACCGTCGAGAAGATCCTGCTGGCGGCCCCGCGCGGGTACTGCGCGGGGGTGGATCGCGCGGTGCAGACGGTGGAACGCGCCCTGGAGCTGCACGGGCCGCCGGTGTACGTGCGCAAGGAGATCGTGCACAACAAGCACGTGGTGGAGCAACTGCGGGCGCGGGGGGCGATCTTCGTGGAGCAGGAGACAGAGGTCCCCGAGGGGGCGGTGACGGTCTTCTCAGCGCATGGGGTGGCGCCCAGCGTGCGCGCCAACGCGCGGGCGCGCGGCCTGCAGACGATCGACGCGACCTGCCCGCTGGTCACGAAGGTGCACGTCGAGGCGCGGCGCTTCGCGGAGCAGGGCTACACGATCGTGCTCGTCGGCCACGAGGGCCACGAGGAGGTGGAAGGCACGATGGGGGAGGCGCCCGAGCAGATCGTGCTCGTGCAGGATGAGCACGACGTGGATGCTCTGGAGGTGCGAGACCCGGAGCGCGTGGCGTTCATCACCCAGACGACGCTCTCGGTCGACGAAACCGCCGTGATCGTCGAGCGCCTGCGCGAGCGCTTCCCGAGCATCACGGGGCCCCGCACGGAGGACATCTGCTACGCCACGACCAACCGGCAGGCGGCCGTGAAGCAGATGGCGGGCGATTGCGACCTGGTGCTGGTGATCGGGTCGCGCAACTCCTCCAACTCGGTGCGCCTCGTGGAGGTGGCGCGCGACTGCGGCACCGAGGCGTACCTCCTGGACAACAGCGGCGAGGTGCGCGAGGAGTGGCTGGAGGGCAAGCGCGTGGTGGGCGTCTCCTCGGGGGCCAGCGCCCCGGACGACCTCGTGCAGGACCTGCTCGACTTCTTCCGCGCGCGGGGGGTGCGCGACGAGGACATCTCAGAGTTCCACGCGATCCGCGAGGACGTCCGCTTCATGCTCCCCAAGCCGATCCGCGAGGCGGTCGCGGCGGCTGGAGCCTCGTAGCGCCTTGCTTCACCCGCGTCGTACAGGTCCGTGGAGCGGCGCGACGCGCCCCGAATGGGGGCTGGGGCGTTGCGCACGCTGATCGTCTCGGACCTCCACCTCGGGAGCGCCGGGAGGACGGATCTGCTGCGCCGCCCCGAGCTGCGGGAGACGCTGCTGGAGCAGCTGCGGGAGGTGGACCGCGTGGTGCTGCTGGGCGATCTGCTGGAGCTGCGCCATGGCCCGCGCCGCGAGGCTCTGGCGGCGGCGCGCCCCTTCTTCGAGGAGCTCGGTCGGGTGATCGGAGCCCCGCCCGCCCGCGAGGTGGTAGTGGTCGCCGGCAATCACGATCACGCCCTGATCGAGCCGTGGCTCGAACGACGCAGCGAACTGCCCGCCCCGGCGCCGCTGCGCGCCGAGCAGCGCCTCGAGGCCGACGCCGTCTCCCCGATGATGGCGCAGCTCGCGGAGTGGGCCGCCCCGGCTCGCCTGAGCGCGGCGTACCCCGGTCTGTGGGTGCGCCCGGATGTGTACGCCACACACGGCCACTATCTGGACTGCCACATCACGCTCCCGTCGCTGGAGCGCCTCGGGATCGGCGCGATGGGCCGCATGATGCGCCGCCCGGCTCGCTCGCTCGCGGGCGCCGAGGACTACGAGGCGGTTACCGTACCCGTGTTCGCCTGGATCGACGCGGTCGCCCGCCAGGCTCCGACGGGGGATGCGCTCAACGGCGGGGGCAGCGTGCGCGCGTGGCACGCGCTGGGCGGCGGGGACAGCACCGCCGCGGCGCACGGCGAGGATCGGGCGCCAACCCGCCCGGGGTGGCGTCGCAACGGGTACCGCCGCGTCGAGGGTCTCGGCCGCCAGCTGCGCACGCGTACGCTCGCCGGCGGGTTCACGCTCGCGGTGGGGGCGCTCAACCGCGCGGGCCTCGGCCCGCTGAGCACCGACCTGTCGACCGGGGAGCTGCGCCGGGCGGGACTGCGCGCAATGGGCGAGGTGGCGGCGCGCCTCGACCTCGGCAGTGCGCACGTGGTGTTCGGCCATACCCACCGCGCGGGCCCTCTGCCGGGCGATGAGGCGAGCGAGTGGGCAACCCCCGGTGGCGGGCGGCTGGTGAACACGGGCTGCTGGACGTATGACTCCTACTTCCTCACCTCGACGCCCGGCGAGAGCCCCTACTGGCCGGGCGGCTGCGTGCTCGTCGAGGACGACGGTCCGCCCATCCTGCGGCGGCTGCTGGAGAGCCGCGGGCACGCGGAACTCGCTCCCACCCAGGCTCGATAGGTGTTTGTTGGTAGGGGAGGTGCGCTGCAGGCGTCATCTGGGCGCAGCGGCTCGCGTTCGACGCCCAACAGTTGCTGGATCGCGAGCTCCGTCTCCACGTAGGCGCCCTCGCCATAGTGGTAGTGAAAGAGCATTCCGCGCCCGTCGAACAGGTAGCGAGCGGGCCACCCCTGGTTCTCGTACACCTGCCACATCTCTAGGTCGGGGTCGAGCAGCACGGGGTGGGAGATCCCGAGGCGCGCGACGGCCGCTTCGACCGCGCCGCGCTCGCGGGAGCGCTCGAAGCCGGGGGAGTGGATGCCGACCACCTGCAGTCCATCGGACTCGTAGCGCTCGTGCCAAGCCTTGATGTATGGCAGCGTACGCAGCGAGTTGGGCCGGCAGAAGTCCCAGAACTCGATCAGCACGGGGCGCCCGAGCAGGCGGTCCATGCGCAGCGACTTCACGTTGACCCACCGCAGGTGGGTCAAGAACGGCGGTGCGGCAATCGTGTCTACAGGCGCTCGCATCTGAACTCACCACGCCACTGAGGCGTGCGAGGGGCAAGCATGGCAAGGACGCAGTGAGCGAAGTGTACCGATCGACGATCGACGGGATCGACCGATCGGCCAGCACACGAGCGATCGAGGACGCAGCCAAGCGCAGCCCATCGCACGCCTCAGCCGATGGAGCCGACCATCTCCAGCTGGATGAGGCGGTTCAGCTCGACCGCATACTCCATCGGCAGCTCCTTGGTGACGGGCTCGATGAAGCCGTTGACGATCATCGCGGCGGCCTCGTCCTCGGTGAAGCCGCGGGAGCCCATGTAGAAGAGCTGGTCGTCGGAGATGCGCCCGACGGTGGCCTCGTGGGCGACGGATACGTGGGGGTTCTGGATCTGGATGTCGGGCCAGGTGTCCGAGCGGGAGATCCCGTCCATCATCAGCCCGTCGCACTGCACGCGGGCCTTGGAGCCGGCGGAGTGGGGGCCCATCTTGACCAGGCCGCGGTAGCCCATGATCCCGCCGTCCTTGGAGATCGACTTGGCGAGGATGTTGGAGGTGGTGTTGGGGGCGAGGTGGACGACCTTCGCGCCGGTGTCCTTGTGGACGCCCCCGGAGGCGACGCCGACGTTGAGGTGGTCGGCGCGGGCGCCCTCGCCCATCAGGTAGGAGCCGGGGTAGAGCATCACGTACTTGGCGCCCATCGAGCCCCCGACCCACTCGACGGTCCCGCCGGCGTCGACGACGGCGCGCTTGGTGTTGAGGTTGTAGACGTCCTTGGACCAGTTCTGCACGGTGGTGTAGCGGGCCTTGGCGCCCTCGTGCACGAAGATCTCGACGACCGCGGAGTGCATCGAGTTGACGGAGTACGTCTGCGCGGTGCAGCCCTCGATGTAGTTCACCTCGGAGCCCTCGTCGGCGACGATCAGCGTGTGCTCGAAGGTGCCCTCTCCTGCCCCCTCCATGCGGAAGTAGGACTGCAGCGGCAGGTCGCACTTGACGCCCTTGGGGATGTAGCAGAAGGCCCCGCCGGACCAGACGGCGCCGTGCAGCGCGGAGAACTTGTTGTCCTGGGCGGGGA
>JBIOEY010000165.1:0-4551 GCA_044446505.1 Solirubrobacterales bacterium
GGGCCGGGGCCGGGGCCGTCAGCCCTATCTCCGAAGACTCCATCAAGCCCGAGCTTATGCGCTTAGAAGCTCCGCCAGCGAGGAGATAACCGGCACCCCCCGGGGCGCCTCCTCAGGCTCGGCCTCGCCCCGTCGCAGCAGCACAGGGCGGATGCCCGCGGCGAGCGCGCCCCGGACGTCGTGCTCCACGGAGTCCCCCACGTGCACCGTCCTCCCCGGCGCTGCACCGGCGAGCGCGAGCCCCGCGTCGAAGATCGCCTGCTCAGGCTTGGGTCTCCCCACCTGTGCCGAGGTCACCACGCCGTCCACCATCCCCTCGAGGTCCACCCCACGCAGGACTGCGGGCAGCGAGATGTCCCAGTTGCTCACCACGATCAGCGCGATTCCGCGCGCGCGCAGCCTTTCGAGCGCGGCGAGCGCATCGGGGTAGGCGGTGAAGCGCAGCGCCACCAGCATCGCCGCGGTCAGCTGCGGCGTCGACAGCGCTTCCCCGACAGCGGTGGGCAGCCCCTCGCGCAGCACCTCCGCGCAGCGGCGCCGCAGATCCTCAAGCGCCTCCGCGTCCCGCCCCTCGTGGTGGTGCGCCCGGTAGTAGGCGATCTCCGCACGAAACGCCCGCTCCGCGTCCCCCGATGCGAGCTCCACGCCGTGGGTCTCCCGCAGCTGCGCCGCAAGCGCCGGCCCGGGAGGCTCCAGCCCCACCAGCGTCCCCAGCCCGTCCAGCAGCACCGCCTCCACGTCGTCGGGAAGGACTGCTCCTACGCCACCCAGTGCCACGTCGCGAACTCCCCCACGAAGAGCGCCATCAGCAGCGCCGAGGCCGCCAGCGCAGGCAGGCGCGCTCGTGGCCTGCGCGCGAGCCACGCGCCCAGCCACATCGCCAGCGGGAACAGCACCACCTCAAAGCGCGGCAGCGACATCAGCGGCTCGGGGGCCACCGGGTAGGAGAGGGGCAGCGCGAGGGCCGCCAGCACGTACGCGCCATACGCCAGCGGCAGCCGGCGCAGCACCCCCACGATCATCGGGACCGCCGCGAGCAGGAACGCGAACAGCATCAGGTTGTGGCCCGCGTCCACGAACGGGCTGCCCCCCGCGACCTTGAAATAGATGTGCTCCCGCTGGAAGGAGAGCAGCTGGCGCGCGCCCTCGAAGGCGGCCCGGGCGCCATCCCACACGCCGACGAACGGGCCCGCGAACTGCCGGTTCCACACCTCCTGCGCGTGGAACGGCATCAATGGGCTCCCCCCCGCGAGCGCCAGATAGGCCGTGTACGCCCCGATCCCCACCGGCAGCGCCGCAACCCACAGCACGTCCCACCGCACCGCATAGCGGGGCCGCCACCACGCGCGCCCAGGGAAATCGGGCTCGCGATCCTCCCGCGGGCCATACAGGTAGAGGATCAGCATCGGCAACGCCAGCACCAGCCCGGCGCTGCGGGTCGCGCTCGCTCCCATTCCCAACGCCCCCGCCCACGCCCACCGCCCTCGGCGCGCGCACCAGAACACGCCCACCGACAGCGCCAGGTACAGCGACTCCGAATACACCGCCGAGAAGAAGAACGCCATCGGGGCCAGCGCCGTCGCGAGCACCGCCAAGCGCGCCACCTCGCCGCCGTGGCCCGGGCCGGCGGAATCCTCGAGGTCCAGCCGCGCCACCTCGCCGCCGTGGCCCGGGCCGGCGGAATCCTCGAGGTCCAGCCGCGCCACCTCGCCGCCGTGGCCCGGGCCGGCGGAACCTCCCGGGTATAGACACCCCAGCTCCAGCGTGGTGAGACGATGGATCCCGTACAGCGCCGCCGCGAACACCGCCAGCGACAGCGCCACTCCCGCGAGGATCGGGGGGACTCCCAGTTCCGAGACACCCCGCACGCCGAGCGGGTACAGCGGGAAGAACGCGGTCCGCGACGCCGTGAACAGGCCGAGGTCGGGGCGGTAGCCGTAGTGTGCGATCACCAGATACCACACCGAATCCCAGCGCGCCACCGGGGCCGCCAGCAGATCGCCGAGCCACCCGAAGCCGCTCACGACCCCGGGCGGATCGAACGCGCTGCGCGCGCGTCCCACACCGAACGCCGCCACCGCGCCCACGCCCGCGAGGAGCACCACGAGGCGCGAGACCCACAGCGCCCGCCAGCAGTCGCGCACCGCCGCCCTCCGCCCCGAGTCCGCCAGGAGCCGCGACCACCACCCCGGCGCCGCCGGGGTGTCCACCGGAAGCGCTACGCCCGCAAGCTCGCCCGCGGGGTCCACCGCAAGCGCCGCGGGCGCAAGCTCGCCCGCGGTGTCCATGGTCGTCTCGGCGGTGTCGCTCATAACGCTTTGGGGCGCCGCTTCACCCGCGCGACCGCCGCGCGGGTCCGCGGGCCAAGGCCCTCAACGGCAGGAAATCACAGTTTGGGGCGGTACTCTCCAGATGCGGGTTCAACCTCATGTCTCGACACGCACGACAGCGGCGCCGCCGCCACTCCCGCGGCGGCCCCTCCCGCATCGTCCTCGCCTGCCTCGCCACGCTGGCGGGCGTCCTGTTCCTCGGGGCCGTCGGCGCGGTCGCGTACGTACTCTCCGTCGCCCAGTCCGCCCCCCGGCTCGCGACGCTGCACCCGATCGTCGACGGAGCCTCCTCGCAGGTGTTCGCCGCGGACGGCACCCGCCTGGGGTTCATCCAGTCCGACGAGCTGCGCTCGCCGATCCCCTGGAGTCAGATCCCCGCCAACCTCGCGCGCGCCACCGTCGCGATCGAGGACCAGCGCTTCTACAGGCACGACGGCGTCGACCCAACCGGGATCTTCCGCGCCGCCGTGAAGGACATCGTGAACGGCCAGACCCTCCAGGGAGGCTCCACGATCACGATGCAGCTGATGCGCAACCTCTATCTCGGCGGCGACCAGCGCACCTTCAAACAGAAGATCGCCGAGGCCAAGCTCGCGCTCGAATACGAGCAACGCCACAGCAAGCGCGCGATCCTCACGAGCTATCTCAACAGCGTCCCCTACGGCACGCTCGGCGGGCAGACCGCGATCGGGGTGCAGGCCGCCTCGCGGATCTTCTTCGACAAACCCGCCTCCCAGCTCGACCTCCAACAGGCCGCGCTGCTCGCCGGCCTGCCGCAGGCGCCCTCGGAGTACAACCCCTTCCTCGACCCCGCCGCCGCCCGCCGGCGGCGCAACGAGGTGCTCACGAAGATGGCCCAGCTGCACTACGTCACCCCCGCGCAGGCCAGCGCCGCCCAACAGGCGCCCCTGGAGATCAAACGCGGCGACTTCTACTCCCAGCGGCGCGAAAGCTTCTTCTTCGAATACGTCCGCCAGCAGCTGATCGGCCGCTACGGGAGAAGAACCGTCGAACGGGGTGGGCTGAAGGTCTACACCACACTCGACCTGCACATGCAGGAACTGGCCCACAAAGCGATCGCCGAAGTGCTCAACCAGCCTGAAGACCCCGCCTCCGCGATCGTCACGATCGATCCCCACAACGGCTATATCGAGACGATGGCCGAGTCCGAGAGCTACGAGCAGTCCCAGTACAACCTCGCCTCCGAAGGCCACCGCCAGCCGGGGTCCACCTTCAAGGCGATCGACCTCGCGGACGCGCTCTCGCGCGGGGTGGACCCCAACAGCACCTACTACCTCTCCCACACCCTTGAGCCCGGGTGGCTGGCCGAAGAACCGAAGTACAAAGTCGAGACCTTCGAGGGCAACTCTCTGAACCGCTCGCTCAACCTCGTGCAGGCCACGCTCGCCTCCGACAACACGGTCTACGCGCAGCTCGCCGCCGATCTCGGGGAGTCCTCGATCACCGAAACGGCCTACAAGATGGGCGTCAAAACCCATCTGCTCGGCAACCCCGCCCAGGCGCTGGGCGGCCTGGAACTGGGAGTCACCCCGCTGGAGATGGCGGACGTCTACGCCACCCTCGCCGACGGCGGCTGGCGCAACACGCCGATCGCGATCACCAGAGTCGTGTTCCCCGAGGGGCGCGTGGACTCCAGCTGGGGCAAGCCCCACCGCGTGAAGGTGCTCTCCGACGGGGTCACCGCCGAGGAGACCGCGATCCTCCACGAGAACGTCCTCGGCGGGACCGCGGTGCGCTCCGCGATCGAATGCCCCACCGCCGCCAAGACCGGCACCACCACCGAACTCGTCGACGCCTGGCTCGACGGCTACACCCCCGAATACTCCACGGTCGTGTGGATGGGCTACCCCACCAAACGCGTCCCCATGACCAGCGTCCACGGCGAAGCCCAGCAGGGAGGGGCGCTGCCCGCGGTGATCTGGCACGACTACATGTCGGCCGTGGTGGGGAGCAACTGCGTGCCGTTCCCCTCGCCCACCGAACCGCTCGTCTACCAGCCGTTCTTCGGCAAGTACGCCACCACCGGCCAGGCCAGCGCCCCAACCGAAGCCGAAGCGAGCCCCACGCCCAGCAAAGGCGCGGGCCACAAGCCCCACCACGTGCCCGGCGGCGCGAATCCCCGCGGCGGGCGGGAAGCGCCGGGTGCGGGCGCCGAACCTCCGGCCGCGGGCGGCCCCCAGGAAAACCCCCCCGCCGAACC
>JBIOEY010000166.1:0-4487 GCA_044446505.1 Solirubrobacterales bacterium
CCCGACCGTCCTGCAGTTGCTCGGCATCCCTCAGCCCGAGGAGATGTCCGGGCGCTCGCTGATCCTCGAATCCCTGGAGGCGCCGTGACTCGAATCCGCAGATCCCCAAGGCTGCTCGGACTGATCTTCGTCGGTGCGGGCGTCAACCACTTCGCGATGCCGCGTCCGTATCGCCGGATCGTGCCGCCGGGGATCGGAGATCCCGCGACGCTCGTAACGGTCAGCGGCGTCGCCGAGGTCGTGGGCGGGCTCGGCGTGCTGGCGCCCAGCACCCGCCGTCTCGCGGGTCTCGGGCTGATCGCGCTGCTCGCGGCGGTGTTCCCCGCGAACCTCCACATGGCGCGCAATCCCCACGAGTTCCACCGCATCCCCCGCTGGGCGCTGTACGCGCGGCTGCCCCTGCAGCCGCTGATGATGTGGTGGGTTTGGCGCACCACGCGCACAGATTGAGCGCTCCACTACTGCTATGTTCGGTGGCGTGGAGAGAGGGTCGGCCGCGATGGCCGACACCGTGTCCGCACCGACCGCTATGGCAACTGCGACAGCCACCAAGACTGATTCTCCCGTCCCATGTGTCTCTGCGGCGGAGGGGCCCGCGGCGGAGGGGCCCGCGCTGAGCGAGGGGGAGCTCCGCGCGTGGCGCGGCCTCAAGCGCGCCCACGCCTCGCTCGCCAAGCGGGTCGATGCCGAACTCGAACGCACCCACGGGCTGCCCCTCACCTCCTACGAGGTCCTCCACCACCTCGTGGAATCGCCCGGTGGGCGGATGCGCATGTGCGATCTCGCCGAGCACGCCCAGCTCTCCCGTAGCGGGCTCACTCGCCTGGCCGACCGGCTCGAAAGAGAGGGCCTGCTCGAGCGCTGCTCCTGCGAACACGACGCCCGCGGAGCCTACGCCTGCCTGACGGAGCTCGGCCGCGAACGGCTCCGTGCCGCCCGCGGCACGCACCTCGCAGTCGTGCGGGAGCAGTTCCTCTCGCGCTTCTCCGAGCGCGAGCTAAGCGCGCTCGCGGAGGTCTGCGACCGCATCGCCCCCTGCAGTAGCTGCGGCTCCGTCGAGAGCTGAACGCTCTCTCGCTGCGTTCGCCGCCTGGCGGATGCGCTCGTGGCGGCGGTGGCGAAGATGTAGCGCGAGCCCTCCGCCGAGCGCCAGCACGACCGCCACGAGGCCGAAGATCCCGAACGTCGCGATCGCGTTGCTCGCGGACTGGCCCACGAAGTAGGCGATCAGCCCAACAGCCGTCGCCCAGCAGATCCCCCCGAGGGCATTCCACAGGAAGAACGTGCGCCAGCGCATGTGATTGGCTCCCGCCAGCCACGACGCCCACGTGCGCAGGCCGAGGATGAAGCGGCCGAAGAACACCGCCTTCGGCCCGTGCTGCGCGAAGAACGGCTCCCCCATCCTCAGCACGCTCAGGCGGTGGCGGTGGAGCGGGCCGGGCCGTTCCAGCAGCCAGCGGCCGCCCTTGCGGCCGATCAGGTAGCCGATGTTGTCCCCCACGATCGCCGCGAGCGCCGCGAGCGCGATCACGAGCTCGATCTGGAGTTTGCCCTGGCTCGCGAGCACCCCGCCCACGATCACCGCGGTCTCGCCCGGCACCGGTACCCCGCCCGACTCCGCCATCACCAGCAGGAACAGGATCGGGTAGCCCCAGACTTCGACCAGGTGGCCGACGTCGATCAGCGAGGCGAGCATCGTCTCACTCTAGGATGCCGCGGTGGCCGCGCTCACGATCGAAGCCCGCGACGGTGCGTCCCGCGCCCGTGCCGGGACCCTGCGCACGGCCCACGGGGACGTGCGCACCCCCGCGTTCGTGCCGCTCGCCACGAAGGCCACCGTCAAAGGCCTGCTGGGCGAGGAGGTCGCCGCGCTGGGCTACGAGATGGTGCTCGGCAACACCTTCCACCTGCTGCTCAACCCCGGCCCCGAGCTGATCGAGCGCTTCGGCGGCCTCGGCCCGTTCATGGGCTGGGAGCGGCCCACGATCACCGACTCCGGTGGGTTTCAGGTCTTCTCGATGGGCCACGGGACGGTCGCCGACGAGATCAAGGGCCGTGCGGGACGCAGCGGCGAGATCCGTGCGGGTCCCACGCTCGCCGGCGGCGGGCGGGATCCAGGCAGGCGCCCGGGGGGGCGAGAGGACCGATCGGGGACCGGGGCGATCCTCGCGATCGAGGAGGAGGGGGTGCGCTTCCGCTCCTACGTGGACGGGCGCGAGCGCTTCCTCTCGCCCGAGGGCTCGATGGCGGTACAGGCGGCGCTGCGCTCGGACATCGCGCTGGTGTTCGACGAGTGCACCCCCTTCCACGTGGACCGCGCCTACACCGAGCGCTCCACCGAGCGCACCCACCGGTGGCTGCAGCGCTGCCTGCGCTGGCACGCCGAGCAGGGACCGACCTTGGTGGCGGAACACGGTACCCCTGGTGGAGTGGCCGAGCACGGTCCCCCGGGCCAGCTGGTGTACGGGATCGTGCAGGGTGGCGTCTACGAGGATCTGCGCCGGGCCTCCGCGCGGGTCGTCGCCGACAGCGGCTGCGACGGGGTCGCCATCGGCGGCTCGCTGGGGGCGGACAAGGCGCAGATGTACGAGGTGGTCGGGTACGCCACCCGCGAGCTCGGAGGGGCGCGCGAGGCGCTGCCCCGCCACCTCCTTGGGATCGGCGAGGTGGACGACCTGATCGCGGGCGTGGAGCTCGGGATCGACACCTTCGACTGCGCGATGCCCACCCGCCTCGGCCGCCACGGCACCGCGCTCGTCCCCGACCCCGCGGGCCGCTGGCGCCTGGATCTCGTCAAGGGCCGCTGGCGCGAGGCCGAGGAGCCCCTGCTGGAGGGCTGCCCCTGCCCGGCCTGCGCGGGGGGCCTCTCGCGCGCCTACCTCAGCTACCTCGCGCGCGCCGGCGAGCTCACCGCGATGCGGCTGCTCACCGCCCATAACTTGGCGTTCATCGCGCGCCTGATGGCCGACCTGCGCGGCGCGATCCTCGCCGGACGCCTCCCCGAGGTCGCCGCCGCGCTGCGGGCCGGAGCTGCGCCGGGGGAGACGCTAGTCTGCATCGACGAGTGACGGTTGCCCAGCGGAAGGCCGCGTAAGCGGCCTTCCGTCTGCTCGAGGCGGGCCTTTCGCCTGCTATTTGGTGTTTTCGCGGACGAGTTCCTGCAGCGCGGTGGAGGTACGTTCGACGTCTGAGTAGACGACGTTACGTAGGGTGATCTTCGTCGGTGTCGGGGCGGATGCGACCACGATCGCGACGATCGCCACGGCGATCAGCAGCAACGCGAAGAGCGTGGCGAAGAGGCGCCGTCCGCGCGAGGAGCCGCGCCGGGCGGGCGCCGCCGCGACGGGTGCGACACGGCTGGGATCTGGACCGACCCGCCCGGGGCGCGGCCTGCGCGGGGCTACGGCGCCGCCGCGGGCGGGGGCGCGACCGGGGCCGGCAGGCCCTGCGGCTTCAGCGGCGCCGGCGGCGAGCAGAGAGGTGGCGGCGGTGGCGTGGCGCGCGGGTGCGCCGGCGGCGGGCCCCGTCGGCGGGACGCCGCGCTGGGCGTCGCTCACCGCGCGGCCCATCTCGCGTGCGGTGCGGTAGCGCTCGCGGGGGTCGAGCGCGAGCGCGATCGCCACCGCCTCGGCCAGCTCGGGGTTGACGGCGGCGACGAGCGTGTCGAGCAGCGGGGGCTCCTCGTGCTGCTGCTTGAGCGCGAGCTCGGTGAGCGAGGTCGCCTCGTAGGGGAGCCGCCCGGAGATCAGCTGGTAGGTGACGACGCCCAGCGCGTAGAGGTCCGCGGGGGGGCCCGCCTCCTCGCCGCGGGCCTGCTCGGGGGCGAGGTAGGCGGCGGTGCCGAGCACGGAGCCCACCTGGGTGATGCTCGACTGCTCGGTGGCCTTGGCGATCCCGAAGTCCGCGAGCTTCACCTCGCCCTCGCGCGAGCGCAGCAGGTTGCCTGGCTTCACATCGCGGTGCACCACCCCGTGGCGGTGCGCGTAGTGCAGCCCCTCGCAGGCCTGCTCGATGATCGAGGCGGCCTCGTCCACCTCGACCCACCCCTCGTCGCGCAGGATCTCCGCGCAGGAGCGCCCCTCGATGTACTCCATCACGATGAAGTGCTGGCCGCTGCGCTCGTCGAGGCCGGAGTCGAAGACCTGCACGATGTTGGGGTGCACGAGGCGCGCGGCCGCCTGCGCCTCGCGCTGGAAGCGCGAGACGAACGTGGGGTCCTCGGCGAGGTGCTCGGCGAGCAGCTTCACCGCGACCCGCCGCTCCAGGCGCCGGTCGAAGGCGAGGTGCACGGTGGACATCCCTCCATACCCCAGGCGGCTCTCGAGGCGGTAGCGCCCGGCGATCTCCTCGACGCTCACTGTCCGTTCCCCCCGCCGCCAGAGCCTCCTACGGTGCCCGTGCCCCCGCTGCCGGTGCCTCCGCTGCCCGCGCCGCCCTGCCCGCCACCGGCGGCGGCGCCTTCACCGGCCTGGCCTTCGCCGCCGCCC
>JBIOEY010000167.1:0-4390 GCA_044446505.1 Solirubrobacterales bacterium
CACCCAGATCAGCCTGCTGGGGGTGGGCGGGAGCACGGGGCTCAAGCTCGCCGACGTGAGCGCGAGCGGGTCGATCACCGGCGCGCACCCCGGTCACCTGGACACCTACTCCCAGGGGGACGGGGCGAGCTTCGTGCCCTCCGCGCCGTTCCAGCCAGGGGAGACGGTCACGGTGCGGGGGAAGCTGCTGCTCCCCGGCAGGCGCCCGCAGCCGTTCGCGTTCCACTTCGCGATCAGCGTGCCCGATCCGATCCGGCGCCTGCCACCGGGCAAAGAGCCGGCGGGCAAGGCGGTCGAGGTGCAGCACTACCACTCGGCGCCCAACCTGCAGTCGCCCTCGATCCAGGTCACCGCCGGCGCCGGGCCGAGCCCCGCGGGCTACGTCTTCGCCACCCCCTACTCGGGCCCCGGCGGGGACGGCCCGATGATCTTCGACGACACCGGCCAGCTCGTGTGGTTCGACCCGCTGCCCAGCGGGATCTACGCGACCAACCTGCAGGTGCAGACCTACGAAGGCAAGCCGGCGCTGACGTGGTGGCAGGGCTACATCCCGCCGCAGGGGTTCGGCCAGGGCGAAGAGGTGATCGCCAACGGCGCCTACCGCCAGGTGGCCCACGTCCACGCGGGCAACGGCTTCACGGCGGACCTCCACGACTTCCACGTCAACGCGAACGGCACCGCGCTGCTGACGGTGTTCAACCCGGTCCACTGCAACCTCACCCGCATCAGGGGGCCGCAGGACGGGGCGGTCACCGACAGCGTCTTTCAGGAACTCGACCTGCGCACGGGGCTCGTGCGGCGCGAGTGGCACAGCCTCGACCACGTGGCGCTCAGCGACTCCTACTCCACACCGTACGGGAGCAAGCCGGAATGGCCGTACGACTACTTCCACATCAACTCGCTCGACCAGGAGCCCGGCGGCGATCTGCTGATCTCGGCGCGCAACACGTGGACGCTGTATGAGCTCAACGAACAGACCGGCCAGGTGATCGCGCGCGCGGGCGGCAAGCGCAGCACGATCAAGATGGGCTCGGGTACGCTGACCGCCTACCAGCACGACGCCACGCTGCTGCCCAACGGGCTGATCTCGGTGTTCGACAACGGCGGGGTGCCCACGGTGCACCCGCAGTCGCGCGGGATCCTGGTGGCACTCAACCAGGCCGCGGGCACGGAGACGCTGGTGGCGGAGTACGAGCATCCCAGCAGCGCGCTGAAGGCGGGCAGCCAGGGCAACGTGCAGCCGCTCGCGAGCGGCAACCTGTTCTTCGGGTGGGGCTCGGAACCGTGGTTCTCGGAATTCAGCTCCACCGGCCAGCTGCTGTTCGACGCGCGGATGCCGAACGGCGACCAGTCCTACCGCGCCTACCGGTTCCCGTGGACGGGCGCCCCCTCGGGAGCGCCGTCGATCGCGGCGAGCGCGCCCAGCTCCTCGGGCCCGGTGACGGTGTACGCGAGCTGGAACGGGGCCACCCAGATCGCATCGTGGAGGGTTCTCGGAGGCCCCTCCGCGCACCAGCTGGCCGCCGTGGCGAGCGGCGCGCGCAGCGGCTTCGAGACGGCGATCGCCACCCCGGGGCACCAAGCCTACGTGCAGGTCCAGGCGCTGAGCGCCTCCGGCACGGTGCTGGGGACCTCGGCCGTCCTCAAAGAATGAGCCGCGGCCGGGCGCCCGCGCCAGGTCTCGGCGGCCGGCGAGGGAGCCGAGGGCGGTGCGCGCGTGAGTGAGGGCGCTCGCGGCGCGGAGCTGGCGGCGCTGGCGGGCGAGATCGAAGGCTGCCGGCGCTGCCCCCGGCTGGTGGCGTGGCGCGAGCAGGTGGCGCGCGAGCGGCGCGCGGCGTTCGCGCAGGAGCGCTACGCGGCGCACCCCGTGGCGGGCTTTGGGGACCCTGCGGCGCGGGTGCTGATCCTGGGGCTTGCCCCGGCCGCGCACGGGGGCAACCGCACGGGGCGGGTCTTCACGGGGGACCGCTCCGGGGACTTCCTGTTCGCGGCGCTGTGGCGCGCGGGCTTCGCCAACCAGCCGACCTCCACCCACCGCGAGGACGGCCTGCGGCTGCGCGACGCGTGGGTCACGGCGGCGGTGCGCTGCGCCCCGCCCGCCAACCGCCCCACGAGCGAGGAGCGCGATCGGTGCCTGCCGTGGAGCGTGCGCGAGCTGCGCCTGCTCACGGAGGTGCGCGTGGCCCTCTGCCTCGGGGCGTTCGCGTGGGACGCCGCCCTGCGGCTGGGCGCGGCGGCCGCGTCCCTGCCGATGCCGCGGCCCCGGCCGCGCTTCGGCCACGGCGCCGAGCGCCCCGGCGAGCCCTTCGCGCTGCTCGGTTGCTTTCACCCCAGCCAGCAGAACACGTTCACGGGGAGGCTCACCGAGCCGATGATCGACGCGGTCCTGCTGCGCGCGCGGGAGCTGGCGGGGATTGCGCACACACGATCGCCATCTGGGGGTTCGCGGCTCTGCCGCCGCTAGCCTCACGCGAATCATGCACGTCGGCCTGAACCTGATCTACCTGGTGCCCGGGGAGACCGGCGGGATGGAGGTCTACGCCCGCGAGCTGATCCCCGCGCTGCTCGACGCCGCGGGCGGGTGGGGCCGCGATATCCGCTTCACCGCGTTCGTCAATCGCGAGGCCGCCGCCGCGGGAGGCGGGCCGTGGGGGGAGCTGCTGCCCGCGGTGACCGTCCCCGTCAACGCCCGCCGGCGCGAGCAGTGGGTGCTGGGCGAGCAGGCGCTGCTGCCGCGCCTCGCCGCGCGCGCCGGGGTGGACCTCGTGCACAGCCTCGCCAGCACCGCCCCCGCGCTCGGGCGCTACCGCCGGGTGGTCACCGTCCACGACCTGATCTATGCGCGCTTCCCCGAGGCCCATGCGGGCATCCGCGACCGGGGGATGCGGGTGCTCGTGCCGCTCGCCGCGCGCCGCTCCCACCGGGTGATCGCGATCTCCCAGAGCACCCGCGAGGATCTCGTGCAGCTGCTCGGCACGCCCCCGGCGAAGATCGACGTCGTGCCCCAGGGGCTCGGCGCTGTGCGCCGCGTGCCCGCGCGCTCCGCGCAGGAGACCCGCGCGCGCCTGCGCCTCGAGGCGGGGCGGCGGGTGCTGCTCACGCTCTCCGCCAAGCGCCCCCACAAGAACCTGCTCGCGCTGCTCGGCGCGCTCGCGCGCATCCCCCCCGAGCGCCGCCCGCTGCTCGTGGTGCCCGGCTACCCCACGTGGCACGAGGCTCAGCTGCGCGCGCGCGCAGCCGAGCTCGGCCTCGCCGCCGACGTGCGCCTCGAGGGCTGGCTCGACGCGGGCGAGATCGAGGGCCTGTGGGCGCTCGCCGACGCGTTCGTCTACCCCTCCCTCTACGAGGGGTTCGGGCTGCCCGTGCTCGAGGCGATGGCGCGCGGGGTCCCCGTCGCCTGCGCCGATGCCTCCTCGCTGCCCGAGGTCGCCGGCGGCGCCGCGCTGCTGTTCGACCCCCGCGCCGAGGGCGAGATCGCGCTGGCGATCGAACGGCTGCTCGGCGACCCCGCCCTCGCCGAGAGCCTCCGCGCGAAGGGCCGCGCGCGCGCCGCCGAGCTCACCTGGGAGCGCACCGCTCGGCTCACGCTCGACAGCTACGCGCGGGCGCTCGGCTCTCCCGGGCTGGGTGGGTCGCCGCGATCCTCGGCTGACGTCGGTGGAGCTCCGCCCCCGTAGCTCGCGAGCACCGCGCGCAGCGAGGACTCCAGCGACAGCCGCTGCGCGTTCTGCGCGAACCAGCGGGCGGTGCTCTCGCGCAGCGCCATGCCGGCCTCGTGCACGCGCACGATCGCCTCGGCGATCGCCTCGGGCGTGGGGCTCTGCGCGACCACGCCGTTGACGCCCTCCTCCACGAGCTCCACCGCCGCGTTGTCCTCGCCGGCCACCACCACGCTCGGGGTCGCGCGCGCCGAGGCCTCCACCACCACCATCCCATAGCCCTCCCGGCGGGAGGTCGAGAGCATGCACATCGCCCTCCGCAGCGCCGCGTCGATCGCCGGGGCCTCCACGAAGCCCCGTGCGCTCGCGATCCCCTCCACGCTGTGCTTGGAGATCGCCCGCTCCAGGGCCTCGCGCTCGGGGCCGTCGCCGTAGAACTCCGCACGCAGCGCGGGGTCCCCGATGCGCCGCGCCGCGAGCGCGAACGCGGCCACCGCGAGCGGTGCGCGCTTCTCCGGGATCAGCCGCCCCGCGAACACCACCAGCGGCTCCGCCGCCCGCGCCGTCGGCGCCTCCAGCGAGCCCGCGTACTCCCCCTCCAGGACGGTGGGCTCGCCGCGCAGCCCCTCCGCGCGCAGGCGGCGCGCGTGCAGCCGCGAGAAGCAGAACGCCCGCTGGGGCAGCCGCGCGCAGAGCAGCTGCACCGCGTAGCCCACCGCCCCCCCGAGGCC
>JBIOEY010000168.1:0-4384 GCA_044446505.1 Solirubrobacterales bacterium
ATCCGGGCCACCGCGTCGTCGAACGCCGCGAGGAACGCGTCTTCCCGGTCGGTGAACAGGTCGTAGAAGGTTCTCCGCGAGACCCCCGCGCGCGAGACGATCCGCGTGATGCTCAGCTGCGCCCAGCCCAGCTCCGCGACCGCCTGCGTGAGCGTGCTCACGATGCGCGCGCGCTGGACCTCCAGGAACCCGTTGTGCGGGGCGGTGCGCCCCCCCGGCTGCGGCAGGTGGCGGCTGGGCGGGCGCCCGCCGGCCGCCGCGACCGCCCGCGCCGGCCGCGCGCGCGCGATGTCAGGACCCGGGCCCCGCGCGGACACCGCGGGCCGCGCACGCGCCGCGTCAGGGCCCCGCGCGGACATCGAGCGGCGCGCGGGCGCGGCGTCAGGACCCCGCGCGGACACTGCGCACCGCCTCCTCCGGGCCGATCGCCGGGGCCAGCACCAGGTACGCCGCCGAGGCCGCCAGCCCCGGCAGCTGCTGCACCGTGCGGTGCGCCACGTGGTGGTGGATGATCTCCCAGATTCCCCCCACCGCCGCCTCCGCCGCCAGCGGCGAGGGTCGCTGCGCGCGCGGGGCGTAGCGCAGCAGCAGCTCCGCGAGGCTCCGCAGGAGGCCTTCCCCGCGCTGCAGGCCCCCCGGGCCCGCGGCGAACACCTCCACGAACGCGATCTGCGCGAACGCGCGGTCGTGCGCCACGTGGCGCATCAGCGTCGCGAGCGCCCGCTGCACCCCCGTCGGCCAGTCCGGCGCCTGCTGCGCGTCCCGCAGCGCGCCCGCCAGCGCCTCCGCCGTGAGCAGCTCCAGCGCCGCCAGGAAGCACTCCTCGCCGCTCCCATAGCGCTCCCGCAGCAGCGCCTCCGGGACCCCCGCCTCGTCGGCGATCCGCCCCGTGCTCACCTGCGCGTAGCCCTCCCGCGCCGCGAGCTCCGCCGCCGTGCGCAGGATCAGCCGGTGCTCGTCGCGCCCCCCGGGATGACATGCGCCGGCGAGGCTCGCCACAGTGGGTGCGCCAATGGGAAGCTCCGCTGCGGCGGGGGAGCCACAGGCGAGCGCCCAGGCGTGCAGCCCCCCGGCGAGCTCCGGGAGCTCGTGCGGGGCGTCTTCGAGCAGGCGCCGGCGCGCCACGTGCCAGATGCCGCCCGCGATCCCCTGGAGCACCGCGGGCGGCGGCGGCGGGGCCTGCGGCTCGCAGAGGCGCTCGGCCAGCGT
This sequence comes from Solirubrobacterales bacterium, assembly GCA_044446505.1. Taxonomy (GTDB): domain Bacteria; phylum Actinomycetota; class Thermoleophilia; order Solirubrobacterales; family Solirubrobacteraceae; genus Palsa-744. The sequence continues at coordinate 1,210 of JBIOEY010000168.1, forward strand.
CCGCTGCACCGCGCCGCGCGTGCGCTCGATCCGCTCGAGCCCCACCGGCCCCGCGGCGAGGATCTCCACGAGCGCCAGGCGCGCGGCCTGCGGCTTCGCGGCGACCTCGTGGGCGAGCGCCTCGAATGCTGGCCCCAGGCCCGCGGCCTCCCCGGCGCGGCGCGCGGCGCCGGCGACGATCGCGTCGTAGCTGGCGAGGAAGCACGCCTCGCGGTCGGCGAAGTGCTCGTAGAACGTGCGCCGCGAGATCCCCGCGAGCGCGACCAGCTGGGAGACGGTCAGCGCGGGGTAGCCCCGTGCGGCGACTGCCGCGATCGTCGCCCCGTGCAGGCGCGCGCGCTGGTGGCGCGCCACGCGCTCGCGCCCCGGGCCGTTCGGGCGGGGCTTGAGCTTCGAATACAGCGGCGTCGAGACGGCCGCCCCCAGCTCCCGGCCCGCCGCGGCGCGCCGCAACGCGGTGCTCGCGGGTCCCCCCGCTGGCGCCGCTGCGCGCCTCAACGCGGTGCTCGCGGGTCCTCCAGCCGGCGCCGCCGGCAACGACATTCCTCCTCGCTCCATCACAGCCTCTCGTCGCATCTCCCTGATCCCGTACCCCTGGATCGCCTGTCCTGTACTGCAACTGCCAGGACCATAACACACGATCTGACATGATGTCAAGTCTTAGTTTATGATGTCAGCCAGAGGTTCCTGATGATCTTGGACGGTTGTCTGTACGGTTTTGGATACCCCGGTCTTTCCCGGTGTCAAGTTCGGGTTGGTAAGATCAACCCCTGGATCGCCCGGGTACCCGGCGGCGGCCGTGGCGCTCGGCGACTGGGGCAGCAGAGGGCCGGACGCGATGGGGTCTCTACGCGGAGGAGTTGCCGACCGATGGGCCGGGGATGCGGATGAGCAGCAGGCAGACCAGCGGGGAGCGCTACCGCGGGCTCTCGCCGCGCGTGCACGGCCTCGACGCCAACGCCGTCGCCCGCCACCAGCGCGCCCGGCTGCGCGCCGCGATGGTCGAGCTCGTCGTGCAGCGCGGCTACCACGCGATCCGCGTCAGCGACCTGATCCGCCTCGCGCACGTCTCCCGCCCCACGTTCTACGCGCTCTACCGCGACAAGGAGGCCTGCTTCCTCGACGCCTACGACGAGACCTCCCGGCGCGTCACGCGCACGATCGTCGACGCCCACCGCCACTCCCGTGACGGAGACGGCCCCGTGCGCGCGGGGATGGGCGCGTTCCTAGAGTTGGCCGCGGCCGAGCCCGACGCGACCGCGTTCTTCGTCTACGGCGGCCTCGGCGGCGGCGCGCGCGGCCTGGAGCGCTACAACAAGGCGTTCGTCGCGCTGATGCGCCGGCTGCGCAGCGGGGGCGCGAAGTCCGCCGGCACCGGCCCCAACGGCGCCCGCCGCGCCTCCGCCGCCGCCCGCGGGGCCGCGAACGGCGCCGCCCCGGCCCCGCCGGTTGATGACCTGACGATCAGGGCGGTGCTGGGCGGCGTGCGCGAGGTGGTCGCGATCCGGCTGCGCCGCGGCGAGGCCGAGGGGCTGCCGGGGCTCGCGGACGACCTCACCGCGTGGGCGCTCTCCTACCCCCCGACAGCCCCGGCGATCCTCGCGGCGGGCGCGCCCCGCGCGGTGGCGCCCCCGAGCACCGAGGAGCTGCGCCCGTGGCGCCCCACCTCGCCCCGCGAGCGCTTCGCGCGCCTGCCGAGCGGGCGGCACGACCTCACGCGCGAGTACATCGAGTACAGCCAGCGCGAGCGGATCCTCGACGCGCTCGCCGACATCGTCGCCGAGAAGGGCTACCCGGGGCTGACCGTGACGGAGATCGCGCGGCGGGCGAACGTCTCGAACAAGACCTTCTACGAGCACTTCCCCGGCAAGCGCGAGGCCTACCTCGCGGCGGGCCGCACGGGAGGGGAATGGGGCTTCCAGGCGGCGGTCGAAGCGTACGCCGCGCACGCCGGCGACTGGCCGCGCGCGGTGGCCGCGGGCCTCGAGGCCTACCTGCGCTACCTCGCGGTCGAGCCCGGCCACGCCCGCCTCGGCTTCGTGGACATCTTCACCGCCGACCCCGAGGTGCTGCAGCTGCGCGACGAAACCGTCGGCGCGTTCGTCGCCTACCTCGACCCCGGCTTCGAGCTGGTCGGCGCGCGCCGCCACGTCCCGCGGATCGCCCCCGACGCGATCGGCGGCGCGATCTGGGAGCTCCTCCAGGACCACATCCAGCACCAGCCGATCGAGCGCCTCCCCGAGCGCGCCCCCCAGGTCGTCTACCTGGCGCTGACCCCGTTCCTCGGCGCGAGCCGCGCCGCGCAGGTCGCGGTCGGCGAGGCCGCCGCCGCCTGACCCAGGGCTTCACCGAAACCAAAAACACCCCCTTGAGCATTCGGGGCCTCCCTGTCTAGTCTGCACTGACCGGGTGAGATCGCCCGGCACCTCGCGGTCCAATACGGCGCGCGGGAGGGTCTGTGATGCAAATGAGGTGGAGAGGCAAATGGGTGCAGGTGTGACGCGAGGGGCGCTCCCCTCCGATCTCGAGGAGGGGATGTTTCGATGAGTGCTCGCAAGCTGACGCTGACTGTCCTGGTTTCGCTGTGTGCGCTGGTGGGCGTGCTCGCGCTTGGGAGCGCGGCGGCGGAGGCGACGGTGATGCACGAATACCTCTCGTCGATCACCGGAGTCCCGGCGAAGGGCCCGCCGCCGGCTGAAGAACCCGTTGCGAGGCACGGCCCGTTCAAAGGCACGGTCGAAAGCCTGGCGGTCGACTCGGGTGAACTGTACGTAGACGAATTCGACGAATTCGGCGGCGCTACGTTGGACAAGTTCAATGCGGCGTCGGGCGCGTTCATCGTGCAGCTTCCCTCCCTCGGTGGTGGTCCGGGTCTCGCGGTGGGGCACGGGACCGGCGAAACCGAGATGTACCTGCCGGAAGGTTATGGGAGTGGTGGGCGCGTGGGTGTGTTCGACGCGGCGGGCAAACTCCAGGGTACGTGGAACGGGTCGGATACGCCCGCCAAAAGCTTCGGCTGCTTTATTGGATGCGGCGGAGGTCCCGGAATCGGGACTGTCGCGGTGGACAACTCGGGGAACCTCTTCACCAAAGGCTTCGTGTACGTCTCGGACCCCGAACACAATGTGGTGGACGTGTTCGAACCCGAAGCGGGCGGCGGCGAGAAATACCTCAC
>JBIOEY010000169.1:0-4228 GCA_044446505.1 Solirubrobacterales bacterium
GCCCGCCCCCCCGCTGCCGGGAGTCTTCATCCGCGCCCCGTGGATCGCCGAGCACGGCCCCGGGGTGGAGATCCTCGCCGAGGTGGACGGCCATCCGGTGGCCGCGCGCGAGGGGGACCGCATCGCGGTGGCCTTCCACTCCGAGCTCACCGACGACGACCGCGTGCACCGCCTGTTCCTTCACGCCGTGGAGCGCCGGCGGGAATTGGGCTCGGCGGAGTCCGCTGAGGCCGAGGACCGGGCGAACGTGAAGTACCTCGGGGAGATCGAGCGAGCGTCCCGACCGGATTGATCGCCAATCTGTCGGGGGATGCCGACAATAAGCCGATTCTTCGGGCTCACAATCACGATGTACTTCGATGATCACGGGCCTCCGCATTTCCACGCGCGCGCTGCCGGACACAGCGCCAAGATCAGGATCGACACGCTGGAGGTGCTTGTGAGCGACCTCTTGCGCCGAGAGCTTCGGCTGGTGTTGGCATGGGCCGAGATGCACGCGGCCGAGCTGGACCAGAACTGGCATCTAGCGCGCGAAGGTGCCAAACTGAACGAGATCGAGCCACTGCAATGATTGGCCTGACCCCTGATATCACCCACGTGACTGTTCCTCGGCACGGGGTCCTACGACTGACCTTCGCCGATGGTCTCGGGGGCGAGGTCTACGTGCGGGATCGGATGCGCGGCCCCGTTTTCGAGCCCGCCCTGACCCCTGAAGGCTTTTCTGAGGTCAGCGTTGATCCCGAGACGGGAACGGTGTGCTGGCCGGGCGGCGCGGACCTCGCACCCGACACGCTCTACGAGCGTGTACGCACCGGCGTTTGGCCGGACCAGAGCCAAGCCGCGTAGATCCTTTCAAACTTCCTACACCGCCGCGAACCGCGCGATGCCGTCGGTCTCCTGCTCCACCGCGCGGCCGTCTCTCAGCAGCATGTCGATGTGGCCGAGGACCTCGGAGATCGTGAGGTATGCCTGGGTGACGGCGACGTTGCCCCACATCTCGTAAGCCAGTTCATAGGCGGTGCGGGGGCGCTGCGCGATCAGCCGGCGGATGCGCTCCGCGCGGCGCTCGTGCAGGTGCAGGCGCTCGTCGATCAGCGCCGCGTGGTCGGCGATCGGGGCGCCGTGGCCGCCGAGCACCAGATCGAGGTCCATCGCGCGGGTCTTCTGGAGAGAGTCCAGGTAGGTGAGCAGCGCCTGCGGGCGGGGGCCGTCGTGGTCGCCCTCCGCGTCGAGCGGCCTCGCGAGCAGCGGGTTGGAGGAGATGTGCGCGAGCAGGTGGTCCCCCGCGAACAGCAGCGAGCGGCGCTCGTCCCAGAAGACCGTGTCCGAGGGGCTGTGGCCCGGCCGGTGCAGGACCCGCAGCGTGCGGTCGCGCAGCTTCATCTCCTCCCCCTCGACGAGTGTGCGGTCCACCTCCACGGTGCACCCCCACGCGCGGAAGCTTGCGGAGACCGCCCGCAGGGCGGTGACGACGTCGGTGGGGACCCCGTGACGCAGCATGATGCGCCCGGCGAAGCGATCGTCGAGCTCCGCCTCCGCGCGGAAGTCGCGCAGGCGGCGGTCGAGGCCCTCCAGCGCCGCCACCTGCGCGCCGGAGCGCCGCGCGAGGATCGCCGCGAGGCCGAAGTGGTCGATGTGCTGGTGCGTGACGATCAGCAGCTCCAGATCCTCGATCGCGTGCCCCCGCGCCGCGAGCGCCCGTTCGAGCTCGTCCAGCGCCTTCGCCGAGTTCGGGCCCGAGTCGATCAGCGTGAGCGGCTCGTCCTCGATCAGGTACGCGTTGACGCGCCCCACCGCGAACGGCGTCGGGACCGCCAGGCAGTGGATCCCCTCTGCGGCGGCGTGCTCCAGGCCCGCGGCCTCGTCCACGCCTTTCCGCTTGACGCGGTCCGCGGGCGCTCCCTCGTCCTGGTGTTTTGCCGATCGCGCCGGCGCCCGCTTTGCGGGCTTGGCCGCGGATTTGGCCGTCTTGCGGGGGCTCATGAGCGGATCAGCGCCAGCACCTCGTCGCGGCGGCGCTCCATGTCCTCGTGAGAGCGCAGCGACTCCAGGCAGAGGCGCAGCAGCGGCTCGGTGTTCGAGGGGCGCACGTTGAAGTGCCAGTCCTCGTAGTCGATCGAGATTCCGTCGAGGTGCTCCTGGCGCGCGTCCGCGTAGCGCGCCGCGATCTCCGCCATCTTCGCCTCCTGGTCGGAGACCTCGGAGTTGATCTCCCCCGAGATGAAGTACCGCTCGCGGTATGGCCTCAGCAGCTCGGACATGCGCCTGCCCGTGACCGAGAGGTGCTCGAGGATCAACAGCGCCGGCAGCGTGCCCGAGTCCGCGCAGTAGAAGTCGCGGAAGTAGTAGTGCCCCGAGACCTCCCCCCCGAACAGCGAGCCCTCCGCGCGCATCCGCGCCTTGAAGAACGCGTGCCCCACGCGGTTCACGTACGGGACCCCGCCCGCGCGGCGCACCGTGTCGGGCACCGCCCGCGAGGCGCGCACGTCGTACAGGATCGCCTCGGGGTGCGTGGGGTCCGATCTCTTTTTCAGCAGCGACTCCGCCAGCAGCGCCGTGAGGAAGTCCCCGTCCACGAAGGCCCCGGTGTCGTCGATGAAGAAGCAGCGGTCCGCGTCCCCGTCCCACGCGATCCCCAGATCCGCGCCGCTCGCCCGCACCCTGTCGATCACGAACTGCCGGTTCTCCGGGAGCAGCGGGTTGGGCTCGTGGTCGGGGAAGTTGCCGTCCGGGGTCCAGTACGTCTCGATCAACTCCAGTCCCAGGCGCTCCAGCAGCGGGCCCACCATCGGCCCCGCCATCCCGTTGCCGCCGTCCACCACCACCTTCAGCGGCCTACCGATCGAAGATCGGCCAGCCTTGGGGTCGATGAAGCGCAGCATGGCCTCCCGGAACTCCTCGGCCACATCCACCTCCTCGACGGAGCCGCGCGCGCCGGCGGGCGCACCCAGACCCCCCTCGATCAGCCGGCGGATGTCCTGGATGCCGCTCTCCCCCGACAGCGCCAGCGCCCCCTCGCGCACGAGCTTGCAGCCGGTGTACGCCTTCGGGTTGTGCGAGGCCGTGCACATCAGCCCCCCGTCCAGGCCGCGCGAGCCGACCAGGTAGTAGAGCATCTCGGTCCCCACCTGCCCCGCGTCGAGCACGTGCACACCCTCGGTGAGCATCCCCTCCCGGTAGCGCGCCGCGAGCTCCGGCGCGGTCAGGCGCATGTCGCGTCCCAACCCCACCCGCAGCTCCCCCACCGGCTTGCCCTCCAGGCCCGCGAGCACCCGCGCGAACGCGCGGCCGATCAGCTCCGCGACCTCCCCGTCGATCTGCTCGCCGTACAGGCCGCGGATGTCGTAGGCCTTGAAGATGTCCGGGGTCAGCGCGACGGGCGGCATGCACCGCATCCTATGCGCTCGGCGCCGCCGGCCGAAAGGCCATTCGCTGGGGGCCGAAGTATCCTCACCGTCATGTCTGGGCACTCCAAGTGGTCGAGCATCAAGCACAAGAAGGCGATCGTGGACTCCCGCCGCGGGGCGGCGTTCACGAAGCTGGCACGTGCAGTCACAGTGGCGGCACGCGAGGGTGGGGGGGATCCTGACGCGAACGCGGCGCTCGAGAACGCGATCCGCAAGGCCAAAGCCGCCTCGATGCCCAAGGACAACATCGAGCGCGCGATCGCCAAGGGCACCGGCGAGGGCGGCGACGCGGACGCCCTGGAGACAGTGATCTACGAGGGCTACGGTCCCGCCGGGGTCGCGCTGCTGGTGGAGACCGTCACCGACAACCGCAACCGCACCGGCCCCGACGTGCGCAACCTCTTCACCAAATACGGCGGCTCCCTCGGCGAGCCCGGCTCGGTCGCGTATCTCTTCGACAAGAAGGGCGTGATCGTCGTCGACGCCTCGCGCTACAGCGAGGACGATCTGCTTGTGGCGGTGGAGGCCGGCGCGGAGGACATCACCGCCGACGAGGACGTCTTCGAGGTGATCACCGCCCTCGCCGATTTCACCGCCGTGCGCCGCGCGCTGGAGGAGGCCGGGATCGAGCTCGAGAGCGCCGAGCTCACCCACCGACCCTCCAGCCTCGTGCCGATCGAGCACGAAGGGCAGGTCGTAAAGCTGATGAAGCTGATCGACGGCCTCGAAGAGAACGACGACGTCGCCGCGGTGCACGCCAACTTCGACGCCCCCGCCGAGATGCTTGCGCGAGTGGATGGTTAGCCCGCCCACCCATAGCC
>JBIOEY010000170.1:0-4220 GCA_044446505.1 Solirubrobacterales bacterium
CAGCTGGACGAGCTCCGCGCGTTCTGCGTGGCGGTGGACCTCGGCGGGATCGGGCGCGCGGCGCAGCGCCTGCACCTCAGTCAGCCCGCTGTCTCAAAGCGCCTGAAGTCCCTGGAGGAGCTCGTCGGCACACCGCTGCTAGAGCGCTCCCCGCGTGGCGTCACGATGACCGCCGCCGGCGAGCGCCTCTACACGCATGCGCGGCGCCTGATCGCCGACCTCGACGAGCTGGGCGGCCTGCTCGAGCAGATACGCGGCAGCAGCGAGACGGTGCACCTGGCGATCAGTCATACCGCGGCAGAGCTCGTGATGGCCAGGGCGCTCGTGGCGATGCGCCGCCAGACCAGCGCGCCGGTCGAGGTGGTGATCGCCAACTCGCGCGTGGTCAAGCGCATGATCGCCGGCGGCAAGGCCGACGTGGGCGTCGCCGCGTTCCTGAACGACGAGACGATCCCCGATGCCGCCAGTGTGCCGCTGATCGACGACGAGATCGTGATCGCGGTCCCGCTCGGCCATCCCTGGGCACGCCGGTCTTCGATCACCCGCGCGGAGCTGCTCTCGACACCGATCGTCCTACGCGACCCCGACGCCCACACTCGTCAGGTGATCGACGAGGCGCTCACCGCGGTGGGCCTACAGGCGCCGCGGGCCGCCTGCGAAGTCGGCTCCACCCAGGCCGCCAAGGATGAGGCGCACGAGCTGGGACTACCCACCGCGATGTCGCGCCTGGCGCTCTCGCCCGCCGATCGCCTGGAGATCGTCCCGGTCGACGGTCTGAGCTTCAGGCGGCGCTTCTGCATCCTGCATCCTCAGGGTACGCTCTCACCGGCCGGCGCCCACCTCGTGGAGGCCTTCCGGCAGACCGCCCACGCCCCGTCCAGCACCACGCCTGCGAGCTCGCCGAGGACCGCCTCGACCTCCGTTGAGAGCTCCGTGCCGGCCTCGAAGTCGCGGCCCTCGACGCCGTAGATCACGACGTGCGCGGGCAGGCGGTGCAGCGCGCGGGCCAGCTCGATCGCCTCGCGCAGGCCGAGGGCGTGCGTGGAGGTGGAGCCTCTGAGGGTCGAGGGCAGCGGCTCTGCCTCGGCCTCCATGCGGTGGATCGTCCCCGGGGGGGCGCCGGAGCTCACCGCGTCCACGATCACCGCGGCGTCGGCGCCCTCCCAGATGTCGAGCAGCGCGAGCGCCTCACCCTCCAGCTCGCGCACCTCGATGCCCGCGGAGCGGGGATCTGCGCGCAGGCGGCGCGCGACGTGCAGGCCCGCGGCGTCGTCCCCGCGCAGCGCGTTGCCCACGCCGATCACGACCACGCGCGCGCGAGGCCGCTCAGCCACGGTCGACGGTCAGCGTGAGGAAGTGGGTGGCGCAGGAGATGCAGGGGTCGTGGTTGCGGATCGCCTGCTCGCAGCGCAGCGAGAGCTCTTCGTCGGGGAGGTCGATGTGGCGCTGCACGAACTCGCGCAGGTCCTCCTCGATCGCGAGCTGGTTCTGGGAGGTGGGGGGGACGATCCGCGCGTCGAGGATCGTGCCGTCCTCGTCGATCTCGTAGCGGTGGTAGAGCAGGCCGCGGGGGGCCTCGGTGGCGCCGTGGCCGACCGCGCGGCGGGGGACGACCTCGACGGCGGGCGCGTCGGGCCGCTCGTAGGCGGCGACGATCGCGAGCGCCTCGTCGCACGCCTGCACGAGCTCCACCGCACGCACGAGGATGCTGCGGAAGGGGTTCGCGCAGACCGCGCCCAGGCCCGCCTCGCGGGCGGCCTCGCGGGCAAGCGGCCACAGCGCGGCGCCGGCGAGCGCGTAGCGCGCGAGCGGGCCCGTCAAATAGGTGCCGCGCTCGCGCAGGTGCGCGTGCAGGGCGTTGGAGTGCTCGACGTGCTCCTCCACCACGTGCGCCTCGAACTCGGCGGGCGCGATCTCGAGGCCGCCGCTGGAGGCGATCCGCCCGCGGTCGATCGGGTAGGCGCCGGGGTCGCTCAGCGCGAGCAGCTCTGGTTCGCGGCGCACCTCGGGGAACTCCAGCTCGCTCGCCCAGCGCACCGTCGCGAGCGCGGTCTCTCGCGCGCGCTCCAGCGGGTCCACCAGCGGGCGCAGCTCGGCGGGGGTGGGGGCGCGGTAGAAGCCGCCGACGCGCACATTGATCGGGTGCACCTCACGCCCCCCCACCAGCGCCATCAAGGCGTTGCCCGCCTTCTTCATCTGCAGGCCCTGCTCGACGATCTCGCGGTGCTCGCGCGCCATCTCGATGGCGCTCGGGTAGCCGAGGAAGTCGGGGGCGTGCAGCATGTACACGTGCAGGCTGTGGCTCTCGATCCACTCCCCGCAGTAGAGGAGGCGGCGCAGGTCGCGGATCGGGCCCTCGTCGATCCTCACGCCGCAGGCGTCCTCCATCGCGCGCACCGCGCTCATCTGGTAGGCCACCGGGCAGATCCCGCAGATCCGCGCGGTGATGTCCGGCGCCTCGGTGAACGCCCGCCCGCGCAGCAGCGCCTCGAAGAAGCGCGGCGGCTCGTAGATGCGCAGCTTCACATCCACCACCTCGCCCCCCTCCAGCTTCACGTACATCGCCCCCTCGCCCTCCACGCGCGCGAGGTAGTCGGTGCGGATCGTGCGCGTGCGCCTCTCCTCGCTCATGCGCCTCGCCCCCGCGCGAGTCGCGGCCCCCCTCGCGCCGACGGCGCCTGCGCCGCTCTCCCGCTCATGCGCCGCTCACGCCTCCCTCATGCGCCTCGCTCGCCTCCCGGAACGCGCCGGCGCCCGCGTTGAACGTGCGGTATACCCGCACGAGGTCGATCTCCTCGCTGCCCAGCCGCGCCATCTGGGCGCTGAGCGCGGGGGTGTTGGGCGCCTCCATCGGCCCGTAGCAGCCATAGCACCCGCGGTCGTAGGCGGGGCAGATCGCGCCGCAGCCCGCGTGGGTGACGGGGCCGAGGCAGGGGGTCCCGTGCGCGACCATCACGCACACGGTCCCCCGCCGCTTGCACTCCACGCACACGCTGTGGTTGCGCACGCGCGGGCGGCGACGGGAGAGGTGGGCGGCGATCACCTCCAGCAGCTGATGCTTGTTGATCGGGCAGCCCTGCAGCTCGAAGTCCACCGGCACATGCGCACTGATCGGGGTGGAGGTGGCGAGCGTGGAGATGAACTGCGGAGTAGCGTACACCACCGCGGTGAAGTCCTCCACGTCGGCGAAGTTGCGCAGCGCCTGGATCCCCCCGGCGGTGGCGCACGCCCCGATCGTGATCAGCGCCCGCGAGTTCGCGCGCACCTCGCGGATCCGCTGCGCGTCGTGCGCGGTGGTGATCGAGCCCTCCACGATCGACACGTCGTAGGGGTGGGTGGGCATCTCGACAATGGCGCTGCTCGCCTCCAGGAAATACGCGATCTGGAGGCGGTCGGCAAGCAAGAGCAGCTCGTCCTCGCAGTCCAGCAGACTGAGCTGGCAGCCGTCGCAAGAAGAAAACTTCCACACCGCGAGGGTCTGCTTGATCGCGGTCACGCGGGGCGCCTCCACGCGCACGCCACCACCGCGACAGTGCGTTGCGAACTCCCTATCCATCCCCATCCCGACACCGATCGCCTGCCGCTCGCCCGGTCCATCGTCACAGCTCCCGGATCGCGAGCCACGGCTGCAGCTCGCTCCAGCTGTACACCGGGCCGTCGCGGCAGAGCAGCGTGGGGCCCAACTGACAATGCCCGCAGTGACCGATCCCGCACTGCATGTTGCGCTCCATCGAGAGGTACACCCGCTCCGCCCCCACCCCGCGCCGCTCCAGGGCGGCGACGGTGAAGCGCATCATCACCTCCGGGCCGCACAGCAGCACCGCGGTCGCCGCGGGGTCCAGATCCGCGCGGCTCACCAGACGCGGGACCACGCCCACGTGCCCCAGCCATTCGGGGCCCGCGCTGTCCACCGTCACCGCCACCTCAAGCCCGCGCGCCGCCCACTCCTCCAGCTCCTCCGGGTAGAGCAGCAGTTCGGGGGTGCGGCTGCCGTAGAGCAGGCTCACGCGCCCGTAGCGCTCGCGGGCGGCGAGCAGCGTGAGGATCGCCGAGCGCAGCGGCGCGAGGCCGATGCCGCCCGCGATCACCAGCACGTCCGCGCCCGCCAGCTCCGCCACGGGCCACGGGCGCCCGAAGGGGCCGCGCACCTGCAGCACCTCCCCGGGGCGCGCCTCGCAGATCGCCTGCGTCGCGAGGCCCACCGCGCGCACCGTGTGCAC
>JBIOEY010000171.1:0-4188 GCA_044446505.1 Solirubrobacterales bacterium
CGCCGGCGCGCGCGGCCCCGGAGGCGGTGCCGCTCGCGGACCCGATGAGCCCCTCCACGGCGGTGCGGACGCTCGCGGAGGTCTTCCCGGAGGATGGAATCGTGGTGCTGGAGTCGCCCTCGGCGACCCCGGCGCTGCGCAACCAGCTGCGGCTGGGGCGCCCGGGGAGCTACTACTTCTCGGCGGGCGGGGGCCTCGGCTTCGGAATGCCCGCGTCGATCGGGGTGCAGCTGGCGTGCCCGGAGCGCCCGGTGGTGTGCGTGATCGGGGAGGGCTCGGCGCAGTACGCGGTGCAGAGCTTCTGGACAGCGGCGGCGTACAGGGTGCCGGTGACGTTCCTGGTGCTGCGCAACGAGGAGTACGCGATCCTGAAGTTCTTCTCGCTGCTGGAGGAGATCCCGGGCGCCCCGGGCCTCGACCTGCCCGCGCTGGACACGGCGGCGGTGGCGGCGGGGTACGGCGTGAACGCGACCAGGGCCGAGAGCCCGGAGGAGCTGGGGGTGGAGCTGCGCCGCGCGCTGGCCTCCGACACGCCGGAGCTGGTCGAGGTGCAGGTGGCCCCGGGGATGGCGCTGGCGTGAGCGGGACCTCCGACTCAAACGGCGGCCTCGCCACAGACGCACCCGACTCAAACGGCGGCCTCGCGACAGGCGAGCCGGACGTGATCGTGGTGGGGGCGGGCCTCGCGGGCCTGGTGAGCACGCTGGAGCTGCTGCGCAGCGGGCACACGGTGCTGCTGCTCGACCGCTGCAAGCCCCACGAGGTGGGGGGCCTCGCGCGGGAGGCGTTCGGGGGGATGTTCATGGTGGACTCCCCAGAGCAGCGCCGCTCCAGGATTCGCGACAGCGAGCGCCTGGCGCTCGAAGATTGGGTTCGAATCGCGGAGTTCGGCCCAGACGAGCGGTGGCCGCGCCGTTGGGCCGAGCAGTACGTGACGCGCGCCCGCGACGACGTCGGCGACTGGCTGCGCGAGCTGGGGGTGCGCTTCTTCCCGGTGGTCAACTGGGCGGAGCGGGGCAACTTCGGCGACGGCAACTCGGTCCCGCGCTTCCATCTCACGTGGGGCACGGGCAAGGCATTGGTCGAGGCAGTGTGGGGCGCAATCGAGAGCCACCCGCGCCGCCCCGCCCTGGAGGTCCGCTTCGGCGCGCGCGTGACGGGGCTGATCGCCGACGACGAGGGCCGAGTGGTGGGCTGCAGGGTTTTGGATGAGGATTGGAGGGGGGGCCGCGAGAGCGCATGCGAAGATCCAGGCTCGCCGGGCCACCTGGCGCAGTGGGAGACCGGGGAGGGCGGATACGAGGTGAGGGCGGGCAAGGCGGTGGTGATCGCCGCGGGCGGGATCGGCGGCAACCCAGACATGGTGCGTCGCGTGTGGCCCACCGAGGAGCTGGGCAGCCCGCCGCAGCGCCTGTTGATGGGCTCGCACCCGTACGCTGACGGGGCGCTGCACGAGGAGACCGAGCGGATCGGGGGCGCGGTGACGCACCTGGCGCGGATGTGGAACTACGCAGACGCGGTGCGCCACCCGGCGCCGCAGCGCGAGCACCACGGCCTGAAGCTGATCCCGCCGCGCTCGGGGGTGATGCTCGACCCCGACGGGCGCCGCTACGGCCCGGTTCCGGTGATGCCCACCTACGACGCGTACGCGGCGCTGGAGCGGATGTGCGAGGACGAGCGCAAGTACTCGTGGCTGATCTGCAACTGGCGGATCGCGCGGCGGGAGCTCGACGTGTCGGGCTCCCAGCACAACCCCCACCTGCGCGAGCGCCGCCGGGTGCGCTTCCTGCTGGGGGTGCTGCTGGGCAAACCGCGCGTGGTCTCGCACCTGCTGGAGGGCTCACCGGACTTCGTCTCGGCGGACACGCTGCCCGCGCTGGCGGAGCGGATGAACGAGGTGACCCGCCGGCTGGCGAGCGAAGGCTCCGCAGGCGGGGAGGCGGTCGCCGCGGGCGAGGGGAGGATTGCCGCAAGCGGGGAGGCGGTCGCCGCGGGCGAGGGGGGAGTCGCGCAGGACGGGGTGAAGGAGGAGCCGATCGACCCCGCGGTGCTCGCGGCGGAGATCGGCCGCTACGACGAGACGATCGCGCGCGGGAAGGGCCTCTTCAACGACGACCAGCTACGGCGCATCGGCCAGCTGCGCAACTGGCGCGGGGACCGCCTGCGCACGTGCGCATACCAGGCGATCCTCGATCCCAAGGCGGGGCCGCTGATCGCGATCCGCCTCCAGGTGATGGCGCGCAAGAGCCTCGGCGGGATCCAGACAGACCTCGCCTGCCGCGTGCTGCGCAGCTCAGGCGGCGAGCCGATCCCCGGCCTCTACGCGGTCGGCGAGGCGGCGGGCTTCGGCGGCGGGGGGATGCACGGCAAGCGCTCGCTGGAGGGGACCTTCCTCGGCGGCTGCGTCTTCACCGGCCGCCTCGCCGCCGCGGCGATCGCGGGGTCCGAGCTGCCGCTGCGGACCGCCCCGAGCGTGGGCGCCGCACCCCGCTAGGAGCGCCCGGCCGGAGCGCCCGCCCCATGAGCAGCGCAACGCACGGGAGCACCACGCGCGAACCCACTGGCGGAGCCATCAAAAAAGACGCGGCCGCTCACCCATACACCTTCGACTATGTGACGGTGGGGCACGTCACGGTCGACGTGCTCGACGCCGATGGAGCCCGCCGGCCGGGCGGAACGGCCTTCTACAGCGCCCTGCAGGCCGCCCGCCTCGGGCTGCGCACGCTGATCCTCACGCGCGGCGTGCCCGCGGAGATCGAGGAGCTGCTGGGGCCTTACCGTGAGGAGCTCGACGTGCGGGTCCTGCCCGCGGAGCGCACCACCACGCTGCTCACCCACGGCAGCGGCCACGCCCGCCGTCAGCGGCTGCTCGCGTGGGCGGGGCCGATCCAGGGGTCGATCGAGGTGGACGCCGCGATCCTGCACCTCGCCCCCGTCGCCCGCGAGACCCCCGGCAGCTTTCGCGGCCGCGCGGGCTTCGTGGGGCTCACCCCGCAGGGACTCGTGCGCGAGTGGAACACCAAGGGGGAGATCGCGCTCGTGCCGCTGCCCCCCCAGCTGCTCCCGGAGCGCTGCGAGGCGATCGTGCTCAGCACCACCGAGCGCGAGAGCTGCGCGGAGCTCGTCTCGCGCGCTCGGGCGGGCCGTGCGATCCTCGCGGTGACAGCCGGGGCGCGGCCCACCGCGATCCAGCTCCCGAACGGCGCCCTCCTGCACGTCCCCCCGCTCCCGATCGAGGAGCCCGCCGACGACATCGGCGCGGGCGACGTCTTCGCCGCCGCCTTCTTCGCCGCGCTGCGCGAGGGCCGGCCGCCCGCGGCGGCCGCCGCCTTCGCCAACGCCGCCGCCGCGGTGCGCATCGCCGGCACAGGTCCCGGCGCGATCGGCGATCGGCGCGCGATCGAGGCGCGGTTGAGCGCCGGCGTCTAATGGTTCGGGGGCCACCGCGCGGCGCCGCCACCAATCGCAGGGTGCCCGCAGACCCCAGGCCAGCTGAGGGCGCTCGCGGCGCCTACCCGCGCTGCTTGGCCAGCGCCCGGTCGATGAGCCCCGCGAGGTCGATGCCCGCGAGCGCCCCTTCGGCCCCGCTGGCGCGCGCGGCGAGCAGCAGCGAGCCGCCCACGGGGGCCATCTCCACGACCGCCACCCGCGCCTGGGGGGAGAGGGCGTGGATCGCGCTGGTGAGGGGTTCGACGAACACCGCGCCGGCCTTGTAGGCGCTGCCGATCAGGCCCACGGGGAACTCGCCCTCCAGCCCGGTGCGGCGGATCACCGCGGCGATCTGCTGCGCGAGCTCGTGCGCTCCGCGCTCGTAGAGCTCGCGCGCGACCGCGTCGCCGCGCTCGGCGAGCTGCGCCGTCTCGATCGCGAACGCCGCGATCTCGCCCTTGGTGAGCGGCTTGCTGTAGACCTTCGCCGCCAGCGCCTCGACGCTCGGGGCCTCGAAGAACGCGGCCGCCGCGTCGCTCAGGGCGGTCGGCGGGCCCGAGTCCTCGCGGTCGCGCAGTGCGGCCTTGATCGACTGCACCCCGAGCCAGTAGCCCGAGCCCTCGTCGCCGAGCAGGTGGCCCCAGCCGCCCGCGCGCCACGCGCGCCCGTCGGAGCCAACCCCGAACACGTTGCTGCCGGTGCCGGAGATCGCCCCCACCCCGGGCTGCGCGCCGGTGGCCGTGGCCCACGCCCCCACCA
>JBIOEY010000172.1:0-4181 GCA_044446505.1 Solirubrobacterales bacterium
CATGCGACCCTGCCTGACCCCGCACATGTGCGGGGTCACCGAGCAGTGCATGCACTGCTCGGTGACCCCGCACATGTGCGGGGTCAGGCAGGGTCGCATGCGACCCTGCCCCCCAATCACGCGGTGAGGATCTGCGCGGCGAGGATCGCGGCGTTGCGGGTGCTGTCGAGGCCCACGCACGCCACCGGCACGCCGGGGGGCATCTGCACGATCGAGAGGATCGCGTCGAGGCCGCCCGCCGCGCTCAGGCGGCTGGAGAGCGGGACCCCGATCACCGGGAGGTCCGTGTGGGCCGCCACCGCCCCGGGCAGCGCCGCGGAGATGCCGGCGCCCGCGATGATCACGCGCAGCCCGCGCATCTGTGCGTTCTTCGCGTACTCCGCCACCACGTCCGGTTCGCGGTGCGCGGACATCACGCGCAGCTCGTGCAGGATGCCCCGTGCTTCGAGCTCCGCCGCGGCCTTCTGCATCGCCTCCATGTCGCTCTTGGAGCCCATCACGATCCCCACGCGCGGGGCGTCCACGTCGAGCTCCTCGAGCTGCGTGCGCATCTCCGTCTCCGTCAGCGGCGTCGCGATCGGGGTCACCTCACCCACGCTCGGCCTCCGCCGCGGGCTCGATCCCGTACCACTCGTCCAGGATGCTCTTCACCGTGCGCCACCCCTCGCTCATCCGTCCTTCCTCCTCGACCCTGATTGCGATGTCACTGCGCATCTGCATGCCCTCGAAGGAGATCGTCCGCGCCGCAGCATACGCCGACTTACGGGCCTCCTCCGGACTCCCGCCGAGCGCCGTCACATTCAGCACACGGCCCCCCGCGGTTACAAGGCTCCCGTCGTCCGCGAGCGCGGTGCCCGCGTGGGTCACCTCCACGCCCTTCGGGAGGAGCTCCAGCCCCGAGATCGGATCGCCGCTGGACGTGGACCCGGGGTAGCCCCCGCTCGCCAGCGTGACCGTGACGGCCCAATCCGGTGACCACTCGATCAGTGACTCCTCGGCTTCTCCCATGATCAGCCCCTCGGGGCGCAGCGTGCGCAGCATCAGTTCCAGCAGGTCCGCATTCAGGCGCGGGAGCAGCGCCTGGGTCTCCGGGTCGCCGAAGCGCACGTTGAGCTCAAGCACCTTCGGGCCCTGCTCGGTGAGCATCAGACCGGCGTAGAGGACCCCTCGATATGGAGTTCCGCGGTGCTGCATGACCCGGATGATCGGCAGATGTACCAGCTCCGCGATCCTCCAATCGTCTTCGTGCTCCATCCCAGGCACGGGCGAGTAGGCGCCCATGCCGCCCGTGTTCGGTCCCTGCTCGCCATCCAGCAAGCGCTTGTAGTCGCGCGCCGGCTGCAGCGTCACCACCCACTCGCCGTCGCACAGCGCCAGCAGCGACACCTCCCTGCCATGCAGGCGTTCTTCCACCACAGCGCTGGTGTCGTTTGCCCCTCCAGTCATAAATCGGCCCTCCACGAAGATCTCCCGCAGCGCCCCCTGCGCCTGCTCGGCGGAGTCCGCCACCGTCACCCCCTTGCCCGCCGCGAGGCCGTCCGCCTTCACCACCACCCCGGGGTTCGCCAGCTCCGCCACCGCCGCCACGCCCTCCTCGAGCGTGCGCGCGTGGCGCCAGCGCGCGGTTGGGACGCCCGCCTCCTCCATCACCTGCTTGGCGAACGCCTTCGAGCTCTCCAGGCGCGCCGCCGCGGCGGACGGGCCGAAGGCCAGACGGCCGCGACGGTCGAGCTCATCCACCAGGCCCGCCACCAGCGGCGCCTCTGGACCCACGACCGTGAAGTGGACGCCCTCGCGCTCCACCGCCGCCACGATCCCCTCGATGTCATCGGCCGCCACGTCGATCAGGCGCGCGTCCTGCGCGATGCCCGCGTTGCCAGGTGCGCACAGCAACTCCACGCCAGCTCCCGCCAGTGCTCGCACGAGCGCGTGCTCGCGCCCGCCGCTGCCGACGACGAGAACCCTCATAGGGAGGCGATGAACTCGTCCACGGGGATCGCTGTGAGCGTCTCGTAGCTCACCGTGCCGCGCGAGCCCAACTCCAGCGACACGCGCGCCATCGTCTGCTCGTCCGGCGCCTCCACGATGTTCACGAAGTCGAAGCGCCCCAGCGTCGCCCACTGCGCCTTCACCTTCGCCCCCAGCTGCTCCACCTCTTTATTCACCTCGTGGATCCGCTGCGGGTTGTTCTTGACAGTCTGCACGCCCTCCGGCGTCAGGTGCGCGAGCATGATGTACGTGGGCATCGGGACCTCCTCCTGGGGTGTGTTGGGAGCGTCTTCAGATTAGACCTCAACCCGGGAGCGCGGCGCCCGTGGGCTGCGGCTCGAACGTGAGACTGCCCTCCGCCGCGTCCACGCGGAGCGCGTCGCCCGGGCGGAGGCTGCCCTCGAGCAGCGAGAGGGCGAGGCGGTCGGTCAGCTGCTTCTGGATCACCCGCCGCAGCGGGCGCGCGCCGTAGGTCGGGTCGTAGCCCATGTCGCCCAGCAGCTCCCGCGCGGCGTCGGTGAGCGTGACCTCCACGCCGCGCTCGCGCACGCGCGCGATCACGCGCTCCACCTGCAGCTCCACGATCTCCCCCAGCTGCTCGCGGGTCAGCGACTCGAAGCGCACGATGTCGTCGAGGCGGTTGACGAACTCCGGTTTGAAGTGGCTCAGCAGCTCCTCGCGCAGCCGCGCGTCCGCCGCCACCGCGGCGCTCCCGTCCGCGGAGTGCGGGTGGGTGGCGTCCAGATCCGCCTCGTCGCTCACCGGAATGTTCGAGGTCATGATCAGCACCGTGTTCTTGAAGTCCACCGTGCGCCCCTGCCCGTCCGTCAGGCGGCCGTCGTCCATCACCTGCAACAGCGTGTTGAACACGTCCGGGTGCGCCTTCTCGATCTCGTCCAGCAGCACCACCGAGTACGGGCGCCGGCGCACCGCCTCCGTTAGCTGGCCCCCCTCTTCGTAGCCCACGTACCCCGGCGGGGCCCCCACCAGGCGCGAGACCGTGTGTTTCTCCATGTACTCCGACATGTCCAGGCGGATCATCGCCTCCTCCGAGTCGAACATGAACTCCGCCAGCGCCCGCGCCAGCTCCGTCTTGCCCACGCCCGTGGGGCCCAAGAACAGGAACGTGCCGATCGGGCGGTTCGGGTCCTGCAGGCCCGCGCGCGAGCGGCGCAGCGCCGTCGCCACCGCCTCCACCGCCTCCTCCTGGCCGATCACCCGCTCGTGCAACCGCTCCTCCATGTGGATCAGCTTCTCCACCTCCCCCTCCAGCAGACGGCTCACGGGGATCCCCGTCCAGCGCGCCACCACTTCCGCCACGTCGTCCGCGTCCACCTCCTCCTTGAGGAAGACCGGCGCCGCGGGGCGCTCCCCATCTGGGGCCTCCGCGCTGCGAGACCCATCCGCGCCGCCCTCCAGGGCGGCCAGCTCCTTTTCCAGTTCCGGGATCTCCCCGTAGCGCAGCTCCGCGGCGCGCTGCAGGTCGGCCGCGCGCTCGGCGCGCTCGGCCTCCACGCGTGCCTCCTCCAGGCGCGCCTTTTTCTCGCGCACCCCCTGGATCGCCTGCTTCTCCGCCTGCCACTGCGCCTTCATCGCGGCCGAGCGCTCCTTCAGCTCCGCGAGCTCCCGCTCGATCGCCTCGCGGCGGGTCGCGGAGGGCTCGTCGGTCTCCTTCTGAAGCGAGGTCAGCTCGATCTCCAGCTGCATCACCCTCCGGTCCACCTCGTCGATCTCCGTGGGCAGCGAGTCGATCTCGATCCGCAGCTTGCTCGCGGCCTCGTCGATCAGGTCGATCGCCTTGTCCGGGAGGAAGCGGTCGGCGATGTAGCGGTGGGAGAGGGTGGCCGCCGCGATCAGCGCGCTGTCCTGGATGCGCACCCCGTGGTGGACCTCGTAGCGCTCCTTGAGGCCACGGAGGATCGCGATCGTGTCCTGCACGCTCGGCTCCCCCACCATCACCGGCTGGAAGCGCCGCTCGAGCGCCGCGTCCTTCTCGATGTGCTTGCGGTACTCGTCCAGCGTCGTCGCGCCCACGCAGCGCAGCTCCCCGCGCGCGAGCATCGGCTTGAGCAGGTTGGCCGCATCGACGGCCCCTTCGGCCGCCCCGGCCCCCACGATCGTGTGGAGCTCGTCAAGGAAGAGGATCACCGCGCCCTGAGCCTCCGAGACCTCTGCGAGGACGGCCTTCAGCC
>JBIOEY010000173.1:0-4069 GCA_044446505.1 Solirubrobacterales bacterium
CCACCCACACCGCCCCCGCGCCCGCCTTCACCCACACCGGCTCCCAGTCGAGCGAAGCCGCCCCCGGCGCCCAGACCGCGGCGGCGGCCGCGGCGGTGCTCGCGCACGGGTACACCCCCGACGCCACCTCCGAGTACCACCCCACGCAGACCCTCAGGGTGCTCCTCGGCACCCGCACCGGCTCCGCCGACGGGTACAACCAACGCGCCTTCTTCTTCCTCGACGGCCACTACATCGGCACCGACTCCAGCCAGCCCAGCGCCGCGTTACGCGTCGTGAGCCAGAGCGACACCGAAGTCGCCCTCGCCTACGCCCTCTACCGGCCACACGACGCCTTCTGCTGCCCCAGCGGGGGCCAGGCCGTCGTGCACTTCCAGCTCAACAACGGCAAGCTCGTCCCGCTCGAGCCGATTCCGCCGGTCAGCTCCGCGAGCGGGCTCGCCAGGCAGTAGCAGGGCCGGTGGCGCGCCGGCCGGAGGGAGCGCCGGACCACCGAGGATCGCCGCCGAGGGCGGGTCACTCGGACGGGATCGCCTGCGGGGATGGAACATCCGCCGCGAGGGCCTATCTTGGTGGGGTGCAGTGACACACCCCCATCCCACGAGAAGGAGGGCTCAATGAGCTCGAAGATCGAGGGCCGCGCCGAGGCGCTGCTGAAGGACAAGAACTTCTGCAACGTCGCCACGCTTCGCAGCGACGGCTCCGTGCACGCGGTGCCCGTGTGGGTCGACCTGCAGGACGGCCAGCCCGTGCTCAACACCGCCGAGGGGCGCGCCTGGCCGCGCAACCTCGAACGCGACCCCCGCGTCACCCTCACGGTGCAGAACCTCGAGAACCCCTACGAGTACGTCACGATCCGCGGGCGCGTCGCCGAGCGCACGCACGAGGGCGCCGACGCCCACATCGACGCGCTCGCGATGAAGTATCTCGGCCAGGACACCTACCCCTTCCGCCAGCCCGACGAACAGCGCCTCATCATCCGTGTCACTCCCGAGCACGTGCACTCCTACGGGGCGTGAGCCGCGCGGGGTGGGCGAGCCTCCCGGCGGGCGGTGGAGGAGCCCGCGGGGGGAGCGCTACTCCCGCGGTCGCCCTGATGGGGGGGTGGACCTCAAAATCCTCCGCCACCACGGCGTGGGGCGCGGCTGGGCGCGCAGCCACTCGTCGCGCAGCACCAGCTGGCCCCGTTCGCGGGCGCGCACCACGCACCGCGTGTGCGCGTGCCGGCGGCGGCGGGTGTCGCCTTCGGGGGCGATCAGCATGTGCTCGCTGAGCGCGGGGAGCTGATGGCCGCAGAACGGGCAGCGGTACGTCGCGGGCTTGCGATTCGCCGCGCGGCGCACCGTCCACCATGGGGCCGGCGGAAGGCGTGGGGGCATCGCCCCATTGTGGCCCCCTCGCTCGCCGGGGCGCTCGCGGTGGTGGGCCTCGGGGTGGGCATCGCGCTCGCCAAGGCCAAGCTCGAGCGCCGCCGCGCCCCCGGGCCGCCGCGCCGCGACCGCCGGCCCTCGCTGCTCCCGGGCGAGCCCCTCGCGGAGGGGCTGCGGCGGGTGATCCTCGGACAGCTCGACCTCGCGATCGAGCTGCTCGAGGGCTATCCAGGCGAGGCGGGAGAGCACACGGTGCACGAGACCCGCAAGGCCATCAAGCGCCTGCGCGCACTGCTGCGGCTGCTGCGCGACGAGCTCGGGGCCAAGCGCTACGCCCGCGAGAACGCCGCGCTGCGCGACTGCGCCCGGCGGCTCGCAGGGGCGCGCGACGCGGAGGTGATGGTGGGCACGCTCGAAGCCCTCCTCGAGCGCCACCCCAAGTTCGCGCGTAGCCCCGCCGTGCGCGAACTGCGCACCCAGATCCTCGCCGAGCGCGACGCCGCGTCGGCGCACGCCATCGAGGATCCCCGGGTGCGCCGCGAGGTGGCGGGCGAGCTGCGCGCCGTGCGCGCGCGGGCGGAGCGCTGGGCGCTGCGCGAACGCGGCTTCAAGCTGCTCGCCCCCGGGCTCGAGCGCATCTACCGCCAGGGGCGCCGCGGCCTGCGCACCGCGCGCCGCCGCGGGGGGGACGCGGAGGCGCTGCACCTGTGGCGCAAACGCGTCAAGGACCTCCGCTACGCCGCCGAGACGCTCGACCGTGGGGGCAAGCGGGGAGGCGGGAAGGCGGGCGCGGAGCCGGGCGGGTCCGACAGGTATGTGCGCCGCGTCGCGCAGCGCGCCGACCGGCTCGGGGAAATGCTCGGCGAGGAGCACGATCTCGCGCTGCTCGCCCGCGGGGTGCGGCGACGCTCGGAGCGCTTCGCCGGGGAGCGGGGCACGCGCAAGCGCCTGCTGAAGCTGATCGCCCGCCGGCGCAAGAAGCTGCACCGGGGCGCACTGCGCGAGGGCGAGCGGCTCTACCGGCGCAAGCCGCGGCGCTTTGTGCGCCGGATGAAGCGCGCGCAATAGACCTCCGCTACTCGTTCAAATCCGGCAATTAGGCTTTAGAACCGCCGGGCGGCGGTCGATGCGAACGGGGATGCAGCCAGCGATGCGCACGCGGCCGATCCCGGTCAATCTGATCCTCGCCCTGCTGGTGGGGGGGTTGGGGGTACTGGCGCTGCACAACCTCGCCGGCCTCAACGGTCCCTCGCGCCAGGGGCTCTACGACAACACGATCTACGGGATGCTGATGGGGGGCGCCACGCTCACCGTGATCGCGCGCGGCGCGATGGTGCAGGCGCAGCGCGCGGCGTGGCTGACGATCGGGGCGGGCCTCTTCTGCTGGTGCCTGGGAGACCTCTACTACACGCTCTTCGTGGAAGGCCCCCGCGCGGCCGGCGGCAGCGTCACCCCCGCGGACGCGCTCTACCTGGTGTTCTACCCGTGCTGCTACATCGCGCTCGTGCTGCTCGTGGGCGCCCACCTCCAGGAGCTGCGCATCGGGATGTGGCTCGACGGGCTGATCGGCGGGCTCGCCGCCGCGGCGGTGGGAGCCGCGCTCATCCTCCCCTCGATCCTCCACGGCGCCCATGGGAACACCGCCTCGCTGGGGGTCGCGCTGGCGTATCCGATCGGGGACCTGCTGCTGCTGGTGTTCACGCTCAGCGCGCTCGACATGACGGGGTGGCGTCCGGGGCGGGTGTGGCTGCTGATCGCCGCCGCGATGCTCGCGAGCGCGGTGGCGGACTCCGCGTATCTCTACCTCACCGCCACCGATAGCTATCACGTGGGTGAGTGGACGCAGTTCCTGTGGCCCTCCTGCGCGATCCTGCTGGCGATCGCCGCGTGGAGCCGCTGGCCGCGGCCCACGCGCAGCCGGCGGGTGGAGGGCTGGCGGATGGTGTCAGTGCCCTCGCTCTCGCTGCTCGCCGCCCTGGGGGTGCTGATCTACGGCAACCTCCCCCACACGAGGCTCACCCCGGTCGCCCTGATCCTTGCGGGCGCGACGGTGCTCGCGGTGTGCGTGCACCTGACGATGACTGTCCGCGAGAACATCGCGATGCTCGTGAGCTCGCGGCGCCTCGCGCTCACCGACCCGCTCACCGGCCTCGGCAATCGCAGGCAGCTGATGGAGGATCTCAACGTCGCCTGCCGCCGGGCGAGCGCGGGCGAGACGTGGTCGCTGATGCTGTACGACCTCAACGGCTTCAAGCGCTACAACGATACCTTCGGCCACCCCGCCGGGGACGCCCTGCTGGCGCGCCTCAGCGACAAGCTGAAGGCGGTCGTCGCGCCCCACGGCACCGCGTACCGGATGGGGGGCGACGAGTTCTGCGTGCTCCTGCGGGACCCCCCGAAGCACATCGAGGAGCTCGTGAAGGCCAGCGTGTCCGCGCTCTCCGAGCAGGGGCGGGGCTTCTCGATCGGTGCGGCGCACGGGGTCGTGAGCATCCCCCCCGAGCTCGACGACCCCGCCGCGGTGTTGCAGCTCGCCGACCAGCGCCTCTACCAGCGCAAGGACGAAACCCGCGAGGCGAGCGCGGTGTACCAGCTGCGCGACGTGCTGCTGCAGGCCTTCCAGGAGCGCCATCCCGACCTGCAGGAGCACCAGCGCGGGGTGGGGGCGCTCGTGCTCGACGTCGGGCGACGGGTGGGGC
>JBIOEY010000174.1:0-3970 GCA_044446505.1 Solirubrobacterales bacterium
ATTCCCCACCCCCTCCGCAATCGCCGACGCGTCCCCAGAGGCGCTGCCTGGCGGACCCGCGCGGCGGCGGCACACGCTGCAGGCGCTCGCGCGGCTGCTCGCCGATGGGGAGCTCGCGATCGACCCCGGCAGCGACCGCGAGGAGGTCCGTGCCCGCCTGCTCGCGCTCCCCGGGATCGGCCCGTGGACCGCCGACTACATCGCGATGCGCGCGCTCTCCGACCCCGACGCGTTCCTCCCCACCGATCTCGGCGTGCGCCGCGCGCTCGAACGGATCTCCCGCGCCGACGGGTGCTCCCCGCGGGAGGTTGCGCGCCTCGCGGAGCGCTGGCGGCCCTGGCGCGCGTACGCGCTGCAGCACCTCTGGGGCTCGCTGGGGGATAATTAGGTTCATGCCGATGCCGCTCATCCGGGGCTACCGCGCCGTGCTTGCGGGGCTCGCGCTCGCCGCGATCGTCTACGGGCTCGTCGTCGGCCTCGAAGGGCCGCGCTGGAGCACCGCCGACTACTTCAGCTACTTCACCGAGCTCTCCAACCTCCTCGCCGCCGGGATCTTCCTCGCCGGCGCGCTGCGGCCCCGCGAGTCGCGCTCGCCGGCCTTCGAGCTGCTGCGCGGGGCGGCCGTGCTCTACATGCTCACCACCGGGATCGTCTACGCCGCGCTGCTCTCCGGAGCGCACGACTCGAGCCCCTGGGCCAATACCGTCCTACACCAGGTCATGCCGATCGCCGTCGCGCTCGACTGGCTGATCGACCCGCCCCGCTCGCCGCTCGAACCGCGCCGCGCGGCGCTCCGGTGGATGGCGTTCCCCGCCCTCTACATCGCCTACACCCTCCTGCGCGGGCCGCTCGCGCACTGGTACCCCTACTTCTTCGTCAGCCCCCACCACCCCGGCGGCTACCTGCGGGTCGCCGTCAACTGTGTGGCGATCGCGCTCGGCCAGGTCGCGATGGCGCTCGCGATCGTCGCGGTCGGCAACGCCCGCGCGGGGCTCCGGCCGACTCGCGCCGAGGCCGCGAGGGCGACACCCCCGTAGGGAAATCGCCTAGACGATTATAAGGATAGTCGTATAAACGTAAAATCGTCTAGACTGATCATATGCTGTTCGCCACTCCCGCGATCAGACCCGCGCTCCGGAAGCGCCTCGATGAGCTCGATGAGCTCCGTGGCCGGCTTGGCCGGGAGAGCACACGCCCAGTCCCATGGATGGGCACCCTCCGCCGTCTGGTCCGCGCTTCGTCGGTCGAGAGTTCCACCTCGATCGAGGGCTTTCGAGTGTCACGCGAGGACGCGCTCGTCATCGTCGACGGAGGGAGGGCGGCGGACCCCGAGGACGAGAACCGGATGGCCGTGGCTTGCTATGCCCGCGCGATGGACCACGTCGGGGTCATGGCCACCGACCCGTCGTTTCGCTGGCTCGACCGCGTGATCCTCGATCTCCACTTCGAGGCGTGTTGCTTCCAGCGCGACAAGAGCCCCGGCCTGTGGCGGGATGGCCCGATCGGCGTGACCGCGAGTGACGGGGGCCTTGCCTACCGCGGGCCCGACGCCGAGGAGGTGCCGGCCCTGATGGGTGAGGTGGTCGATTGGCTCGAGCACGGAGATCTCGAAGCGCCCACCGTCGTCCGCGCCGCGATGGCGCACCTGCATGTCGTCTCAGTTCACCCGTTCCGAGACGGCAACGGGCGGATCTCCCGAATCGTCCAGTCGCTCGTGCTCGCGCGCGAGCACCTCGTTGCGCCGGAGTTCGGCTCGATCGAGGAGTATCTCGGTCAACACACCCCCGCCTACTACCGGGCGCTGGAAGAGGTCCAGGGCGGTGGCTACCAGCCCGACCGGGATGCCTCCCGCTGGGTCTCCCTCTGCATCGAGGCCCACCTCGATCAGGCGCATCAGCGGCTCGCCCAGATCGAGCAGGCCAGCGCTCGCTGGTCCCTCCTGGAGCAGATTGTCGAGCGCCGCTCCTGGCCGGACCGGCTGGTCATCGCGCTCGAGCAAAGCCTCATCGGAGGATCCGACCGTGCCTCCTACCGCCACGAGGCCGGCGTCTCCCAGGCGACTGTCAGCGCCGATTTCCGGCGGCTGCTCGACGCGGGTCTGGTGCGCCAGAGCGGCCGCGGGCGCAACACCCGCCACCACGCCTCCGAGGACCTTCGTCAACGCGTCGCCGCGGCTCTCGACGCCCTCGATCGGAGTGACCCCGGCTCCACCTGACGTAGGTGTGGGTAGGTGTGGAGCGTCCACCTGACGCAAATGTGGGGCGCGGAGGCGGGGGTTTGGTCCCGCCTCGCGCGTGTCGTTCTCCGTGCGGGGCGTCCCACCCGTGGGCCGCCCCGCGATCGCGCCGGATCGCGATGCGCCCGAGGGCAACCCCTCCCCTTCCCTCCTCCTGATGGAAGCGGTCGAGGATCAGCAGCGAGCAGCCCACCCCCAGCGCGAGGCCCGTCATGGCCCTACCGCGTGAACGGCCGCGAGGTTCCGAGCGCCCGGCCGTTGGCGTCGAGCGCCTGGAGCTTGAGGCTTTTGTAGGGCTGCGGCAGGGGGATCGCCGTCTCGAACCCCGACTTGGCGCTGGTTGCCACGGCGGTCAGCCGGCTGGCGCTGGGGCCGGCCAGGACCCTCCATGACACCGCCCGGGTGGCGCCGTTCCAGCTTGCGTACACCGTGGTGCGGCCGTTCGTCTCGCGGGCGGCGCCCACGGGCGGGGTGAGCGGCAGGCCGACCCACTGCTGTACGGTGGCGCGATAGGTGAGGTCGGGTCTTGGGAACCGCCCTTCGAGCAGCAGCTTGCCCGCGCGGCTGTACTCCGAGAAGTACGGTTCCGATCCCCAGCCCACGAACACGTTGCCGTTGCCCAGCGGCTCCGTGTCGCCCATGTATTCCGTTTCGAACACCCCGCCGCCGTTGTACTGGGCGAGCAGCGTCGCCGTGCGCGTGCTCTGGTCGAGCTTCAGCACGAGGCCCCGCGAGGGGCCCGTCGCCGGGACCGAGGTGCCCCCGCCGGTGAGCTGGCAACAGTGATCGTCGAACATCGTGACCGTCGAGCCGCCCCCCGGCACCACGTCGTGCTGCCATTGGAAGGCCGCCCCCGGGCCGAACCCGAAGCTCGAATGCTTGCCGCCGAGGGTCCACTCGATCCTGCCGGTGTCGATGTTCGCCAGGTAGGCGCCCCACGTGTTGCGCATCGAGACGACGAACGCCCCGCCGCCCGCCAGACTGATCGAGTTCACGTGGTACGCGTCCCAGGGGAAGCCGTTCGTTGGCACCGAGGCGTAGGAATCGCTCAGCGGGATGTGGTCGAGCGCGTCCCAGCTGTGCAGCAGCCTGCCGGTCTTCAGGTTGTACTCCTGCACCGCCGAGTCGATCAGCGCGCCGTTGTAGGCCCCGCCGTACTTGGAGAGGTCGATCGGGATGTTCTTGTTCGCCGTCACCCACGCGTCTTCGCCGCGGATCGCGAGCTCGTGCAGGGTGAGGATCCAGCCGTCCGCGCCCCTCAGCGTCGCCACCCGCTGGTAGTGCTGGTTGACCACCACATACTCCCCGCTCTCCGTTGAGCCCGTGTTCGTGACCACGCCCTGCCACCACGCCAGCGCCGGCTTGCCGTTGTAGGTCTGCAGGCTCAGGTTCGAAGCGACTTTGCTCTGTGGCACCGGATCGAACCACACCGGCTGCAGGCGCCGGTCGAGGATCAGCGGCCCGCTCTGGCCGACCATCGGCGGTTCGTTCAGGTTGTAGAAGCTCGCCGTGAAGATGTAGCCCGGCGCCAACGCCCCCCCGCCCGTGCCCGGCGGCCTGTTACTGCGGAGCTTCGGCGGGCGCAGCGCCGGCTCGGACACGAAGCTGTAGGCGCCGGCGGTGGTGTACGCCCCCACTGGGGCGCCATGGGAGCCCGCTAACGCGAAGTCGATCGCCACGAAGCCCACGAGGACGATCGCGATCGCGATCCACAGCGGCCGCGCCGTCCCCGCC
>JBIOEY010000175.1:0-3938 GCA_044446505.1 Solirubrobacterales bacterium
GGTGACCGTGCCGCCGTGGGACTCGGCCACGGCGCGGACGATGGCAAGGCCGAGACCGAAGGAGCCGCCGCGGTCCCCGGAGCCGCGGACGAAGCGCTCGAACAGGGTGGGGGCGAGCTCGGGGGAGACACCGGGGCCGTCGTCCTCGACGACGAGCAGGGCGTCGGTGCCCTCGACCCCGGTGGATACCCGGATCGCGGTCCCGGGCGGGGTGTGGCGCAGCGCGTTCTCGATCAGGTTGAGCGCAAGGCGGAGGAGCTCGTCGTGGTTGCCCTGGACGACGGCGGGGCGGGCGTCGATCGAGAGCTCGTGCTCGCCGCTGAGCGGGCCGAGCTCGGCGGCGGCGTCGAGCACGACCTGCGCGAGGTCCACCGGTTCGTGGGCCACCTCGCGCCCGACGTCGGTGCGGGCGAGCAGCAGGAGGTCGGCGACGAGCCGGCGCATGCGCCGGGAGGAGCGCAGCGCGGAGCGGGCGGCGTCGCCCTGATCGCCGTGGAGGGACTCTGCCAGCAGCTCGAGGTTGGCGAGCACGGAGGTGAGGGGCGTGCGGAGCTCGTGGGAGGCGTCGGCGACGAAGCGGCGCTGGCGGGCGAGCATCGCCTCGGTCTCGGCGTGGGCTTCGTCGAGCGAGTGGAGCATCCCCTGCAACGTGCGCCCGAGCTCGGCGACCTCGTCGTCGGCCTCGGATAGGGGCACGGTGGCGGAGGGGTCGCGGGTGCGGGCGATCTCGGCGGCGGTGGTGGTGAGCTCGGTGATCGGCTGCATCGCGCGGCGCGCGATCATCGCGCCGGCGAGCAGCGCGAGGCCGGTGCCGGCGAGCGTGCCGAGCACGAGCAGGAGCTCGACGCGCGCGATCGTGTCGTGCACGCCGGCGAGCGGGCGGGCGTACTGGATCACGACGTCGCCGCCGATCGGCGGCGGGAGCTCCTTGAGGATCGATTCGACGCGGTAGCCGCCCTGTTCGTGGGTCTTGAGACCGAGGCTGGGAGCGCGGGCGGTGTGGGCGATCACGTGTTCGCCGATAGGAGTGAGAACCCTGATCGCGGCGTGGTCGGGGGCGGCGTATTCGTCGAGGTTGGGGTGCACTTTGATGACGTAGCCCTGGGTGTAGCTGCCGCTCACGCCGATCTGCAGGAGCCCCGCGAGGTCGCCCGCGGAGGCGGCGACTTCGCGGTTGAAGTCCGAGCGGATGCGGTGCACGGTGAGCGAGCCGACGATCAGCGCGAAGGCGCAGAGGATCACGAACGTGAGCAGCGCGGAGACGCCCGCGAGGCGGGTGCGGATCGGCAGCCGGTCGAAGGCCGTCGAGATCCGTGAGAACACCGCGATCCTCCCTGAGCGTCTCATGACCAAGCTGGGCGACGCGGGACGGCGAAGGGCGTACTGGTAGTACGTCTTGACCGAAAAAGAGGGGCCCGGCTTGTCGGCCTTCGGCCGACTGCGCCACCCTCTTGGCGGCACGTGGCGATCCAGCGCCGTGTCAGGGGATGCTCAGGCGCGGAGGACGTAGCCGGCTCCCCTGATGGTGTGCAGCAGCCGGGGCTCTTCCTCGGCCTCGAGCTTGCGGCGGAGGTTGGAGACGAAGACCTCGATGGTGTTGGTGGTGGAGAAGGGGTCGTAGCCCCAGACCTCGTCGAGGAGGCGCTGGCGGGAGATCACGATGCGCTCGTTGCGCATGAGGTACTCGAGCAGTTCGAACTCGCGCTGGGTGAGCTCGACGGGGCGCTCGCCGCGGGCGACCTCGTGGGTGTCGGCGTTCAGGGAGAGGTCGCCGACGCGCAGCGGCGCGGAGCCGCGGGGGGGGCGGCGGCGCAGCAGCGCGCGCATCCGCGCGAGCAGCTCCTGGCGCTCGAAGGGCTTGACGAGGTAGTCGTCGGCGCCGGCGTCGAGCCCCTCGACGCGTGACTCGAGCGCGTCGCGGGCGGTGAGGATCAGGATCGGCACGTCGTCGTGCTCGCGGAGGCTGCGGGCGATGTCGATCCCGTCGACCTTGGGGAGGCCGAGGTCGAGGATCACGAGATCGGGGACGAACGCGTGTGTTTGCTCGAGGCCCTGCGCGCCGTCGGCGGCGATGCGGACCTCGTAGCCCTCCATCCGCAGGGAGCGCTGGAGCGCCTGGGCGATGTCCTCGTCGTCCTCGACCACGAGGACGCGGGGCGCGCGGGAGAAGTCGTTCATGTGGTGCATTGTGTACCGATCTGCACTAAAGCGATGGTAAGGGCTCGCAGCAGGTTCTCGGGGGTGGGCGTCGAAGTTGCGAGTCTATGGCGGGCACTCGCAAGCGCGGTTCGCGCAAAGCTTCGGCGCGGCGCCGAGCGCCCGCGCGCGGGCGGGCTCGCAAGCGGAGCGGGGGCTTCGCGCGGGCGTGGTGGCCGCCGCGCCTACCTGAGCTCGACCAACGCCAGCGGGATGTGCTCGCGCTGGCGTTGATCGCGGCGGGGGTGTTCATGGGTTTCGTGCTGTACGCCGGCGGGAGCGCGCAGGCCGGCGGCCGTGTGGGCCACGCCCTCGCGGTGGCGCTCGGCTGGGCGGCGGGCCGCGCGCGGGTACTGGCGCCGATCGCGCTGGTGGGCGGGGGCGCGGCGATGCTGATGCGCCCGGTGCTCCCGGCGCTGCGGCCGCTGAGGACGGGAAGCATCTGCCTGTTCTGCGCGATCGTGCTGGCGCTGGCAGCGGGGACGCTGGGCGTGAGCGAAGGCCAGAACAGTGGTGGTTCGCAGTGGTCCTCGCGCTTCCTGCAGGAGCGGGGGGGCGCGGTGGGGCAGGCGCTGTACGCGGTGGCGCACCGGCTGGTGCAGCAGGTGGGGGTGGAGATCCTGGTGGTGTTCCTGTTCGTGGTGGGTGTGATCCTGCTGACGGGGGCGTCGCTGGCGACGGTGCTGCGTGCGACGGGCAACGGCCTGGTGGACAGCACACGGGTGCTGCGAACGCGGGTGGCGGAGTACAAGCCCTCTCCCCTGCGGATCGTGCCGCCGTCCCTGGAGCCACTACTGCCGCCGGACCCTGCACCGGAGGAGCTGGTGGTGAGGGCGACTCACGTGGAGGCCCCCTCGCTGGATGAGCAGCAGTTCGAGAACGAGGAGGAGCATGAGGAGGAGATGGAGGAGGAGTCGGTTGCGGGGGTGGCGATCAATCGCGCCCCGCCCACGGGTCCCGATCAACTGACCCCGCAGGGCCGGCTGCGCGATGTGGTGACGGATGACCCGGACTTCGTGTGGAGGATCCCGGAGGCGGCGAAGGTGCTGTCGCGCTCCACGGCGGAGCAGTCGCGCCCGGACACGGCGGGCCAGGAGCGCACGGCAACGAGCCTGGTGGAGGCGCTGGGCCACTTTGGGGTGCAGGCGAAGACGATCGGGACGGTGGCGGGCCCGCACATCACTCGCTACGAGCTGCGGTTGGCGCCGGGGACGAAGGTGGCGAAGGTGGCGCAGCTGAAGGACGACCTGGCGTATGCGCTGGCGGCGACGGACATCAGGATCCTGGCGCCGATCCCGGGGAAGCAGGCGGTGGGGGTGGAGGTGCCGAACGCGCGCCGGCGGATCGTGCGCCTCGGCGACGTCTTCCAGGAGCCCCCCAAGGATTGGTCGCCGCTGACGGTGTGGCTGGGGAAGGATGTGGCGGGGAAGGCGATCGGGGCGGACCTCGCGAAGATGCCGCACCTGCTGGTGGCAGGCACGACGGGCGCCGGCAAGTCGGGGGCGATCAACGCGATGCTCTCGAGCGTGCTGCTGCGCGCCACGCCACACGAGGTGCGGCTGGTGCTGGTGGACCCCAAGCAGGTGGAGCTCAACCACTACGAGTCGATCCCGCACCTGCTGACGCCCGTGATCACCAGCCCGCGGATGGCGGCGAACGCGCTGCAGAACTTGGTCAAAGAGATGGAGGAGCGCTATGGAATCATGTCCCTGGCGCGCACGCGCAGCCTGATCGAGTTGAAC
>JBIOEY010000176.1:0-3910 GCA_044446505.1 Solirubrobacterales bacterium
CCGACGCTGCCGCTCGTCAAGAGAACCCTTCATCGCCGTCCACCGCTCCGCCATCGCGCGCTCATCAATCATGAACCACCACTTCGACAGCCCACGCGCCCACACCTCCCACCACAGCACTAAATAAGTCGTGAGCCCCTAGTAGGAACCTACGCGACCTGGGACCCTGCAGGCGCGAGCCCGCGCCTATGCTCGCGCCTCGCGCCACATGGCCCACATCGTGGGGCCGCGCGGCAGACGCAGCTCCGCGGTGACGCGGAAGCCATGACGTGCGTAGAAGGCGATGTTGCTCTCCTTCGAGGACTCCAGATAGGCGCCGACCCCATCTGCATCGCACTGCTCGAGCACAGTGCTGAGCACGGCTGAGCCGTGACCCCGCCCCTGAGCGAGGGGATCGGTGCCCAGCACCGCGAGGTACCAGTGAGGCGGGTGATGCGGGTGCCGTCGCTCAATCCCGAGGAAGCCGGCAAAGATCATGGGAGCGCGCGCGATCAGGCGCGGGTGCAGCACGCTGCGCGCGAGGCCGGCGTCCTGGCTGGGAGTCGTCTTCCAGCGTCCGGGCGGCGCCCACAGCGCGGCGCTGGAGAGCTCCGGCGTGGTCCACACCTCCCGCTCGGCCAGCAACTGACGCAGGCGCGCGGCCTGGAAGCGCTCGAGCACCCTCGGGCGCAGGCGCTCCGGTCTGCACGACCACACCGCCACCGGGTCGTCGAGGAACGCGCGTGCGAGCATCCGCGCCAGCGCCGGTATGTCTTCCGGCGTCGCGCGGCGGATGGCGGCGGGGGTGTCCACTGAAAGCGAGGATGACACGGTGCTCAAGCCAGCGCCCGCTCGCCCTCGTGCGGAAGCGCTCCCTCGTGGATGCCCGCGGCGTCGGCGCTCGCACCCACGAGCTGGCCGCCGGGGCACTCCTCCGCGCTCACCGCGCGGCGCGGATTCTGGATGCCCACCGCACCGATCAGCCCGCCGAGCAGGACGAGCCCGCCG
The DNA here is from genome assembly GCA_044446505.1 of Solirubrobacterales bacterium. Taxonomy (GTDB): domain Bacteria; phylum Actinomycetota; class Thermoleophilia; order Solirubrobacterales; family Solirubrobacteraceae; genus Palsa-744. Next base: position 988 of record JBIOEY010000176.1, read on the forward strand.
GCGATCCCGATGCCGACTCGGAAGCTCTCCAGCGACGCCTGGTCGGCGGCGGCGGCGATCGCCTGCGCCTGCCGCGGTGGCAGCCCCGCGACGGAGGGGCGCCCGAGCGTCAGCCGCTTCGCCTGCGCCACCGCCGCCTGAGCGGAGGCGGACAGCCGCACTCCCTCCAGATGGCGATCGAGCGTGGCGCCGAACTGCACCGCGACGACCGCGCCGAGCGCCGCGATCCCCAGCAGCCCCGCGACCCGCGCCACCGCGTTGTTGACCCCCGAGGCGATCCCCGCCTGGCGCTCCTCCACGCACGCGAGGACCGCGGCCGTCAGCGGCGCCACGGTCATCGAGAGCCCCACCGAGAAGGTCAACAGCGCGGGCAGGACTTCGCTCACGTAGTCGACGTGCACGCCCAGGCGCAGCAGCGCGAGCAGCCCGACCCCGGCGATCATCGGTCCCAGCCCCATGAACAGCCGCGGTCCGAAGCGGTCCGCGAGCGCTCCGAAGCGGCGCGAGAGGACGAGCATCACGATCGTCGTCGGCAGCATCGCGAGGCCGCTCTTCAGCGGCGAGTAGCCCGCAACCTGCTGCAGGAACAGCACGAGGAAGAAGAACAGCACCGCGAGTCCCGCGTACATCGCGAACGTCTCGATGTTCCCCACCGCGAAGTTCCGCTGCGCAAAGAGGCTCAGCGGGAGCATCGGGTTGCGGGCGCGCGACTCGTACACCAGGAACACCGCGAACAGGAGCACGCCCGCGATCAGCGGCCCAAGCACCGCGGGGCTCGACCAGCCCAGGCGCGGCTGCTCGATCAGGGCGAACACCGGCCCCCCGAGCCCCAGAGCGCACAGCAGTGCCCCGGTGAAGTCGACCGCCCGATGGCCTTCGATCGGCGCGGCGCGCGGGATCATCGCGAGGATCAGCGCCACGCAGGCGACCACGAATGGGATGTTGATCAGAAAGATCCAGCGCCACGACGCAATCCCCAGCAGCACGCCCCCGCCGAGCGGGCCGAGCGCCGCGGCGATCGCCCCGAACGCCGTCCACGTGCCGATCGCCGCGCCGCGCTCGTCCTCCGGAAACGTCCCCACGATCACCGCGAGCGAGCTCGGGATCAGCAGCGCCCCCGCGACGCCCTGCAGCGCGCGGAAGGCGATCAGGAAGCCGATCGTGGGCGCGAGCGCGCACAGCAGCGAGGCCGCGCCGAAGCCGCCGACGCCCAGCGCGAACACGCGCCGCTCGCCGAACAGATCGCCGAGCGAGCCGCCCACGAGGATCAGCGAGCTGAGCGTCAGCAGATACGCGTTGCTGACCCACTGCTGGCCGGCGAGGCCGCCGCCGAGGCCGCGCTGAATCGTGGGCAGCGCGACGTTCACCACCGTACCGTCGAGCAGCGCGATCCCCGAGCCGATGATGCACGCCGCCAGCGTCAGGCGCTTGACGCGGGCTGTGGCGGCGCTCTGCTGCACGTCAACCAATGTACGCACTGCGCCACGAGCGGCGCGGCGCAAACGTCCGTCGACTCACCGCGGGAGGCTCGCGAGCAAACGCATTGCGCCAAGCGCGGCGCGGCGCAAACGTCCCTCAGCTCACCGCGGGAGGCTCGCGAGCAGCCCGGCGGCCGTCTGCGGGCCGATCAGCCGCCGCACGATGCGCCCGCGGCTGTCGAGCAGGAACGTGGCGGGCAGGCCGGTGAGGCCGTAGGCGTTGCCCACATCGCCCGAGGAGTCGATCAGCACGGGGAACGTCCAATGGTGCCGGGCCACGAAGCCGGCCGCGGATTGCGGGCTGTCGGACCAGTCGACGCCGACGAGCGTCGCGCGGCCGTGCAGCTCCTCCGCGAGGCGCGCGAGCTGCGGGGCCTCCTTCATGCAGGGACCGCACCAGCTGGCCCAGAAATGGACGATCGCGGGGCGTCCGCGCAGGCTCGCGATGTCGACCCGCGGCCCCACCAGCACGCGCGCTGGCAGCGCCGGCGCGGGGCGACTCTTGTTCGGAGACGCCTTGCCACCGGCGAGCACAGCCACGAGGGCCGCTAGCAGCAGGGCCGCGATCGTGATGAGCACCGAGCGCAGGCGCACCCGCTCAGTGACTGGCTAGGAGCGGGACGTCGTGGACGATCCACGCGGGCTTGAAGTTCGACGGGTACAGCGCGAGCATCTCCCCCGTGCCGGTGATGCCGTAGACGAGCGCCGTGTGGCTCACCTCGCGGCTGTCGGGGCTGCCCTGCGCCTGAATGCCGTACTTGCTCCACACCGGGGTGAGCTGCTTGAGCGACCCGATCAGGTACTCCATCCGCCCGGTCATCTCGTGCGCCGCGAGGAACGCCTTGACGGTCTGCGGCGTGTCGCCCTTGGGGTCCACCGACACCGCCACGATCTGCACATCGGCGGCCCGCGAGCCGAGTTTGACCAGCGCGTTGTGCAGGTTGGCGACGATCAGCGGGCAGACGTCGGGGCAGTGGTCGTAGATGAAGGTCAGCAGGATCGCCTTGCCGCGGAACTGCGAGAGGCGCACGACCTTCCCCGTCGAGTCGCGCAGCGAGAAGTCCGGCGCCTGGTGGGGCGGCGAGAGCTGCGCCGGGGCGTCGTAGCTCGCCGTCGTCACCACCTTCCCCGCCGCGGGCTTGGCAGAGCCAGAGCTACCGCAGCCGACCGCCGCAGCGCACGCCGCGACGGCCGCGATCGATCCGAGCAGACGAGCGATGGCTTGAGTGCGCACTGCGCCTCATCCTATTGGCGCAGCACTACCCCGCGCGTAACCGTCACCGCGCGACCATGCGCCGGGGTGAGCGTGATCCTCACGCTCAGCGTGAGGTGTCGCAGGCGTCTGAGCGCGCGCCGGGCCTCGGCGTCGAGCTTCACGACGAACGCAACCTTGCCCGCGGACAGCGAGCCGCGCACCAGACGCCCCACGCGGACCGCCGCAGAGC
>JBIOEY010000177.1:0-3861 GCA_044446505.1 Solirubrobacterales bacterium
AGCGAGGCAGGATCTCGGTGGGGACCTTCACGCGCGCAAACACGGTTTGGTCGGTGACGGGGTCGCGCACGCGCACGGCCAGGGAGAGGGAGAGGTTGGAGATGTACGGGAACGGCCGGCCTGGGGCCACCGCCAGGGGGGTGAGCGTAGGGAAGATGACCTGCTGGAAGTGGCGCGCCAGGTGGGTGCGCTGGCGCTCGTCGAGCTCCTCGAAGCCGACCACGCGGACGCCGTGGCCGGCCAGGGCGGGCCGCAGCCGCTGCTCGAAGCAGGCGCTCAGCCGCCCGCTCAGCTCGAGCACCTGCTCGCGGATGCGCTTGATCGTCTGCGAGGGCGTGAGGCCGTCCTGGCTGGGGTTCTCCACGCCGGCCTCGATCTGGTCGTGGAGGCCGGCGACGCGCACCATGTAGTACTCGTCGAGGTTGGTGGTGTAGATCGCGCAGAACTTGGCGCGCTCGAGCAGCGGGATCTCCTCGTCCTCGGCGAGCTGGAGCACGCGCTCGTTGAAGTCGAGCCAGGAGAGCTCGCGGTTGAGATAGAGCGAGTGGTCGTGGAGGTCATCCATTGCGCTCGTCAACGCTAACATCCTCGGGATCCCGCTAGTGTGAAGGGCGAGGGACATGGCTCGCCAGCTCTGGTTGCTACGCCACGCGGACGCGGAGCCGCACGGAACCCGCCAGGACTCCGAGCGGCGTCTGACGGAGCGGGGCGAGCGCCAGGCGCACCTGGCGGGCGTAGCGATCGCGCGGATGGGAGTGGAGTTCGAGGGGCTGCTGAGTAGCCCCAAGGTGCGCGCGCTGCGCACGGCGACGGTGGCGGCGGAGGCGTGGAGCGCGGACCGAAGCCGGGAGACACTCGCCTCCGGCGAGCATCCCCGTTTCGGCCAGCGCGCCCGGCTCGAGGTACATCCGCCGCTTGCGGGGGGTTTCGATGCGGGGCAGGCGCTGGCCGCGTTGGCGGAGGTGGAGTCCGATGGGCGGCTGCTGGTCGTCGGCCACGAGCCGGACCTCTCGAGCGTGGTGGGGGAGCTGACGGGGGCTCGCATCGACCTGAAGAAGGGCGGCTTGGCGGTGGTGCGAATAGATGGAAGCCCCACCCACCCCGGCGGGGAGCTGGTTGTGCTGCTGCGGCCCAGCGAGCTGGCGCTGATCGCAGCGGAGTAGCGGCCGATCCGCGGCCTCTACTGTTCTGGCGTGCGAGGCAGGCTAGACCCAATACGGCTTAACTAAACAGTATTGAGGCTAGACCAGCGCCCCGACCTGCTCGCGCTCGACCTCGACGGCGGCATCCTGCGCCTCGAGCGCGGGAGTCGGCGCCCCGGGTTGCTCGGGGCCCTCGACGGCGGCATGGTCGACCGGGCCCTCTCCGGCCGCGGAGGCTCCGTCGGCGGATTCGGCGGCGAAGCGGTAGCCGATGCCGAAGTGGGTGTGGATGTAGCGCCAGTCGGGCGAGGCGCGCTCGAGCTTCTGGCGGAGCTTGCGCACGAAGACGTCGACGGAGCGGTCGCCGCGCACCATCGCGTAGCCCCAGAGCCGGGAGTAGATGTCCTCGCGCTCGAGCACGCGCCCCTCGGCCGCGGCGAGCAGCTCGATGAGCTCGAACTCGCGGCGGGTGAGGTCGATGCTGCGGCCCTGCACGAACGCCTGGAAGCGGTCGGAGCGGATTTCCACCTCGCCGGCGCTCACGGGCTTGACCTCGGCCCGTCCGGTGCTGCGGCGGCGGCGGCGCACGACGCCTTGGACGCGTGCGATGACCTCCTCGGGGTGGCAGGGCTTGGTGATCCAGTCGTCCGCCCCGAGGCGCAGTCCGCGCACGCGCTGGGCGACCGTGGAGGGGCCGGTGCAGACGACGATGCCGAGCTCGGGGAGGTCGCCGCAGAGGCGCTCCAGCCACGTCCAGGCCTGGGGGCCGAGGATCGCGAGGTCGACGACGAGCGCGCTGAGCCGCATGGCGGCGATCGCGTCGGTGGGGACGGGACTGCCGAGCACGCGGTGCTCCCAGCCGAGGCGGTCGAGCCGCTTGCTGAGAACCTGGATGAAGCCGCTGTCGCGGTCGAGGACGGCGATTCGCAGCTGGGTGCCTGTAGCGGTGGCGCCACGTGCGTCCTGCACGGCCCCCTGCTCGGCGCGAGTGCTTTCCCTCATCGCAGACCTCAGTCTAAGCAAATCGGCGGCCGCGATGCGGCTTGGCAGGCAATTGTCACAGGATGTTCACAGACGGGCCGCTAATTGCGGAGTTCTGGGCTCGGCTCAGCGGGAGAGCGGGTGGGAGGAGTCGGAGAACTCTCTGAAGAGGCCGGTGACTACGAACGCGACCTGCTCGCCGACGTCGACGGCGTTGTCGCCGACGCGCTCCAGGGCGCGGGCGACGAGGATCATGTGCATGGCCCATTCGCGGGTGTCGGGATCGTCGCCGATGTCGAGCGCCATGCGGAAGATGTCGCGGTTGAGGCGGTTGATGGCGCGGTCCTGGCGAACGAGATCCTCGGCGAGGCCGACATCGCGGGCGGCGAAGGCGGCCTTGCTCTGGGTGACCTCGGAGCGGGCGAGGGCGCCCATCTTGAGCAGCGCCTGAAGCAGCTCGGGACGGCGGGGGGGCTCGTTGCCGGAGAGGGGGATGAGCTTGGCGATGTTGACGCACTGGTCGCCCATGCGCTCGATGTTCTTCATCACGTGCAGGAGGGCGGCCACGACGCGCAGATCGCCGGCGACGGGGGACTGGAGCGCGAGTAGGGAGAGGATCCCCTGGTGGATCTCCAGGTAGCGCCCGTCGACACGGTCGTCGTCGGCGATAACCATCGCCGCGAGCTCGACATCCTGATGCTCGAGTGCCTCGAGCACGCGGTCGAGCTGCTCGACGACGAGGTCGAGGCCACCGAGCGCGCGCTCCTCGAGCTCACGCAGCTGCAGCTGGAAGTGCTGGCGCGGGGGGGCCTTGGCAATGGTCGGCGCGGCGTCGCGCTCGCTGCCGGGATCGTTGATCGAAGAAGAGGGGCCCGGCTCGTCGGTCTTCGACCGACTGCGCCACCCTCTATCCGAACTTTCCGGTGACATATTCCTCGGTGCGGGGATCGGTGGGTTTGGTAAAAATCTCGTTGGTGGGGCCGACCTCGACGAGCTCGCCGCCGAGCATGAAGGCGGTGCGATCGGCGACGCGGGCGGCCTGCTGCATGTTGTGGGTGACGATCACGATCGTGATGCGCCGCTTGAGCTGGGCGATGAGCTCCTCGATCTTCAGCGTTGCGATTGGGTCCAGGGCGGAGCAGGGCTCGTCCATCAGCAGCACCTCGGGGTCCACGGCGAGCGAGCGGGCGATGCAGAGGCGCTGCTGCTGGCCTCCGGAGAGCCCGACGCCGGGGGTGGCGAGCCGGCCCGAGACCTCCTCCCAGAGGCCGGCGCTGCGCAGGGCGGCCTCGACGCGGTGCTGGAGCTCTCCGCGGCCTTTGGAGGTGAGCCGCAGGCCGGCGGCGACGTTGTCGAAGATCGACATCGTGGGGAAGGGGTTGGGCTTCTGGAAGACCATCCCGACGGCGCGGCGCACGGCGATCACGTCGACGGCGGGGTCGTAGATGTCGAGCTCGTCGAGCAGCACCCGGCCCTCGGCGCGCGCGCCGGGGATCTCCTCGTGCATGCGGTTGATGCAGCGCACCATCGTCGACTTGCCGCAGCCGGAGGGGCCGATGATGGCCGTGACCTGGTTGGGGGGGAAGCGCAGGTCGATGCCCTTGACCTGCTCCGAGGCGCCGTAGAAGGCGCGCAGCCGCTCGAGGCGGATCTCGGGGGCCGCTTTGACGGCTGCTACCCCGCTCGCCCTCCCGCCGGCAGCGGCGTCGAGCGGGGTCGCGGAGGGGTGGGCGGAGCT
>JBIOEY010000178.1:0-3813 GCA_044446505.1 Solirubrobacterales bacterium
GCGGCCGGGGCGGCGGCCGGTGGAGACGGGGTGGTGCTCGGCGGGGGGGTGGTCGTGGTGGTGCTGGGCGTGGTCTGCTGGCCGAGCACCCCGACGGTGAGCGTGACGGTGGCACCCCGCTTGGCCTTGCGCCCGCCCGCGGGGCTCTGCTGGAGCACGAGCCCGACTTCCGCGGCGCTCGAGACGGTGCGCGTGACCGACTTCGCGGCGAAGCCCGCGCCGATCAGTTCGCCTTCGGCGCGTTCCTGCTTTTTCCCGACGACGCGCGGCACGGTGACTTCCTGCGGCGCCTTCGCCACCACGAGGCTCACGGCTTCGCCGCTGCGCACCTGGCTGCCCGCGGTGGGGGACTGCGAGAGCACCGTGCCGGGGGCCTGCCCGGGAGCTTCCTGCTTGGTGACGGCGCCCGCCTGCAGCCCGGCCGCGCGCAGCGAGGCGCGCGCTTCGGCTTCGCTCTGGCCGACCACTTCGGGCACGTTCGCCTGCGGGGGGCCGCTGGAGACGAGCACCGTCACGGGGCTGCCCGCGAGCACCGCGACCCCCTGGGAGGGTTCGGTGGCGATCACCTTGCCGGCGGGCACCGTCGCGCTGGGGCGGCTCTGCGTGACGGGCTTGAAGCCGGCCCGCGTGAGCTTGCGCACGGCCTGCGCGCTCGTCATGCCCTTCACCTCGGGCACCTCCGCGGTGCCGGGGCCGGTCGAGACGACGATGCCCACGCGCGCGCCCCGCTGCACCACGCTGCCCGCCGGGGGGCTCTCGCTGATCACGACGCCCGCGGGGACCGCGGTGCTCGCGGCCTGCAGGGGCACCGGCGTGAGGCCCTTCTCTCTGAGCGCCGCAACCGCGACCGCGGCGGTGCGCTCGGTGACGTTGGGCACCGTCACCTGATGCTTGGCGGGCAGCAGCAGCGCCAGCGCGACGCCGGCCGCCGCGAGCGCGAGCAGCGCCACGCCGCCGATCCACCACCAGCGCCGCCGGCGTCGGCGCGCGGCCGCCTCGGGGTCCTCCTCCAGCGAGCCCTCGCCCACCCCCGCCAGCGGCATCAGCAGCGCGGCGGTGGCCGCCGCGGGAGCCACCGGCCCGTTGCCGCCGTCCCCCGTCGACACCCGCCCCGCGTCCCCGGGGAGCGCGGCGCGCACATGCTCGAGCGCCGCGATGAACTCCTCCGCGTCGGCAAAGCGCTCCGCGGGGTCCTTCGCGAGCGCGCGCAGCACGATCGCGTCGAGCTCCCCGCCCACCGCGACGTTGAGTGTGCTCGGCGGGGGCGGCGTGGCGGAGACCTGCTTGAGCGCGATCGTCACGGCGGTCTCCCCGTCGAAGGGGACCACCCCGGTGAGCAGCTCGTAGAGCACGATCCCCACGGCGTAGATGTCCGAGGAGGCGCTCACCGCGTGGCCCTGGGCCTGCTCGGGGGAGAGGTACTGGGCGGTGCCCATGATCGAGCCGGTGAGCGTCATGTCGGAGGCGCCGGCGCGGGCGATCCCGAAGTCGGTGACCTTCGCGCGGCCCTCCTCGTCGAGGATCACGTTGTGGGGCTTCAGGTCGCGGTGGATCACCCCGCGGCGGTGCGCGAAGCGGGCGGCGTGGAGGATCTGGATGACGATGTCGATCGCCGCCGCGGGGTCCATCGGGCCGCGCTCGCGCACCACCGCCTTGAGCGAGCGCCCGGGGAGGTACTCCATCGCGATGTAGTACGTGCCGTCCCACTCCCCGCGGTCGAAGATCGCCACCACGTTGGGGTGCGAGAGGCTCGCGGCGCTGGAGGCCTCGCGGCGGAAGCGCTCCACGAACTCCTGGTCTTCGACGAAGCGGTGGTGCAGCAGCTTGACCGCCACCTGGCGGCCGAGCAGCTGGTCGCGCGCGAGGTACACGTCGCCCATCCCCCCGGTGCCGATCCGCGAGAGCACCTCGTAGCGCCCGTCGATCACGGTCCCGGGGTCGATCATCGCGTGCGCCTCCCCGGCATGGCGGGGCTGGGCCGGCGTGCAGGCCGGCGCCGAGGCAAGGGGGGGTGCGGGCTGTCAATCATGCAGCAGCACTTCCATCACCCGCCTGGCGATGGGGGCGGCGAACACGCCGCCGAAGCCGGGGACGTGTTCGAGCGTCACGGCGATCGCCACGCGGGGGTTGGCGGCGGGGGCGAAGGCGATGAACCACACGTTGTTGACGGCGGTCCCGATCTGGGTCTCGGCGGTGCCGGTCTTGCCGGCGACCTGCACGCCGGGGATCTGCGCGGCGGTGCCGGTGCCGGCGTTGACGACGGCTTCCATCATTGAGGTGACGGCGGTGGCGGTGGAGGGCTTCATCACGACGGCCTGCACGCGGGGGTCGACGCGTTCGACGGTGCGCCCTTCGGGGTCGACGATGCGGCCGGTGAGGTGCGGAGCCATCAGCCGCCCGCGGTTGGCGACGGCGGCGGCGACCTCCGCCATCTGCAGGGGCGTGACCTGCAGTTTGTCCTGCCCGATGCCCATCCGCCCGACGTCGACGAGGGGGCTCGTGGGCGCGATCAGGCGCCCACGGCGGTACTCCCCGCTCGAGGACATCTGTTTGGGGGGGTAGTCGAGCTGGGGGCGGCGGTCGAAGCCGAAGCGGTTCATGTAGCGGGCGAGCGTGCGCTTGCCGACCCGTTCGGCGACCTGCGCCCAAACGGTGTTGATCGATTCGGCGAGCGCCTGGGTGAGGGTTATCGGGCCGTAGCTCGTGTTGTTGTCGTTCTGCAGAGGGACGCCGGAGACGGGGATGTCGTTGCGCCCGCTCACGGTCGAGGAGGGGGTGAAGGCGCCGGAGTCGATCGCGGCGGTGGCGGTCACCACCTTGAAGGTGGAGCCCGGCGCGTAGCCGTACTGGGTGGTGCGGTTGACGAGCGGTTCTTCGCCTTTGCGCAGGAGCGCCTCGTAGGAGGCGGGGTCGCGCAGCGCACCCGGGTCGTAGCTGGGAGCGGAGGCCATCACCTTCACGGCGCCGCTGCGCGGTTCGAGCGCGAGCACCGCGCCGTGGTGGCCGGCAAGCGCTTCCATCGCCACGCGCTGCGCGCGCAGGTCGAGCGTGCTCACCACCTGGTCCCCGCGATTGCTCCGGCCCTGAAGCTGATCGAGGAGCGTCTGCAGGTTGCTCCGGCTCTGGCCGGTGAGCGCGGGGTTGCGGAAGCGCTCGAGGCCGGTGCTGCCGAGATCGATGTAGGAGTAGCCGATCGCCTGGGCGGCGGTTTCGCGGGTGGGGTAGGTGCGTTCGTAGGTCCCCTTGCGTGTGCGCACGCTGCGCGCGAGCACGGTGCCGTCGGCGGCGAGGATCGTCCCGCGCTGGATCCGCTCCTGCTCAAGCAGGGGGCGGTTGTTGAGCTTGTTCGCGCGCAGCGAGGAGGCCTGGAAGACGGTCCAGCGCGAGGTGAAGGCGATCAGCAGCGCGAACAGCACCGCGACCAGCCCGTAGAGCCGCAGGATCGGGCGGTTCATTCGCTGAGCTCTTCCAGTTCGAGACTGCGCAGCAGCGAGCCGGCGTCGCCTTCGGAGCGCAGCGTGTGGTCGAGCAGGCTGTGGCGGCGGGAGGCGCGCAGCGCGGCGGCGCCGACCCCGGAGACGTAGTAGCTGCTGTAGAGCTTGATCCCACCGGGGAGCCGGTAGGGGAAGCCCCGGTACATCGTCACCAGCCCGCGGGAGTTGGTGCCGATGAAGTAGACCGACTGCGAGGCGATGTACCCGCCGGCGGTGAGCAGGCCGAGCACGGCGAGGACGACCAGCGCGGGCAGCGCGCGGCGCAGCCGGCGGGGGCGGCGCGCGGCGGGGCTCGGCGATGGGGCGCGCCGCCCCCGCC
>JBIOEY010000179.1:0-3775 GCA_044446505.1 Solirubrobacterales bacterium
CGCGGCGGCCGCGGCGGGCGAGGTGGTGCTGCTCTCCCCGGCCTGCGCGAGCTTCGACCAGTTCTCCGACTTCGAAGCCCGCGGCGAACAATTCGTTGCGCTCGTCACGGGGGGTGTAAGATGACTGTGGGTTGGGCTGATAATGAGTGCGTCGATGTACACCACAGGGGGTTTTGGGCTGATGCGACGTCCACTTCGCTGGCTGATCGCGACTGCGGGAGCCTCGCTGGCCTTCGCCGTTCTGCCCCCCGTGGCGCTTGCGGGCCCCGCTCCGACGATCGAAAGCGAGTCCGTCTCGCACGTGTCCCCGACAGACGCGACGCTCGAAGCACAGATCGACGTCGAAAACCTTGAACACGGCGCCTACTACCAGTTCCAGGTCGTCGAGAACACGAGTGAATACCTGCCGGAACTTGCCTGCCCTGAACCCAGCGTGCAGTTGGATGGGCACGATGGATGCGGCATCCCCGGCCCCGGCGGCGGCCACCCTACTCCGGGCGCGCTGCCGATTGGCTTCATCCCAAGTAACACGATGGAGCCGGCCAAGTCCGCATCTGTCAGCCTCGACCTGGCCGTCGGGGGCATGACGCTGCAGCCGGGCACGACCTACCACTACCGGGTGCTGGCGGTCGAGAGGGTGCAGAGCGAAGACACGCTCGACTGGGTGGGTCCGCCCGTCGCGGGACCCGATCAGACCTTTACGACACCCCCAAGCACGGCGCCAGTGATCGACTCGGTATCCGTTTCGCATCTGACGCCCACCGACGCGACGCTCGAAGCGACGATCAACACCGAGGGCCAGTCGACGCTCTACGCTTTCCAGTTGACGTACACACGCTGCCACCTGTGCGAAGACCTGGAGCCGACCTACTTGATCACCCTGCCGATCGGGCTGCTGCTCGGCTCATTTCAGGACCAGAGCGTGAGTCTCGACCTGAACAGTGCGGGTGTGACTTTGAAGCCGGGCTTCTACGAATACTCGCTGATCGCGACCAGTTTGGAAGGCGATAAAGCCGAAGCGCCGTGGCAGTCGTTCGAACCGCCGCTTGGCGTGCTCGACCCGCCCGGTCTCACGGTCACGCCTGGCCCGGTCAGCAACGAGCCCGAAGTGCCGCTCGCGGGCGGCCAGTACTCGACGTCCGGCGGCAACAACTCGTCGGCGCCGGCTGATGGCTCGGTCGCCGTATCCTCGAAACCGGCGCACGGGAAGCCGAGCACCAAACACGGCAAGCGCCGCAAGCACATGCACCACGGCAAGGGTCACAAGCGCAAGCATTAGTCTGCTGCTGGAGGCTTTCACGGCCAGGCGTCGAAGTGGCTTTGGATGCCACCAGCCGCGCGCGGCGCGAACGCCAAAGTCAAAGCCCGAGGACGTGGCGCCCGCGCGTCTAGCTCGAAGAAGCGGGGAGCGGGCGCGACCGCGCAACGTCGAGGCGAGCAGCCGCTCGAGCATCGCATCCTGCTGACCGCGACGCTGTGCCTGCTGGCGTTCGGGGCGGTGATGGTTTACAGCGCCTCATCGGCGAGCACGCTGCTGCAGGGGCGGGGCTACGGCAGCGGCTATCTCGTGAAGTTCGTGGTCTTCGGGGCGGTGGGGCTGGCGCTGATGCACTATTTGGCGCGCGGCGGGGTCGCGAAGGTGCAGGGGATCGTGGCGCCGCTGCTGGCGGTCTCGTTCGTGCTGGTGCTGGCGGTGCACATCCCCCATGTGGGGGTGAGCGTCAACGGGGCGCGCCGCTGGATCGGCCCGGGGATCTTCCAGTTCCAGCCCTCCGAGCTGTTGAAGCTCGCGCTGACGCTCTACTCGGCCACGCTGCTCGCGCGCCGTCCGCAGCGGGTGCACGACCTGCGCGAGCTCGCGCGGCCGCTGCTGGTGGTGGTGGGGGGGGCGTGCCTGCTGGTGGTGACACAGCCCGACCTGGGCACGGCGCTGGTGATCGCGTTCACCACCTGCGCGCTGCTGCTCGCCGCGGGGATCTCGCTGCGCGACCTGGCGATCCTCGCGGGCTGCGCGCTGGCGGTGGTCGCGCTGTACGCGCTCGTGCGGGCGAACGCGCGCGCGCGGCTGACCTCCTTCGTGGACCCCTGGGCGCACGCGTCGGGCAGCGGCTTCCAGGCGGTGCAGGGCCAGATCGCGATCGGCTCGGGCGGCCTCTTCGGCGTGGGGCCGGGCCAGTCGGTGCAGAAGATCTTCTACCTCCCGGAGGCGCAGACCGATTTCATCCTGGCGGTGATCGCCGAAGAGCTCGGGGTGGTGGGCGTGTACGCGCTGTTCTTCCTCTACGGCCTGATCGGCTATGCGGGCCTGCGGGCGGCGAAGCGGGCGCGCAGCCTCTACAGCGCGCTGATCGCGGTGGGGATGACCGCGTTGATCCTCTCGCAGGCGCTGCTCAACGTGTTCGCGGTGCTCGGCCTCGCGCCGCTCACGGGGGTGCCGCTGCCGTTCATCTCCTACGGGTCGAGCAGCCTGATCGTGATGCTCGCGGCGATGGGCCTCTTGCTGAACGTCGCCGCGGGCACGAGCGCCCACGTGCGCGCGGTGGGCGACACCCGCACGCGCAAACCGGCAGGATTGGCCGGTGAGCGCAACGCCAAGCAAGATCGTGATCGCAGCCGGGGGGACCGCCGGGCACGTCGTGCCGGCGCTCGCGGTGGCTGACGCGCTGCGCGCGCGGGGAGCGGAGGTGACGTTCATCGGCGGGGAGCGCGCGGAGGCGCAGCTGGTGCCGGCGGCGGGCTACCCGCTGCACACGATCTCGGTGCTCGGCCTGGACCGCCGCAACCCGCTGCGGGCGGCGCGCGCGCTGGCGCTCGCGGTGAAGGCCTTCCTGCGCGCCCGCACACTGCTGGGGGAGCTGGCCCCGGACGCGGTGATGGGGGGCGGCGGGTACGTCTCCGGCCCGGTGGGCCTCGCCGCGCTCACGCGCCGTATCCCGCTGGTGCTGACCGAGGCGGACAGCCACCTCGGCCTCGCCAACCGCGCGCTGGCGCCGTTTGCGCGGCGTGTCTGCCTGGCGTTCCCGCCTGCGAGCACCCACTCCGACGCCGGGTCTCCCAAGCCCGGAGCGGCCACCGGTGGGAGGTCGTCTCGCGCGGCGCTTGCCCGCCGCCGACGGACTCGTCGCGGGGGGGTGGGGGGTCGCTACCGGGTCACCGGCCGCCCGATTCCCCCTCCGCAGCAGGACCGCGACGGTGCACGGGAGCGGCTGGGGATCGCGCCGGGGGAGACGTGCGTGCTGGTCTTCGGGGGCTCGCTGGGAGCGCGCTCGATCAACCTCGCGGCGCTCGACGCGTTCGAGGGCGTGGCGTTCCACGTGCTGCACGTCTGTGGGCGCCGGGACTTCTCGGAGCTGGCGGCGCGGTCGCGCCCGGCGGGGTACGACCTGCGCGAGTACCTGGACCTCGGGGACTTCGCCGACGCGCTCGCGGCCGCCGACCTGGTGGTCGCGCGGGCGGGGGGCTCGCTGTTCGAGGTCGCCGCCCACGGGCGGCCCGCGATCCTCGTGCCATATCCGCACGCCGCCGCGGACCACCAGGCGGCGAACGCCCGCTGGATGGAGCAGGGCGGCGCCGCGGTGGTGATCCCCGATAGCGAGTTGAACGCAGCACGGCTGGCCCGCGAGACGGCTGCGCTGCTCGCGGATCCCCAGCGGATGCGGGCGATGGCGGCCGCCGCCCGCCGCCTCGCGCGCCCCGAGGCGGCGCAGGCTGTCGCCGAGGAGCTGCTGGAGGCGGCCCGCGGATGAGCGGGCCGTGGAGCGGGCGGCGGCTGCAC
>JBIOEY010000180.1:0-3739 GCA_044446505.1 Solirubrobacterales bacterium
CCCCCTGTCCAGGGCGACCCGCCCCCCCTCCAGAGCGGTGAACTCGCGGCGGGCGTACTCGATCCAGGCGAGCCGCGCGCCGACCGCGAGGCGCTCCTCCTCGCAGACCAGGCGCGCGGCCAGGCCGGCGGGGCCGGCCGCGTGGGCGTGCTCCTCGCTGCCACCGGCCGCGACGGCCGGCTCCCTGCCGCCGCCCGCGGGCGCCTCCTTCGCTTCCTGCAGGCAGGCGTGCTCGTAGCGCTCGATCGTCGCGAGCGCCGCCCCGGGTTCGAGCGCGGCGAGCTGGCGCGCGAACAGCCGCGAGCGGCGGCGTTCGGAGCGCATCTGGGCGATCAGCCACTCCTGGTAGCCGCGCAGGCCCGCGGCGGTCGCCCGGTAGTGGGGCTTGGGCTGGCGCACCACGCCGGCGGCGGCCGCCCCCTCGGCGGGCAGCTCCTCGATCAGCCCCTTGCGCCCGAGCGTGTCGAGCGCCACGTAGATCTGCGAGGGGCTCGACAGTTCAAGCACATTCCCGTACGTGCGCTCGAAGCGCTGCATCAGCTCATAGCCGTAGCTGGGGCGCTCGATAACGAGCCCCAGCAGCGCCCAGCCGACCGGCGAACGCATCGCCGCGGCGCCCTTCCTCGCGGTCACCTCCGCCTCCATCGGAACACACAGAGTACCGCAAATCAATCGTGATGTAGAGCCTTCTCGGTGACGGTCTGTCAAGCCTCGGATTTATGGAACTTGTCAGGTCCGGTCGTCGACGAGGAGCTCCAAGCGAGCGACGCCCGGCGCGGACACCAGGCTCAGCTGTACTTGGTGACGAGCTTGAGCTGCTCGACCGGGACCGTCACGAAGTCCAGTGCCACGCCCCGGTCGTTGGCGATCTCGACCATCTTATGGTCGCCGAAGTCGCTGACGACGGCGCCGACGGTGCCGGGTGGCCACTTGCCGACCCCCCTGCTCCTATCAGCGGGCTGGGTCAGCGTCTCGTCCTTGTCGACGGCTCGGGTTAGCGCGACGACATCGTTCTCATGGATGGCTTGCTTGACGGTGGCCAAGGTTCCCCCAGTCTAGACGTCGATGTATGCGGATACAAGTCGTGGTGGGCCGCCGGGGGTGCTGACGATCCATGCGGTCCTAACGTTCGCGACACGGTCAGCCTTGGCTCCGATTCCCCGGATCGGCATGTCGATGACGCAGTTGACGCCCCAGGGCGGGTTCTCCCGCACTTCGCAGACCGGCGTATCGAGGACGCGGGCCATGATCTGGGCTTCGAGGTACTCGATCGCCTCGATCGTGATGCCTAAAATCAGGCTGAATCCGCGGGCCTTGGGAGCGCCGACCTCATTCGTCACGTCCAGTGAATAGGTCTCGAGCTTGGAGCGCACGCCGAACGCCTCCGCAGCGCGTGGAAGCATCTCTCCCACTGCGGGTGCCCGGGAGCTCATTGCTGCAGGCCGGTCGAGTTCACGAGGCTCACCGTACGCGCGCCTTGGGATGGGACGCTCGGGCGGCTGCGGTCTGCGGCTCACCGCAATCATCCATTCACGCTGTAGAACCTTCTCCGCAGCGGCTTGTCAAGGCCCCGCGGTGCGCGCGAGGATCGACAACATGGGACGTGGAGCGGGCCGGCCGGCCCGGGGGGCGGCGGGCGAGCAGGGCGATCCGTGGCGGTCTGGGCGGTTTGCCCTCAGCGGGGGCGTGGGGCTGCCGCGCAAGCAGCTTGCGGAGATCCAGCGCTCGCGGCTGCTGACGGGCGCGGTCGGCGCGATCGACGAGCTTGGCTACGCGCGCACGACGATCTCGCAGGTCACCGCGCGCGTGGGGGTCTCGCGGCGCACGTTCTATGAAGTCTTCGGCGACCTCGAAGCGTGCCTGCTGGCGCTGCTGGAGGACGTTCTCGGGACGGTTGAGGAGGAGATCCGGGCGGAGGCGCTCGACGGCCTCGGCTGGCGCGAGCGGGTCCGGGCCGGCCTGGGGACGATCCTCGCGTTCCTCGACCGCGAGCCGGCGCTCGCGCGGGTCTGTGTGGTGCAGGCGCTGCGCGCCGGCCCGCAGGTGCTCGAGCGCCGCGAGCAGATCCTCGCGCGCCTCGCGCGGGCGATCGACGAGGGCCGCGGCGAGAGTGCGCGGGCCGGCCGGTGCAGCCCGCTGGTCGCGGAGGGCCTGGTGGGCGCGGCGTTCGGGATCCTCTACACGCGCCTGCTGCGCCGCGAGCGCAGGCCGCTGAGCGAGATGGAGGGCGAGCTGACGAGCATGATCGTGCAGCCCTACCTGGGGCCGGCGGTGGCGCGCCGGGAGCTGGCCCGCCCGGCTCTCACAGCGGATCCCGCAAAGGGCCGGGCGCCTGCGCGGCGCCGCGGCGACTGGGACCCCCTGGTGGGGTCTCCCGTGCGCTTGACGTTTCGCACAGCACGCGTACTCGACTGCATCGCGCAGCAGCCGGGAGCCAGCAACCGCGAAGTGGCCGGACAGGCCGGGATCGCCGACGCGGGACAGGCGTCGAAGCTGCTGGCGCGCCTGGAGCGCCTCGGCCTGATCGAGAACGGCGGCGAGCGGTCGCGGGGCGCGACCAACTCCTGGTCGCTGACCCCGAGCGGCGGGCAGGTCGCACAGAGCATCCACGCGCACGTCCGCTCCCGGGAGACCCGCGGGCGACAGGGGTGAGCGCCGCCGCGCAGACTCGCGGGTGGTCGGCGTGAACCGCCGGAGCGCGATGCCCCGCTATCCCTTGACAAGTACAGACTACCAGGCATAACAAAGCTACTCACGGGGTAGAACCTTCTCGGTGATGTCTTGTCAAGCCCCCCCATGCGAGGCAATATCGACGCATGGGGATTGGAGAGGGCCGCTCGGCCCTGGACGCAGGCGCGTCCGGAACCACATGTGCCGCAGCCGCGGCGGGTCGGATGCCCGCGCCGGTGCCGTGCCGCCCGGCCTGTTGGTCGGTGTCGGGTGGAGTCTCTCGATGGAGGGGATAGCAGATGAACGTGCATAGAAACCGTCGCCGGCCGCTCGGTCACACGGAGGGTCGAACGCCCTTTCATAGCGTCACGAACGGCCGGCAAGCCCCCTGCGCGTCGGCCTGCCACGCCCGTGGCGGCGCAGCTGGGAAGACGATTGCTCGCAGATCGACGTTGACTGTCCTGGTTTCGCTGTGTGCGCTGGTGGGCGTGCTTGCGCTTGGGAGCGCGGCGGCGGAGGCGACGGTGATGCACGAATACCTTTCGTCGATCACCGGAGTCCCGGCGAAGGGCCCGCCGCCGGCCGAAGAACCGGTTGCGAGGCACGGCCCGTTCAAAGGCAGGGTCGAAAATCTGGCGGTCGACTCGGGTGAACTGTACGTAGACGAAATCGGCGAACCCGGCGGCGCTACGTTGGACAAGTTCAATGCGGCGTCGGGCGCGTTCATCGTGCAGCTTCCCTCCCTCGGTTCTGGTTCTGGTTCGGGTCTCGCGGTGGGGCACGGGACCGGCGAAACCGAGATGTACCTGCCGGTAGGTTATGGGAGTGGTGGGCGCGTTGGCGTGTTCGACGCGGCGGGCAAACTCCAGGGCACGTGGAACGGGTCGGATACGCCCGCGGGGAGCTTCGGCTGCTTTAGTGGATGCGCCGGAGGTCCCGGAATCGGGACTGTCGCGGTGGACAACTCGGGGAACCTCTTCACCAAAGGCTTCGTGTACGTCTCGGAC
The DNA here is from genome assembly GCA_044446505.1 of Solirubrobacterales bacterium. Taxonomy (GTDB): domain Bacteria; phylum Actinomycetota; class Thermoleophilia; order Solirubrobacterales; family Solirubrobacteraceae; genus Palsa-744. Next base: position 3,678 of record JBIOEY010000180.1, read on the forward strand.
CCCGAACACAATGTGGTGGACGTGTTCGAACCCGAAGCGGGCGGCGGCGAGAAATACCTCAC
>JBIOEY010000181.1:0-3664 GCA_044446505.1 Solirubrobacterales bacterium
GGCGCTGCTCCTGGGATTCCTCCTGCGCCGCGTGCTTGGCACCTGCCTTGCCCGCTGCGTATCCCACGCCGCCCACCATCGCGCCTCGTAGGAGTGGTCGCCTGCGCCTCATCATCGTGCTGGAGTTCTCCCGCACCCCCGGGTGAGGAGGCATCACCTGCTCGGGGTGATTCGATCGCCCGCCCGGGATGATGCCGCCTCACCCCGCTCCCCATCAGGATCGCCGCAATGGCGAGCACCGCCGCAGCCTCGACGGCTCCCGAAGCCTCGTCGGCACCCAAGCGCGCGGGGCTCGTCCTCGCGGCGCTGATCGCCGTCGCCGCCGTCGCCAACCTCAATCTTGCGGTCGCCAACGTCGCGCTGCCCGACATCGGCAAGGCCTTCGAAGCGGGGCAGACCGAACTCGACCTCGTCGCCGTCGGCTACTCGCTCGGCCTCGCCGCCTCCGTGCTCTACCTCGGCGCGGTCGGCGACCGCTACGGGCGCAAGCTGCTGCTGCTGCTCGGCATGGGGCTCTCGATCCCCGCCAGCCTGCTCGCCGCGCTCGCGCCGTCGATCGGGGTGCTGTTCGCCGCGCGCCTGCTCGGCGGCCTCTCCGCCGGGATGGCGTTCCCCACCACGCTCGCGCTGATCACCGCGCTCTGGTCCGGGCCCGCCCGCACGCGCTCGATCGCACTGTGGTCGGGCATCGGCGGCGCGATCTCCTCGCTCGGCCCACTGCTCTCCGGGGCGCTGCTCCTGCACTTCGCCTGGGGCTCCGTGTTCTTCATCACCCTGCCGCTCGCCCTGATCGCGTTCGTCATGGCGTGGCGCCTCGTCCCCGCCCACGTCAACGAGACCTCAGACCCCGTCGACAACCTCGGCGGCATCCTCTCCGTGCTGCTCGTCGCCGCGCTCGTGCTCGGCATCAACTTCGCGCCCGTCCCCGGCAAGGGCACACTCGCGATCGGGCTCGGGGCGATCGCGCTCGCCGCCACGGCCGCGTTCATCGTCCGCCAGCGTCGCGTGCGCAACCCGCTGTACGACCTGGACGTCGCCAAACGCAGGGTCTTCTGGGTGGCCGCCTGCGCCGGGATCATCGTCTTCGGCACGCTCATGGGCGCGATGTTCGTCGGCCAGCAGTACCTCCAGAACGTGCTCGGCTACTCCACGCTCGACGCCGGGCTCTCGATCATCCCCGCCGCCCTCTTCATGGTGCTGATCGCGCCGCGCTCCGCCAAGCTCGTCAACACCCACGGCGCCCGCGTCGCGCTGCTGATCGGCTACGCCTTCTGCCTGCTCGGCTTCCTCGCGATGCTGCTGCTGTGGAAGGAGAACATCGCCTACTGGAAGGTCGGCCTCGCCTACGCGCTGATCGGAGCCGGCGTCGGGTTCGCCGGCACCCCCGCCTCGCACTCGCTCACCGGCTCGGTGCCCGTGCACCGCGCGGGGATGGCCTCCGGCACCGCCGACCTGCAGCGCGACCTAGGCGGGGCGATCATGCAGTCGATCCTCGGCGCGATCCTCACCGCCGGCTACGCCACCGCCGTCGCCGCCGCGGTCGCCGCCTCCCCGCAGAAAGCGCTCGTCACCAACAGCGTCCAGTCCGAGCTCGAGAAGTCCTTCGCCAGCGCCGCCGACACCGCCCAGCGCTATCCCCACTACTCCTCCCAGATCATCGCCGGCGCGAAGGCATCGTTCCTGAGCGGCGCCCAGCACGCCTACATCGCCGGCATCATCGCGATTCTGCTCGGCGCTACGCTTGTGTTCTTCCGCTTCCCCAAGCATCGGCGCGAGGAAGAGCTGCTCAGCGAATACCACGCACAGGACACGATCGAAAGGGGCCAGCCAGCATGAGCACAGCGGTAGGAGCTCACCCGCGCACGACAGCCGGTGAACAGAATCCCGGCGGCGCACCGCCCGCTGACGTGTTCGTCGTCTTCGGCATCACCGGCGACCTCGCCAAGGTGATGACCTTCCACTCCCTCTATTGCCTGGAGCGCCGCGGCCTCTTGAACTGCCCGATCGTCGGGGTCGCGGGGGACGATTGGACCGTCGAGCACCTCCGCGAGCACGCCCGCAAGTGCATCGAAGGGACCGGCGAAACGGTGGACAGCGACGTCTTCGCGCGCTTCGCCGCACGGCTCTCCTTCATCAGCGGCGACTTCACCGACGCCGCCACCTACAAGCGCCTCGCCAGCGCTCTCGGCGAGGTGAGCAGCCCCGTCTTCTACCTGGAGATCCCCCCCTTCCTGTTCGGGCCCGTGATCAAACAACTCGCCGCCGCCGGCCTCACCAAGACCGGGCGGGTGGTCGTCGAGAAGCCCTTCGGCCACGACCTCGCTTCCGCCCGCGAGCTCGCCGCCGAAATCCACGAGTCGATCGAGGAGTCCCAGCTCTACCGGATCGACCACTTCCTCGGCAAGATGGGCACCGACGAGTTCCTCTACCTGCGCTTCGGCAACACCATGATCGAGCCGATCTGGAACCGCAGCCACATCGCCTGCGTGCAGATCACGATGGCCGAGAGCTTCGGCGTCGAGGACCGCGGGCACTTCTACGACCCCGTCGGCACCGTTCGCGACGTGGTCGTCAACCACCTTATGCAGGTCGTAGCGGTCGCCGCGATGGAGGCCCCCGCCGGCAACGACGCCGAGACCTTCAAGGACGCCAAGTACGCCGTGTTCCGCTCCACCGCCGACGCCGACCCCGCGCACTACGTGCGCGGGCAGTACGACGGCTACCTCGACATCGACGGCGTCGCGAAGGACTCCACCACCGAGACCTACGCCGCGCTGCGCCTGGAGATCGACAACTGGCGCTGGTCCGGGGTGCCCTGGTTCATCCGCACCGGCAAGAAGCTCCCCGTCACCCAGACCGAGCTGCGCGTCGTCTTCCGCCACCCCCCGCGCCTCGGGTTCATGGAACACGGCCACCGCCGCCCCGAACCCGACCAGCTCGTGGTGAAGCTCGACCCCTCCACCGGCACCCAGGTGATCCTCGACGCCCACCGCGCCGACGCCGGCGGGCCGCAGGCGATCACACTCGACATGGAGTTCGCCGAGGAGGGCGGTGAGGCCCCCACCCCCTACGAGGTGCTGCTGCTCGACGCGATGAACGGCGACAGCACCCGCTTCACCCGTCAGGACGGCGTCGAGGAGGCCTGGCGCATCTTCGAACCCCTGCTGAACGCCCCCCCGCCCGTGCACCCATACAAGCCCGGTTCGTGGGGACCGAAGGAGGCCGATCGCCTGGTGGCCGGCTACGGCGGCTGGCACGGACCGTGGGTGGCGAAGTGAGCGATACCGCCCCCCAGAGCGCCGCCGCCGCCCAGAGCGCCGCCGCGCCCAAGAGCGCCGCCGCGCCTTCGCCGTTCCCGCCGATCGCCGACTACGCGTTCCTCTCGGATTGCCACACCGGCGCGCTCGTCGCGCCCGACGGGGCGATCGACTGGCTGTGCGTGCCCCGCTTCGACGCGCCCAGCGTGTTCGGGACGCTGCTCGACCGCGAGGCCGGCGCCTTCCGCTTCGGGCCGTTCGGGATCAACGTCCCCACCGCGCGCGTGTACGAGCCTGGGACCAACACCCTGCTGACCACGTGGACGGCGCCCGGCGGGTGGTTGGTCGTGCGCGACGCCCTCACCCTTGGGCCCCGCCGCGGGGTCGATACCGTCACCCCCCACACC
>JBIOEY010000182.1:0-3590 GCA_044446505.1 Solirubrobacterales bacterium
CCCGTCCGCCTCGCCGGGGCTGAAGCCGGCGAACGCTTCGGCTACCTCCATCACCTGGTCCTGGAAGATGATCGTGCCGAGCGTCTCCCGCAGGACCGGCTCCAGCGCGGGGTGCTCGTGGGGGATCTCATACGAGGGGTCTTCGCGCAGGCGGCCGCGCCGCTCGATGTAGGGGTTGACAGCACCGCCCTGGATCGGGCCGGGGCGCACGATCGCGACCTGCACCGTGAGATCGTCGAGGTTCTCGGGGAGGGTGCGCCGCAGGGACTGCATCTGGGCGCGGCTCTCGATCTGGAAGACCCCCACGGTGTCCGCGCGGCGGACCGCCCTGAAGGTCTCGGGGTCATCGAATGGGATCCGCGAGAGGTCGATGCGCCGCCCGCGAGCGCGGGCGATCAGATCGACGCAGCTTTCCACCGCGGAGAGCATCCCCAGCCCGAGCAGGTCGATCTTCAGGAAGCCCGCGTCCGCGCAGGAGTCCTTGTCCCACTGCACCATCTGACGGCCCTCCATCGCCGCGGGGACCACGGGGCAGCAGTCGATCAGGGGCCGCGTGGCGATCACCATCCCGCCGGGGTGCTGGGAGAGGTGGCGGGGCAGCCCGTACGCCTCCGCGGCGAGGCGCGCGAGCCACGCCCAGCGGGGGGAGGCAGCCGGCACCGCCGCTCCGCCGGGGCGTCCCTCCTCCCAGGAGCTCGCCCCGGAGCGCTCCTCCCCCCGGCCAAGCGCGCCGTCGATGTCGTGCTCGGCGGCGCCTCGGTGGTTGTCCGCGGCACGCGCCACGCGCTCGATCTCGCCGGGCGGCAGGCCGAGGACCTTGCCGAGCTCGCGGATCGCGCCGCGCGCACGGAATGTCGGGAAGGCAGCGACGAGCGCGGCGCGCTCTTGGCCGTAGCGCTCGTGCACACGGGGGATCAGGACCTCGCGGATGTCGCGGGGGAAGTCGAGGTCGATGTCCGGGAGGTGCTCGAGGCCCGTGTGCAGGAAGCGCCCGAGCAGCAGGCGATTGCCGATCGGGTCGATGTGAGAGAGGCCGGTGAGGTAGCAGACGATCGAGGAGACCGAGGAGCCCCGCCCGCGCCCGGGCGCGAGCAGCGCGCGGGCGGAGTCCGGACCGCGTACATCCACCGCCACCTCGCGGGCGAGCTCGAGCAGCTCGTGGTGCAGCAGGAAGAACCCCGCGAGCCCCAGCTCGTCGATGATCCGCAGCTCCTCCTCCAGGCGCGCCGCGGCCTCGTGGCGCATAGTCCCGGCTCTCTCTCCACCTCGCCGGCCGGCTCCACTTCCCCGGCCAGCCTCCCCCCCGCGTCTGCCTGGCCATCCCCCGCGAGCCGCAGGGGTCTGGGCGCCGTAGCGCTGATCCAATCGCACATGGCAGAGCTCGGCGAGGCGCCGCATCGCGGCGGGGTCCTCCGCCCCGGGGTAGCGGTAGCCGAGATCCCGCGTCAGGTCGAAGTGCAGCCCCTCCGCGAGGCGCGCGGTCTCGCGCACCGCCTCGGGGTGCTCGGCGAAGCGGCTCGCCATCGCTCGCGGGGCGCTCAGCACGTGGCTGTGGTTGCCGCGCCGCAGCGGCTCGGAGGCGTCGAGCGTGGTGCGGTGGCGCAGCGCCACGAACGCGTCCTGCAGCTCCGCGCGGGAGCGCGCGTGGGCGTGCACGTTGCCGGTGGCCACACACGCCGCACCGAGGCGCCGCGCGAGCGCCTCCAGGGCGCGGTTGCGCGCGCGGTCGTGTCGAGCGTAGGGGCGCTGGAGCTCCACGCGCAGGCTCTGTGGGCCGAACGCCTCGAGCAGCCGCCGCGCGGTGGGCTCGTCGTGCACACCACGGCCGGCGCAGCCCGTGAGACAGACGAGGCCCTCGCTGTGCTCGATCACCGCCTCCAGGCTCACCGAGGGTTCGCCACGCTCGCGTCCGGACCCCTCGCGGGTGTGGGCGTGCGCGCGGGTGAGCAGCCGGCAGAGGTTGCGCCAGCCGCGCGCCTCGCGCACCAGCAGCGTGAGGTGGCGCCCCCCGTACGTAAGAGGGCCGCCGTCGGATCCGCTGCGCACACCGCGGCGATCGTGGTGGATATCGCGGTCGCCGGCTGCGGTCACGTCGATCTCGGCGCCGTGGATCGCGCGCACCCCGCACGCCGCGGCGGCCTGGGCGAGCTCCATCGAACCCGACACCGAGTTGTGATCGGTGAGCGCCAGCGCCGTGTAGCCGAACTCTGCAGCCCGCCGCGCAAGCTCGTCCGGCAGCGAGGTCCCGTCAAGGGAGGAGTACGCAGAGTGACAGTGCAGCTCGACGTAGGGAGACTCGCCCACGCTCTCAACCCGCCTGCGCAAACCACGTACCGGCGCAGAGATCATGGAAGACCACGAGGTTGCGCCCCTGCCCGCTCACGACCTCCCAGTAGCGCCGACGCAACGGGCGGCCGGTCCACCAGCGGTCCTCCACCAGCCAGGACTCCCGCACCTGCTCGATCCGCCGGCCGTCCACCGCACGGGGCGCTCCCCCGACGCCCATCTCCACACGCGCTGGGTGCGGCAAGTTCAGTGCACGACTGCCGCTCATCCCGGAAAGGGGGTCAGCACGACCTGTCGCTCGGGCACGCGGGAGTCGAGATCCACGCACACCGCGCGCAGCGCCGCCTCCGGCCCCGCCGCCACGCGCACCTGAGCCACGGCCTCCCGCAGGCGCCGGCGGCGGACCACGCGAGCGCGCTCCAACAGCGTGCCCTGCTCACCCTCCGGCGGGCCGAAGCGCTCGGCCTCCAGGCGCAGGGCGGCGACGGGCGCGGGGAGCAGCGCCAGGCGGGGCGCGAGCGCGAGGCGCATCCGCCGCGGGTCGGAGAGCGCTTCGCGCAACACCACCCGCTCGCGCCAGGTCCCGCCCTCCACCAGTCGCGCCGAGAGCGTCAACGCACGCAGCGTGCGCCCGCGCCGCTCCGACCGCGCGAGCAGGCGATCGACGAGCACGCCGAGAACCCGCTCCAGCGCCGGGCCCGAGCTTGCCTCGCCGAGTTCCAATGTCTCCGCCAGAGACTCCTGCGGGGAGCGGGTGCGCAGGGGATCGTCCGCTCCGCACGCCAGGCGGTGGGCGAGGACGCCGGGCGCCCCGAAGCGGTCGGCCAGCGCGTCGCGCCCCAGTGCCGCGAGCTCCCCCAGCGTGCGCATCCCCAGCCGGCTCAGGGGCTCGACCAGTGTGGCGGTCTCCGCGCGGTAGCCCAGCAGCGCCACCGACCTGGAGGCGAGGTAATGGCAAGCCTCGACTTCCTCCACCACCGCGACGCGGCGCGAGCGGACCTCAAGCGCCGCGGCGAGCGCGCAGAAGCGCGTCGGGCCCGCGCCCACCCGCGTGGGGCGTGCAAGCGCCTGGCGCGCCGCGACGATCACACCCTCCTCTCCCCCGTACAGCCCGCGCAGCCCATCAGCCTCGAAGTACGCGAGGCCCGCGCGCGGGAGCTCGAGGGCAGCGCCGATCCCCTCCAGCGCCCGCGCCACCCGCTCCCACTCCTGCGCCACGCCAAGCGGGTCGGCCGCGAGCAGCCCCAGCTCCGGGCAGCGCGCCAGCGCCTCCCCCAGCATCATCCACGCCCTTGGCCCCGGCG
>JBIOEY010000183.1:0-3561 GCA_044446505.1 Solirubrobacterales bacterium
CCGCCTCCTCCCGTGCGCGCGGGGCGGCCGGCGCCCCGCCCGGGCCGGCGCCGGCGCCGCCCTACCCACCCGCCGCTGGGGGGTTGTCTGGGGCCCCCATTTGGGCCCCCCCGCCGGGCAGTGCATGCACTGCCCGGAACAGCCTGACCAGCGCCGGAATAAGCTCAGGATGAGATGAACGGCCGACAGGCGCACCGCATGGGCACGATCGCGCTCTCGACGCTGATGGCGCTCGTCGGGGCGGCGCTCGTCGTCGAGGCCCTCGGGGGACACGGAGGCCTGCTCTCCGCGCGCACCCTGCTCGGGGCGCTGTTCCTCGCCGCCGGGGTCGGGCGGCTGTACGTCGAGGCGCGCCGAGGTGGCCGCGCATGAGTGACGAGCAGCCCCCCCCGCCCTGGGAGGGGTTCGAGCCGGAGGGCGCCGAGGGGCCGGCGCTGGAGCGGGTCAGCGCGTGGTCTCTGGCGGCGCTCAGCGGCACGGTGGGCTCCCCGATCTTCTTCGGGATCGTCTACACCTCGCTCGCCGCCGCTGTCTGCTTCTCGCTGGGGGTGGTCGTCAACCACGCGCTGGGGCTCACCCCGATCGTTTTCCTGATCGCCGCGCTGATGTTCGGGCTCACCGCGATGACCTACGTGGAGGGCGCCTCGCTGCACCAGGAGCCCGGCGGCTCCACCGTGTTCGCCCGCTACGCCTTCAACGAGCTCGTCAGCTTCATCGCGGGGTGGGCGATCCTGCTCGACTACATCATCCTGATCGCGGTCGCCGCGTACGCGGCGACCCAGTACCTGAAGGTCTTCTGGGCCCCCCTCGGCAACCACACCGAGGCGCTCCTGCTCGCGTTCGCGATCATCGCGTTCGTCGTGCTCTCCAACATCCGCGGCCTCTCCAGCCGCCGCGGGCTGCGCCTCGGCGTGCTCGTCGCGGGCGCGCTCGTGCTGGAGCTCCTGCTGATCGCGATCGGGCTGCTGGTCTACTTCGATCCGCACACGCTCACCGCCTCGATCCACCTCGGCAGCGCCCCCACGTGGTCGGGCCTGATCTTCGCGCTCACGATCACCACGATCGCGTTCACCTCGCTCGAGTACGCCTCGGGCCTCGCCGGCGAGGTGCGGGTCGGTCGTCGCCCCCTGCGCCGGCTCGTGGTCAACGGCACCGCGATCGTGCTCCTCGCCTACGTCGGCGTGGGGCTGCTCGCGGTCACCGCCGTCCCGATCCACGGCACCTACACGCCGATCGGCCACCGCTATCTCGATGACCCGGTGATCGGGTTGCTCAGCCCCGTGCACCCCCACTCGCTCGCGCAGGCCCTGCGCTACCTGCTCGCGGCGATCGTCGCCGGCACGCTGATCGCCGCCGCCAACTCGGCGATGCTCGGGCTCTCGCGCCTGGCCTACTCGCTCTCCACCAATCGCCAGATCCCCAGCGGCCTCGGCCGCCTGCACCAGCGGCGCTCGACCCCCTACGTGCTGATCGTTCTCGCCGGGCTGCTCTCCGCGGTGCTGGTGATCCCCGAGGACATCGACTTCCTCGTCGGGATCTACGCCTTCGGCTCGATCCTCGCCTTCACGATCGCCCACCTCTCCGTGTGGCGCCTGCGCTACCGCGAGCCCGACCGCCCCCGCCCGTTTCGCACGCCCCTCTCGGTGCGCTACCGCGGCGGCGAACTGCCCGTGCCGGCCGCGCTCGGCGCGCTGCTCAGCGCCGCGGGCCTGCTCGCGCTGCTGGTCGTGCACGAGCCCGCCCGCTACGTCGGGCTCGGGTGGATGGCGGTGGGCCTCGTGCTCTACCTCACCTACCGCCGTCTCGACGAAAGCTCGATTCTGCGGCGCGTCACGGTGGCTCCCGAGATGCTGCGTCCCGAGCGGGGGGGTGGGCTCCTAGACACCGACTACGGCTCGATTCTCGTGCCCCTGCAGGGGGGGGCGCTCGACGACGACATCGTGCAGACCGCCGCCCTGCTGGTGGCCGGCGAGCCCACCGACGAGGCCGCGATCGACACCGCCACGATCGAGGCCCTGTGGATCTTCGAGATCCCGATGGCGCTCACGCTCGACGCGCGCCTGCCGGACGCGCACATCAAGCGGGGCCGGCAGGCGCTCGCCCGCGCGAAGGCGGTGGGGGAGGAGTACGCCGGCGTGCACGTCGCCACCGCCACCGTTCGCGCGCGCCGCGCCGGCAGCGCGATCGTCGAGGAGGCTCGCCGCCGGGGGGTCGAGGCGATCGTGCTCGGCGCCGAGGAACCCTCGCTCGTGCGCGGCGGCGCCCGCCTCGGGGGCCTCAGCGGGCCGCTCGAGAATTACGTGGGGGATGTCGTTCGCTATGTCGTCGCGAAGGCCCCGTGCCGGGTGATCGTCACGGCGCCCCCCGCCCGTGAGCGTCCCTCGGTGGAGGGTGTATTGGATCCCGCGCACCCGGGCGCGATCCAGCGTGCCGCGGGGGCCGGCATCGTCTAATGTGCGACTCATGTACGTCTTGATCGTGGGCGCCGGGCGCGTGGGCTCCGCCGTCGCCAAGTCCGCGCTGGCCGCCGGCCACGAAGTCTCGGTGATTGACGAGGACGCGCTCTCTCACGAGCGCCTCAACGCCGGACAGGCCACCAGCTGGGAGGACGCCGGCGGGCTGTTCACGATCGGCACCGCTCTGGAGATCGACGCCCTGATCCAGGCCGGGATCGAGCGCGCGGACGTGTTCATCGCCTCCACCGACGGCGACAACACGAACCTGATCATCGCCCAGATCGCGCAGAAGCGCTTCGAGGTGCCGAAGGTGATCGCCCGCGTGATGGACCCCGCGCGCGCCGGGTGGTACGGCGAACAGGGTCTGCACACGATCTCCCCCACCCAGCACGCGATCGAGATGTTCGAGCGCGCCCTCACCGTCGAGCACGTGGCCTAGCGATGTACGCGATCATCGTCGGCGCTGGGAAGGTCGGGCGCAACCTCGCCCGCGAGCTGATCGCGAAGGGGCAGGAGGTGACGCTGATCGAGTCCTCCCGCCCCTGCTACCTCTCGATCGAGGAGGAGTTCGAGCACGCCGCCCAGTACGGCGACGCCACCGAGCTGTGGGTGCTCGAGCGCGCCGGCATCCAGCGCGCCGACCTCGTGATCGCGGTGACGGGGGACGACGAGGACAACATGCTCGTCTGCCAGGTCGCCAAGGAGAAGTACCTCTGCGACCGCATCATCGCCCGCGTCAACAACCCCCGCAACCACGAGCACTTCAAGCTGCTCGGGATCCAGCCCGCGGTCTCCGCCACCGACCTGATCCTGCGCCTGATCGAGCACGAGGTGCCCCGCTACGGCCTCGTGCACCTGCTCGCGCTCGAAGAGGAGCGCCTGGAGATCATCGAGCTCGAGGTCAACGCCGACGCGCCTGCTGTCGGCGAGCGCGTCGCGGACATCCACCTCCCCGAAGGGAGCCTCATCATCTCCGTGCTGCGCGGCGGCTCCGGCTTCGTGCCCAAGGCCGACACCGTGATCGAGGCCGGCGACGAGGTCCTGCTCGTGCTCGACCCCGGCCTCGAGGAGGCGATCACGACGTTCTTCGCGCCCAACGGGGCCC
>JBIOEY010000184.1:0-3516 GCA_044446505.1 Solirubrobacterales bacterium
AGTGATCGAGAAGGGATCGTGAGCCAGGAGCTAAGTGATCGAGAAGGGATCGTGAGCGAGGAGCTGAGCTATGAGATGGGGGTGGCGCGCGTGGAGGAGATCGTCCGCCGCCTCGACGCCGGTGAGGCGAGCCTCGGCGAGACGCTGCAACTGGTGAAGGAGGGCAAGGAGCTGATCGAGCACTGCGCGCGGGAGCTCGAGGCCGTTGGGAACGCGCTGGAGGAGCTACGTCTGGAGGATCTGGTCGCACGACTGGAGGGCGAGGGCGCACAGGGCGCGGGCGGGGCCGAGACCGGGGGCTCGCGGTGAAGGCGCGTGGCGCGGCGAGCGCCGAACAGAGGCCGGACGCCCGCTCCCCCGCGGCGCACGAGGCCCACGTGGACGACCCCAAATGAGTACCTGGGAGCTCCTCGCGCAGCTGCCCGTGCAGATCGAGAGCTATGCGCTGGAGCCCCTCAGCGCGCGAGTGTCGAGCGAGTTCGAGCGCTCCTCGACGGTGATCCACCTGCGGGGCGCGGGCGAGGAGGGGTCGGGGGAGGACGTCACCTACGACGCGGTCGACCACGCGATCCTGCTGGCCGACTTTCAGGCGCAGGGGCCGAGGCTGCCGTTGCGGGGCCGCTTCACGCTGGCCTCGTTCGCGGAGCGCCTGCGGGAGCTCGAGCTCTTCCCGGCGCCCCCGCAGCGGGAGGTCTCGCGGCGCTACCGGCTGTGGGCGTATGAGTCGGCGGCGCTCGACCTCGCGCTGCGCCAGGCGGGCACCACGCTGCACGCACTGCTCGACCGGGAGCCTGAGCCGGTGCGCTTCGTGGTCTCGCTGCGCCTCGGGGAGCCCCCCACGCTCGACCCCCTGCGCCGGCGCCTGGAGCTCTATCCGGGGCTGCGCTTCAAGCTCGACCCGACGAGCTCGTGGGATGAGCGGCTGATCGCGCAGCTCGCGGCGACGGGGGCGGTGGAGTCGGTGGACTTCAAGGCGTACTACACGGGCTCGATCGTGGACCAGCCGGCGGACCCGGAGCTCTACCGGCGGGTGGTGCGGGCGCTGCCGGAGGCGTGGATCGAGGACCCGGCGCTCACACCGGAGACCGACGCGGTGCTCGCCCCCCACCGGGAGCGCTTCTCGTGGGACGCGCCGATCCACTCGGTGGCGGACATTGAGGCGCTGCGCTACCCCCCGCGAATGGTCAACATCAAGCCCTCGCGCCTCGGAGGCCTGCGCAACCTCGTGGACGCCTTCGACCACTGCGCCGCCCGGGGGATCGGCAACTACGGCGGCGGCCAGTTCGAGCTGGGGGTGGGCCGCGGGCACATCCAGTACCTCGCCTCGCTGTTCCACGCGGATGCCCCGAACGACGTCGCGCCGAGTGGCTTCAACCTCCCCGAGCCCACGGCGGGCCTGCCGAGCAGCCCGCTCGCCCCCGCGCCCGCGTCGCTGGGCTTCCGCTGGGAGACCGCCGGCGCCTGAGCCGCGACTTCGGCCCCCGCGCCGCGTCACTGGGCTTCCGCTGGGAGACCGCCGGCGCCTGAGCCGCGACTTCGCCCTCGCGCCCGCGTCGCTGGGCTTCCGCTGGGAGACCGCGAGCGTCGAAGAGCGCAACTTCCGTCCCGCGGCTCGGTTGCGAACCCTATAGCCGGTAAGGTCGGGCGCCCGTCCGGCCATTCTTCGCATGGAAAGCACGCCTGCCAACAAGCGATCGAGGTTCGCGGCGACAGCGGCGGCGATTGCGCTGTCGCTCGCGATCCCCACGGGGGCGGTGGCAGCCCAGATCGTGGGTGGAACCGCCCCGCCGGGAGGCTCGGGCGGGAGTCATCCGACGGCGACGCACGGAGGGACCCAGGGAGGGACCACGACGGGCACGCGGCCAAAGCCCGCGCCCAGGAGCCGCAAGCCCCCTCCGCAGCCTGCGGTGAAGATCACGGGCGCGCAGTGCGTGCCGGCGAGCAGCTGCTCCACGAAGGCCCACGAAGTCTCGGCGCGCGGCACGCTGCTGCTGCAGGGAAAGAGCCTCAAGAGCGGCCAAGCGGTGGCCTTCCCGCACTCGTGGGGAGCGCGGATCGCGCGCAACTCGCCGAGCAGCCGCCTGCGCACCACACCGGCGGGCCTGGTGGTGACGGTGCCGGGCAACGCGCACTCGGGGCAGATCGCGGTGCTGCTGGGCGGCGGGAGGCGGTCGAACCTGTATGGCCCGATCAAAGTGGTGGCGCACGCGCTGCACCCGCCGGCCCCGCCGAAACCGCCGCCGGCGCCGGCCCCGCCGAGCGGGGTGGCGAGCACGGCCAGCGGAACGGCGTTCGCGGGCCAGGGGATGTGGATCTGGTACATGAGCCAGTCCGACGGGGGCAGCGTGGCGGCGATCGCGGCGCGGGCCCACGCGGCGGGGGTGGGCACGCTGTTCATCAAGAGCTCGGACGGCTCGAGCAACTACTGGAGCCAATTCAGCAAACAGCTCGTGGAAGAACTCCACGCGCAGGGCCTGAGGGTGTGCGCGTGGCAGTACGTGTACGGCTCGAACCCGGTGGGCGAGGCGGAACTGGGCGCGCGGGCGGCGGCGAACGGCGCGGAATGCCTGGTGATCGACGCGGAGTCCCAATACGAAGGGCTGTACGGGGCGGCGCAGCGGTACATCGCCGCGCTGCGCGCGAAGGTCGGCCCGACATACCCGCTGGGGCTGGCGTCGTTCCCGTACGTGAGCTACCACCCGTCGTTCCCGTTCTCGGTGTTCCTCGGGTCGAACGGGGCGCAGTTCAACGCGCCGCAGATGTACTGGCACGACATCGGCACGAGCGTGGGGGGGGTGTTCGTGAAAACGTACGAACAGAACCTGATCTACGGCCGTCCGATCCTGCCGCTGGGCCAGACCTACGGGGGGGTGGGCTCCTCGGAAATCGTGGGCTTCCGCTCGCTCTCGAGCGCGTACGGCGCCGCGGGGGAGTCGTTCTGGGACTGGCAGGAAACATCCTCGTCGGGGTGGGCCTCGCTGGCGGCGCCGCTGAACACGAGCCTCACGGTGCCCCTGCCGGAGCTCACCTCACCCCTGCTGCGGGAGGGCGCGAAGAGCGATCAGGTGCTGTGGCTGCAGGAGCACCTCGCGAGCGCGATCCCGGGTCAGCCGACAACGGGGCTCTTCGACGCGCAGACCGCAGAAGACGTGCGGCAGTTCCAGAGCGAACACGGCCTCCCGGCGACCGGCGAAACGGACGCGGGCACCTGGGGAGCGATCCTCGCGCTCCCGCCGGTCGAAGTGAACTGGACCGGCGGGGGACCGCAGACCTGATTAGGGTTCGCGACAAAATAAATGGCGGGATCGGGGTGGTCGATCCGTGGATGAGATGCGACGCACGTGAGCGCAGCCGTGCTGGTGGCACGGCGAGCATCACGGGTGGCGCAGATCGCCGCGGAGCGGCCGCACCGGCCCGTCAGTTATTTTGTCGTGGGCCCTTAGAAGGGGAGTTCCGGCCGGTACATGTACCGGCCGGCCAGGCAGTGCATGCACTGCCTGGTGGCAGGGCCGCATG
>JBIOEY010000185.1:0-3364 GCA_044446505.1 Solirubrobacterales bacterium
CCGGTGCACCGCTCGGCAGCCTCCCCGCCGACGCGATCTCCTACGAGGACCTCTACGCCCGCTGGGAGCGCGGCAACTGGAGCGCGACGGAGCTCGACTTCACCGAGGACGCGCGCCAGTGGCGCGAGGAGTTCACCGACTTCGAGCGCCAGGCGGCGCTGTGGAACTACGGGCTGTTCTTCTGGGGCGAGGACGCCGTCGCGGACAATTTGTCCCCCTACATCGACGCCGCGCCCCGCGAGGAGCAGAAGTACTTCATCGCCACCCAGCAGGTCGACGAGGCGCGCCACGCGGTCTTCTTCAAGCGCTTCATGCACGAGGTCTGCGGGATCGGCGACGGCTCGATGGCGGGCGGGCTGAACGCCGTCAGGCCCCAGCTCACCCCCGGCTTCCGCAAGATCTTCGAGCGCCTCGACACGATGGCCGACGAACTGCGCGCCGACCGCTCCCCCGCGAAGCTCGCCGCCGCCGTCGCGCTGTACCACATCGTGATCGAGGGCGCCCTCGCCCAGCCGGGGCAGCACCTGATCTGCAGCTACCTCGAGGAGCGCAACGTCCTGCCCGCCTTCCGCGAGGGGATGGAGAACATCCAGGCCGACGAGCAGCGCCACATCGGCTTCGGCGTCAAGCTCCTCGCCGACCTCAAGCGCGAAGACCCCGTCGGCGTCCCCAAGGCCGTCGCCCGCATCCTTCAGGAAGTCACCCGCTACACCGCGCAGGTGCTGATGCCCCCCGGCTGGGACGAGAGCTACCTGACGTGCTTCGGGTACACCTTCGACAAGATCGGCCCCGAGGGCGTCAACTCGCTGATGACGAAGCTCCGCTCCGCCGGCCTGCCCCCCGAGTCGCTGCCCGGTCCCCCGCTGATGCCCCCCGGCCTCACGGCGCTGGAGCTCTCCCAGCGCGGTCGGCGGCTCGCCCAGGCGGGGGTCCTCGGCGTGCGCGAAGGTCCCTCCATGCGCGACCCCGAGACGCTCGAGCTGCTGTTCGACACGATCCGCCGCCAGGTCAACCCCAACCACGGGCTGCGCCGCCCCACCACCTTCCAGTGGGAGTTCACCGACGCCGACGTGCCCACCTGGCATTTGACGGTGAACAACGGCTCCTCCACCGTCCAGCAGGGGGCCGCGCCCAAGGCCGACGTGCGCCTGCGCGTCTCATACCAGGACTTCGTCGACATCATCGGCGACCGCCTCACCCCCGTGCGCGCGATCGCCACCGGGCGCATGCGCCCCCGCGGCAACCCCCTCGGGCTCAAGCGACTCGCCAAGGTCTTCCCGCGCGCCTGAGGGCGCGCGGGCGCGGGGCCGGAGCCGAGCCGCGGCCCCCGCCGCCTACGGCGACGATTCTGGGCTGAACTCCCGTTCCGCATGGGTCGGGGGGCCCGCGGGGGCGTGAGCAGAGGCTTCTGCGCCGGCTGTACCGCCCGAGAGAGGGCGCGAGGCTGCGCGCGCCGTCACCGGCGCCGGGACCGTGGTGGGGGCTGTGGAGCCGGCTTCGGTGGTGGGCTGTTCGGGGCCAAACTCGCGCTGAGCGTGTCGAGCGGATGCCCCGCGCGAGACGACCGCGGGCGCCGATCGCGAGACATCGCCGGAGGCCGTCGTCGACCTGCCGGCCAGATCTCCGCCGAGCTGAGCCGATCCGCCCACCAATTGCGGATCGGT
Source organism: Solirubrobacterales bacterium (assembly GCA_044446505.1). GTDB lineage: Bacteria > Actinomycetota > Thermoleophilia > Solirubrobacterales > Solirubrobacteraceae > Palsa-744. The sequence goes on from JBIOEY010000185.1 coordinate 1,665, forward strand.
GGCGGCGACGTAGGCAATCCTCGCCCGGGTTGCTGGTTGGACACGCCGGTGTCGTGCATGGTGAGGCGCCACTGTGAGGACCACACAGCTGACGCTGAGCGCCAGCACGCAGCTCACAGCCAGCTTCGCGCCCATCGAGCCGCCCAGCAGCCAGCCTCCACCGGCGGCGCTCCCCGCGCCGACAGCGCCCGACGCCGAGATGGTTCCCGCGCCGGCACCGGAGCCCACGCCCGCCTTCGCGCCGGCGCCGGAGCCCGCACCCGCCTTCGCGCCCGCGCCGACCTTGGCGCCCGCGCCCACCGCGGATGCAAGGCCCAGCGCCCACGGGAGCGGCAGCGGGGGGAGCACCGCGGCGAGGCCGCGTAGCGAGAGGATGTAGGCGCGACACGCGGGGCACTCCCGCTGGTGCAGGCGTGCCATGCGGTAGCGCTCGCCGCCGGGCTCGAGGATGCCGAATGCGAGGGCGCGCATCTGCGAGGCCTGCTGCTCGCACCACTCCCCGCCGCGGATCGCCTCCAGCAGCTCCCCCACCTTGCCCGCCACTCCCGGCCGGCCCGAGCCGCGGCCCTCCATCAGCTTGCCCATGCGCGCCTCGCTGATCCCCATCCGCGCCGCGGCCTGCGCGCGGGTGAGGCCCTGCAGGTAGCAGAGGCTCGCCGCTTCGCACTCCCGCGGGTTGAGGCGGCCGCGCAGCGCCTCGAACAGCTGGCGCAGCTGCGCGCGGTCGTCGAGCTCCGCCGCGAGGTCCGGCTCGCTCGCGGCTCGCATCGCCGGCCCTCGCGCCCCGATCGCCCGCGCCGCCGGGCGATGTCCAGCAGAGGCGGACCTCGCGTCGCCCGCTCCCGCCCCCACCGCCGCGCGCTCGGGGTGGGTGGGATCGCCAAACCCGCGCGCGCGTTCCCCACGACACTCGTCGATCGCGCGGCGGAACGTCACCAGCGTCAGCCAGCCCGCCGGATTCGCGATCTCCTCGCCGGCGGCGATCGCGGCGTAGAGGCCATGCCATGCCGCCGCATAGCACGCTTCCAGATCACCCCCGTCGAGCCGCACGCCGCGGGCGCGCAGGCGGGCGCGCACGCTCTCCAGCACGCTCCCGCGCAGCCCCTCGAACTCCTGTCGCAGCAGGCGCTCGGCGCGGTAGCGTCGCAGCGTCGAAGGGCTCACTCCCCCGAGAGCTTACGAACTACGTTGCGAGTTTGTCGAATCGTTCGATCTGACTGACAGTTGTCTGCCGGGTGTCCTCGCCGCGCCGGTGCGCCTCGTGCCATTCCACCACGTTCTCCAGCGCCTCCTCCAGGCCCCACGGTGGGCGCCATCCGAGACCGCGCTCGGCCCTGGTCGAGTCGAGCGCGAGGTGACCCGCCTCCGGCGGATCGGGCTCCCCGGTCGGGCCTCGGCCCGCCTCCGGCGGATCGGGCGCCCCAGTCAGGCCTCCGGCCGCACTCGGCGAATCGGGTCCCCCGGCCGGGCCTTCGGCCGCCTCCCATCGCAGCGCCCCACCCCAGTGCTCGGACAGGCTCCGCACGATCCAGCCGACCGTGCGCGCGTCCTCCGGAGCGGGGCCGAAGTTCCACGCGCTCGCGGCCTCCGGCGTGCGCCACAGCGCCTGTGTGAGGTTGAGGTACCCACTCAGCGGGTTGAGCACGTGCTGCCAGGGGCGCACCGCCTCGGGGTTGCGCACCCGCACCGCCTCCCCCGCC
>JBIOEY010000186.1:0-3320 GCA_044446505.1 Solirubrobacterales bacterium
CACCCCGCCCACCCCGGCTACTTCTTCGCGCCCACCGTGCTCGCCGACGTGCCCCCCGACGCGCGCGTGCTCGCCGAGGAGATATTCGGGCCCGTCGCCCCGATCGCCGCCTTCTCCACCGAGGAGGACGCCCTGCGCGCCGCCAACCGCACCCAGTACGGCCTCGTCGCCTACCTCTACACCCGCGCCCTGGACCGCGCCTTCCGCGTCGCCGAGCGCCTCGAGGCCGGCATGGTCGGCCTCAACCAGGGCATCGTCTCAAACCCCGCCGCCCCCTTCGGCGGCGTCAAGCAGTCCGGCTTCGGGCGCGAGGGCGGCTTCGAGGGGATCGACGAGTACCTGGAGACCAAGTACGTGGCCTTGGCGGTGTAGCACTACTAAGTGCTCCCTTTCGCAAATGCGCTGGCGTTTCTACCGACGTCTTGCCCCTTGCAGACGACGAGGTTCGTCGGTCGGATACGTTGGCGAACTTCCGAGCCAGAGCACTAAGACCTACTGAGGCGTGATAGCCAAGCAGATCAAGGACGCAGTGAGCGAAGTGTGCTCTGCACACGAGCGATCGAGGACGCAGAGATGCGCCGGCTATCACGCCTCAGCCGCTTTTTTGGAGTTGTTCGATGTCTACCGCGTTGGTGGGCGCCGTGAGCGTGACCGGCTTGTTCCATTCGCTGAACGTGATCTTGCCTCCGCCCGCGCCGTTCTTGGTGATCTCGAGCGGATACGCCGGCCCGGTGGTGGCGACGTACAGGATCCCGTTCTGGGCGGTGTCCTTGACGCCCACCGCCGACTGTCCGTTGACGGTGCTCGTGCCCACCTTCGTCAGCGAGTTGTGGCTGCTGCTCAGCGCGGCGTCGAGCAGCTTGCGCAGATCGGTCAGCGAGGAGAGCCCCGCGAAGCTCGCGTTCGACGTCGACGCCTTCAGCCACTTCCCATGGAGCAGCTGCGCGGCGGCGGGGCCCGCGAAGTGGCTGTAGAAGGCGGGGCTGCCGTTGATGTATATCGTCCCGTCGATCTCGATCAGTTCGAAGCTCAGCCCACTCTGCGAAAGCTTTCCGCGGCCGCCCTTGCCCGCGACGAGGCTCAGGTCCAGCGAGATCGGAGTGCCACCCGTGACCGTCGAGCCCGAGACGCGCACCGCGCTCGCGCTGTCCGCCGCCGCCTTCGCCGCCGTGAGGATTTCGGTCGGGGACTTCGACGCGACGCCGTTGCCCGAGGAGCCGCCGCACCCGCTCAGCGCCGCGAGGACCAGCGTGAGCGACAGGACTACCGCGGATGGGCGCCGAAGACGCATCGTCGAGACTGTAGAGAAGCATCCGGATGGCTCCCTGCGCCCTCACGGGATCGAAAATTCGTCCACTCGCGCACGCCCGCGCTCCGCGCGCACGCGCGTACTGCCGAGCGCGCGAGTCTAGGAGTCGAAATTACGTGGGAATGCCCGAATTGTGGAGTAACCTCGAACACGTGGGAATGCCACCCGCTGCCGAGGATGCGACTCGCAGCCGCCTCCGCGCGCTGCTCCCCTGGACGCCGCTCGCGGCGGTGCTGGCCGCTGCCGCGCTCGGGGCGATCCTGGCCGAAGGCCCGGCCCTCGCCGCGCTCTACGTGGCCGTGCTCGCCGCCGCCGCGAGCCTGCTGGGGTGGCGTGCCGGGGAGAGCCGCCGCGAGGCGCTGCAACGCGAGATCGACGACCGCTCCGGCGAGCTGCACCGGGCGCTCACGGAGCTCGAGATCGCGCAATCGGAGACCGTGCGGCGCCTCTCGATGGCGGTCGAGTTCCGCGACGAGGACACCGGTGCGCACATCGAACGGATCGGGCGCTTCTCGACGCTGCTCGCCGAGCGGATCGGCCTCGAGCGCGAGCTCTGCGAGCGCCTCAGCTATGCCGCTCCCCTGCACGACGTGGGCAAGGTCGCGATCCCCGACGCGATCCTGCTGAAGCCCGGCCCGCTCACCGCGGAGGAGCGCTCGATCGTGGAGACCCACGCTGAGGAGGGCCACCGGCTGCTGCGGGGCTCCTCCTCCTCGATTCTCGACATGGCCGCCACGATCGCGCTGAGCCACCACGAGAAGTGGGACGGCAGCGGCTACCCGCGCGGCCTCGCCGACGAGGCGATCCCGATCGAAGGTCGGATCGTGGCGGTCGCCGATGTGTTCGACGCGCTCACCAGCGACCGCGTGTACCGCACGGCGTACTCGGTGGAGCAGGCGGTGCAGATGATGCGCGCCCAGCGCGGCCTGCACTTCGACCCGGTGCTGCTGGACGCCTTCCTCGAGGTGCTCTCGAGCTCCGGCCCCGACGCGCGCCAGCGGCTCACCGCCGACCCCGAGGCGCTCCTGGGGGGGGTGCTGGAGACCTACTTCGCGGCGATCGCGCGCGGCGACGCGGAGACCGCGGAGGGCGCGATCGCGCAGGCGATCGAGGACGGCGTGACGGCGGTGGCGCTGCCCGGAGAGGTGATCGAACCGGCGTTGCGCCGGGTGGCGGAGCTCAGGGAGCGGGGCGAGATCGACGCGGAGCGCGAGCGCGCGGCGGTGGGGATCGCGCACAGGGTGCTGGCGACGCTGCGCCGCTACGTGCTGGGCCGCCACGAGGAGCCCCAGGCGCTGGAGCGGATCGACGAGGCGATCGAGATCGTCGAGGGGCTCCTGGAGCGCGCCGCACCGGAGGGCCAGCCGCCACAGGAGCGGGCCGCCGACGCGCAGACCGTCGCTTAGAGGGTGGCGCAGCCGGCTGGAGGCCGGCGAGCCGGGCCCCTCTTTTTCGGTAGGGGTGGCGCAGCCGGCTGGAGGCCGGCGAGCCGGGCCCCTCTTTTTCGGTAGGGGTGGCGCAGCCGGCTGGAGGCCGGCGAGCCGGGACTCTCTTTTCGGTAGGGGTGGCGAGCCGGGCCCCTCTTTTCAGGTCAGCTAGATTCTCGGGCGTGTCCAATCGCGCTCTCGTCACCGGCGGAGCCGGCTTCATCGGCTCGCACCTCGTGGATGCCCTGCTCGCGGAGGGGTACGAGGTGAGCGTGGTCGACGACCTCTCCTCGGGGGATGCGCGCAACGTGGCGGAGGGGGCGCGGCTGCACACGCTCGACATCATCGACCGCGCCGCCCTGCACGCCGCGGTCGAGCGGGAGGCGCCCCGCGCGATCTTCCACCTCGCGGCGCAGGCCAGCGTGGTGGCCTCCGTGGCGGACCCGGGCCGCGACTGCGAGGTCAACGTGCAGGGCACGCTGAACGTGGTCGATGTGGCGGGGCGCCTGGGGGTGCCGGTGGTGTTCACCTCCACCGGCGGAGCGCTGTACGGGGACGACGCTCCGATGCCCACCCCCGAGGAC
>JBIOEY010000187.1:0-3304 GCA_044446505.1 Solirubrobacterales bacterium
AGCCTGCACCCCGGGGAGGGGCTGCTCGGGGCGGACGTCGCGTTCCCCGTGCTCCATGGGCCCTTCGGGGAGGATGGCACCGTGCAGGGGGTGCTCGAGACGCTCGACGTCCCCTACGTCGGCGCGGGCGTGGCGACGTCGGCGCTGTGCATGGACAAGGTGCTCTTCAAAGAGCTGATGTCCGCCGCGGGGGTCCCCCAGGTGGACTATGTGGGCGCGCGCGTCGAGCGCTGGCGCAGCGCCCCCACGGAGGTGCTCGGGGAGATCGCCGCCCTGCGGCTCCCGGTGTTCGTGAAGCCCGCGCACCTGGGCTCCTCGGTGGGGATCGCCAAGGTCGTCGAGGCCGCGCAGCTGGGGGGGGCGCTCGATCGGGCCTTCGCGCACGACGCGCTCGCGATCGTGGAGGCGATGGCGGGCGGGCTCGAGGTCGAGTGCGCCGTGCTCGGGCTGACCGATGAAGAGGGGCTGCGCCACCCTCTTGGGCTGGCCTCCGTGCCCGGGGAGATCGTGCTCGCGGGGGAGTGGTACGACTACGCGGCGAAGTACGAAGCCGGGGGGATGGAGCTGGTGGTGCCCGCCCGCATCTCCGCCGCGGCGGGCGCCCGCGTGCAGGAGCTCGCGCTGGAAGTGTTCGCGTACACCGGCTGCGAGGGCCTCGCGCGCGTGGACTTCTTCGTGGAGGGCGAGCGGGTGCTCGTGAACGAGCTCAACACGATGCCCGGCTTCACCCCCACGAGCGTGTACGCGAAGCTGATCGAGGCCTCCGGGGTCCCCTACCCCGAGCTCGTGGACCGCCTCTGTCGGTTGGCGATCGAGCGCTGGGAGGCGCGGCGGGCGCTCAGGCACTGAGCAGCAGATCCACGAGCACACGCGGATCGCGACGGACACGAGGCGCCAGTTGGCCGGGAGGTCTTTTTTTAAAATTGATTTGGGAGGGGTCGCGTAGTTTGTGCAGGCGGCCAGTTTGAATCAGCCGCTCGTCGACGGCCCCGAGGCGGCCCTCGAAGGTGGTCTGGACCGGGACGCCGAGCGCGACCGCCTCGCGGTTCATCGTGCCGCCGGCGGAGATCACGAGGTCGGCGTGGGCGATCAGCGACTGCGCGTCGATCGCCTGCTCGGGCACCGTGAAGCCGCGCACGCCGCGCAGCTCCGCGCGCTGGGCGTCGGTGCGGGGCAGCACCACCGACTGCACGCCCTCGCCGCCCGCGGCCTCGCGCAGGCGCTCGAGCACCCGGGCGAAGAGGTCGTTCTCGAAGCGGTGGTAGAGCGAGACCTCCGGGGGGGTGCGCACCACGACGATCGGCCGCCCCGGGTCGAGCGCGAGCTCGGCGAGGATCGCGGGGTCGGGCTCGAAGTCCGCGAGGTAGTACTCCTCCTTAAGTCCCTCATAGGGGCGCACCTTGCCGCGCGCGCCGTAGCGATCGAGCCGCTCGGGCGGGATCGCGTCGGGGACGACCACCGCGCGGGCGAGCCGGCAGTTGACGTGGTGCTGCACGGCGGCCCACTCGTAGTCGAACATCGTCGCGCTCGGGATCCCCAGCAGTGCCGCGGCGACGCTCACGTCGTTGGAGCCGTGGCCGAGCGCGATGTCGAAGCGGCCGTCGGCGCGGGCCCAGCGCACGAGCGCCGCGGAGCGCAGCGCAAGGCCGCTCGCCTTCGCCGCGAGCCGCTCGCCGCGGTGGCGGCCGATCGCGGTGTGCGCGATCCGAAAGCGGCGCAGCAGCCCCAGCGTCTGCGCGAAGTCGCGCGCGGTCACGCGCACCTCGTGGCCATCGCGCTCCAGCGCCTCGATCACCGGGCGCATCACGAGCACATGCGGACTGTTGGTGAGGTCGATCCAGACGCGCACCAGCGGACCCTACCTTCTAACTCACCCTGCCTTGGGGAGCCGGGGACCGTGGCCGGCAAGCCCCTGACGCGACTCGTCTGCACAACGCCCGGCGGCGCAGCTCAAACGCCGCGATCCATACGCGCATCGGCAGGACGGTATCGTTGACGCGCTCATGCTCGTCCTAGCCTCGGTCACCGAATCGGTTGTCACCGCCACCTGGCACTTCGTCCGCGACGGGGGCCTGCCGGCGGTGTTCGTGCTGATGGCGCTGGGCTCGGCGTGCATCCCGGTCCCCTCGGAGGTGGTGATGCTGTTCGCGGGCTTCGCCGTCGCGGACCCCGGGGGCTCGGGCGCGCAGCACCACCTGACGATGACCGGGATCGTGCTGGCGGGCCTGCTGGGCACGCTGGTGGGCTCGTGGGTGGCCTACGCGATCGGCCGCGGGGGGCGCCTGGAGCTGATGGAACGCCACGGCCATCTGGTGCACATGGGCCCAGCCCAGATCGAACGCGCGGACCGCTGGTTCCAACGCTACGGCGACCCCGCGGTGCTGTTCGGCCGCATGATCCCGCTCGTGCGCGCGTTCGTCTCACTGCCCGCGGGCGTGGCAAAGATGCCGCTGCTGCGCTTCACGGTCCTCACGACGATCGGCTCGATCCCGTGGGTGCTCGCGCTCGCGCTCGCGGGCCACGCGCTGGGCGGCGAATGGACGAGCGTCCGCAAGGGCTTCGAGTACTTCGACTACGTGCTGCTCGCGACGATCGCGGTGGGCGTCGTCTACTGGATCGTGCGCCGCCGCGGACGCTCTCGGGCGGCTGTCTAGCCGTTCTGAACGCCCGCGCCATGCCGTCGAGGCTCTCCCTGCGCCACGCGATCCTCCTCGGCCTCATGCAGGGCCCCACGGAGGTGCTGCCGGTCTCCTCCTCGGCGCACACGGCGCTGATCCCCCGCCTCGCGGGCTGGCCCGAGGCACAGATCGATGCCGAGCTGCGCAACGCCCTGGAGGTGGCGCTGCACGCGAGCACCGCCGCCGCGCTGTCGATTGCGCTGCGCGGCGAGCTGGCGCAGACGCTACGCGAACTGGACGGTCGCACCTTTGGATCGGCCACCCTCGCCCTCGCTCCTCCAGCGCTCGTCGGGTATCTCCTGGAGCAAGGGTTGGAGCGTCGCCCGAGCGGCACCCGCGCGCTCGGCGCGGGCCTCGCGCTCGGCGGCGCGGCGCTGGCACTCGCCGACTCCCGCCCAGGCACGCGCAAGCTTGCGGATGCGGGACCCCGCGATGGCCTCGCGCTCGGCGTCGCCCAAGCGCTCGCCCTGCTCCCCGGCGTCTCACGCAACGGCGCCACGCTCACCGCGGCGCGCGCGCGCCGCTTCGCTCGCGAGGACGCCCAAGCCCTCTCCTGGCGCGTCGGCCTCCCCGTGATCGCCGGCGCCACGGCGCTCAAGGCGCGTCGCCTCGCACAGCACCGCCCC
>JBIOEY010000188.1:0-3294 GCA_044446505.1 Solirubrobacterales bacterium
AGCTTGCGGTAGATGACTGGTCCGCGGAGCGCGCGCTCGGCTGAGTTGTTGGTCGGCTGCACGCCCTCGACCGACACGAACGTCCAGAGGGCTGGCCAGAGCTTCAAGAGGTTATTGGCGAACCGGCGGTGGTATTTGGTGCGGGTGCTCTTGCGGGCAGCGTGATCGAGCGGTACGCGCAGCTCTTGCTGGATGGGCTTCATCTCGCGCCCAAGGCGCCTGCGGTTCTGGTGTTCCTCGAAGGCGTGCCATGCCTTGAACGCGTTCTGCATGGGAGCATGCGCCGAGCGGCTCATGCTCCCATCAAGCGGCTCGTTCCGGATACGTTCCGTTTTACTTCCGTTTCTTGTTACAATATGGGGATGAGCTTGGCTTACGCAGACGAGGCAATCCGGATCAGGCAACTCGCTCCGCTGACCGAGCGCGACATAGCGCGCGCGACGGGGGCGGGGGTTTCAACCGTCAGCGCGTGGCTTCATCGCACCCGCGCGCCCACCGGGCGGCGGGCAGAGAGGCTCGTGGAGCTCTCGGCGATCATCGAGCGGCTCGCGGCGGTGCTGGAGGTTGAATACGTGCCAGTGTGGCTGAACCGACCGCTGGCTGCGCTGGAACACCGCAAGCCGATCGATGTGCTCGCCGCCGGCGGGTATGAGGAGCTCTCGCGTCTCGTCGCCGGGCTCGAGGCCCCGACCTTCACATAGCGCGCTGTGGACGAACTGCGCGCTACGCGGATGCCGGTGGCGGGCACCTGGCTGCGCCACATCCCGGCCGGGGGCGCAGCGCTGTACCGGCCGCCCACTCCCGCCGATGGGCGCTGGCAACGCGGCACGGCAGTGGAGGGCATCTATCTCGCCGCCGAGGAGGCGGCGGTGTGGGCCGAGTGGTACCGGTGGCTCGCCGAGCTGGAGATCGAACCGCTGCGGGGATTGCCGCGCGAGCTTTGGAGCTACCGAGCGAATTTGCGGTCGGTAGCGGACCTACCAGCGCTGAAGCGCTCGCCGCACTCGACCTGCCTGCTGCCGAGCCGATAAGAGCCCAATGGCCGGCGTTTCAAGATGTCGGCGAGCGGCTGCACGCCGCCGGTTGTGAGGGTGTGCTGTATCGCTCTGCCGCCAGATCCGGCGGACTATGCCTCTGCGTATTTCGAGCGACGCCAACCGACATCGTGGGGCGGCTTGAGCCGCTGCCACCGCCGCGACGCGTGAGCAGGCCTCCCACACCACCGCATGGACTGCGCACCTGACCTGCCGCGATGGTGCGGTCACTACCCCGAAACGTGCTACCTCGTCCCGACGCATCACCGCGCGTCGGTCACGAGCGCGAGAGCGAAGCCGTCGTGGCCCTTGGCGCTGACGTAGTTCTGCTTGTCCGCGTCGATGAAGATCAGATCGAAGGGCTCCCCAGTGGCGGCGAGCACGGGGAGGGTCTCCAGGGCGGGGCCCACGCGCAACTGCACCACCTCCGCGAGCCCCGCGGTGGCGATGTTCTTGCGGGCGACCTCCGCGTAGTCGGGGTTGGCCTCCAGCGTCATGAGGCTTCCGCCGGGCGGAAGCGCCCGGCCGAGCCAGATCGTGCTGTAGCCGCCGAGCGTCCCCAGCTCGAGGATGCGCCGCGCGCCGTGGATGCGCACGAAGAGCGCCAGCAGCCCGCCCTGGTTGGGGGTGATCGCGATCGGCGGGAGGCCCGCCGCGTCGCTCGCACGCAGCGCAGCTTCGAGCGCGGGATCATCGGGCAGGAGGTGATCGCAGATGTAGCGATCCACGGCCGTCCACAGCTGCAGGGTCATGGTCGAGGAAGGGTAGGCGCCCTCGCGGTCGAGATCGCGAGTGAAGATGCGCTCACTTCAGTCGCTTTCCGTGGCGGCCGGCAGCCGCCACGGCGGGTCGAGCCGGTTGCCTCCCGCGTGGTAGATGAACACACGGTGGCCGTCCGGGTCGAGCAGCACCGCCTCCCGCCAGAGGTACGGCTGATCGACCGGAGCGGACGCGAACACGAACCCCGCCCGTTCGAGCTCGCCGACGGTGCGATCGACATCCCCCACCTCGAAGTGGATGCTCGCGGTCGGCTGCGCCGGCAGCGACTCCACGCGATCAAGCGACAGCGTCACATCGCCCTCCGGTGAGACGAACCGTGCGTAATCGGGGTAGTCGGCGACGATCTGCGTGAGGCCCAGGCGGGAGTAGAAGCGCGCCGAGCGCTCGACATCGGTGGCGGCGAGCGTGACGTGATTCAGTCGCACCGCGCCCGACGATACCGCCCTGCCGCTACCACGCCGGAATGCCAGCCAGCTACCGCCGGAATGCCGGCCAGCTACCGTGGGGAATGCCTGCCGCTACCGCGGGAATGTTTTCCCCAGAACCTGCACGCCCGAGTATTCCGTCGAGCCCGGTCCGTGGATGACCAGGAACCAGAAGACGAAGATCGTGGCGCAGATCACGGCCGTGGCCGCGAAGATGCGCTCCAGTGCGCCCCGTCGCTGATCGTGCCCCGCCGCGCGGCGCAGGATGACCCAGAGCTGGTCGATGTCGTGCATGATCTGCAGGGCTCCGAAGAGCAGCGCGAACAACGCGGCGAAGGACATCAGGATGCCGAGGCTGATGCTGCCCGTGAGGTAGTTCACGCGCGAGCCCACCCACAGGCAGGCGAGCGGGATCGGTCCCCAGCAGAGCAGGCCAACCAAGGTGGTCAGCGCGAACGCCACACCCGCCAGGCACGCGTCGAGACTCCGGCGCGACGGGCCTCCGCGCGGGAGCTGGTTGCGGAAGCGCGTCGGCGCCGTGCCCGGGCGCCTGCCGAGGAATAGGCCTCCGTTGTCACTTGGGTCGGTGCGCATTGCTCTCCTGCTCGCGGCCTCGCCGGAAACGCTAGCGGATGCGCCTCACCCGTGGGGCTGCGACTGCTGAGAAGGTTCGAGCACCTCACATTTCCACGCCGGCATCGACGATCCTCGACCCGAGGTCGTCCGGCTGAAGGCTGTCGAGCCGGGCCGCTGGACCCTGAATGATCGTCCAACCCGAGTTGCGGGACTCAATAGTCAGGCCCACCCGGCCGACGCTCCCGTATGGGCGGAACGGGCCAGGCGTCCCGACACCTCGACACTCACAGCGCTCATCATGCGGGGCCGCACGCCACGCACGGTGAGGCCCGGGGGAGCCACAAGAGCCACCCGCGCCACAAGAAGCACGCCAAGCACCGCAAGCACCACCGCAAGCATCACCGCCACCACAAGCTTCACCGCCGCCACCTCGGCACCGCCGGTGTGGGGCTGCCCACCGCCCCCGTCGCGCCCCCACC
>JBIOEY010000189.1:0-3228 GCA_044446505.1 Solirubrobacterales bacterium
ACCTGCGCCCTCGCGCTCCTGCTTCCAGCGGCCGCCGCGGGCGCATACAGCGAGCACTCGGTGGGCACCCCCGAACAGATCGCGTGGGTACGCCGCGCGGCGGGCAACTTCGTGGCGGCGGAGCTCAGCGGAAACGGCGCGAGGGCATGCACGGTACTGAACGCCCCCCTGCGCGCCACCGAGCACCACCGCACCTGCGAACAGCGGTGGAACGCGCGCCTGAGGAAGCTGCTGCATGAACGAGGGGCGCGCTCGCGCCTGCGCGCCGAGCAGCGCGCGATCGCCGCAGCCAGGGTGGTGGTTCACGGCGACCTCGCCTCGATCGAGTTGCCCGCTCCGCTGCTGGGCGGACCGAACCGCTTCCTGTGGACGGAAAACTGCTGGATGCTGATGGGCTGAAGCGCAATCCGCCGGACAGGTCGCGACGGTCAGCCCGATGGCTGCTCGTGAAGGTTCCCACTCCCGACGCAAGCCCTTTGACTGGCCCGCTGCCCGCCGGCGTCGCTCTGGCACGTTGGGCGACCCGCCCGCGAATGTCCTCCCGTCTCACATGTGAGAGCTGCCGTTCGGTCTGCGGAACTGTCAACGGCGCGGGCTGACCGCGCCACGCCCACACGGACAGCGAAGCAAACACAGCGCCTGCCGCGGCGGACGCAGTGTGGCCTCGGGCAAACTTCAGGCTGCGGCCACGATGACGGTGCAGCCGTTGCCCTCGAAGGACTCCAGGGCGTTGCGCCGTGCGCGCTTGCCGATCAGCTGCGGCTCTTGGCCGGTGGGCGCGATGTCGATCGCCAGCTCAATCCCCAGGGCGTCGGAGAGGCGCAGTAGCGTCGGGAACGTCGGATTGTGCTCGCCGCTCTCGAGCCGTGCAACCGCCGGCTGGCTCATCTTTAGGCGCCCTGCGAGCGCGGTCTGGCTGAGACTGTGCTCTGCGCGGTAGGCGATCACCTTCACCGCAACCGCGCGGGCAAGCGTGGTTCGCTCCCACTCCCAGCGGTGCTCGGGGTCGGCGTCGAGGTGCTCGGCGAGCACCTCCTCGTGAGTGGGAAGATCGGATAGCTTCATCGTGGCTCCTAGCCCGCGTACTATATCAAACTTGTGATAGGGCGCGTCTCATGGCTCGATCTCGGCGAGCCTGGTCTTTGCGGCTTTGACGGCGCGCTCGAAACCCGTCTTGTCCTTTTGGGCCTCGGGTGCGATGGCGCCGATCACGAAAACGTCCCCGCTGCGCTGGTAGATGCATCGCCACGGACTACGGCCGGCGCGCGGGCGCAGCTCGCGCAGCGAGCCGCCGGGGTCGCCCATGACCTTGCTGGAGTGCGGAAACGGGAGAAGCGGGCCAAGCGAGGCGAGCTTGTCGACGACGTTATCGACCGCCTTGAGCTCATGCCCGGGAACGGCGTCGGCCTCCGCTCGGGCCTTTGGGTGGTAGCGGACCGGCCAGGCGCTGCCCGGCGTGGCCCGCGGCCGTCGAGCGCCACCAGCCCCCTTCTCGCGCTTGCTCATCGATTCGACTTCCGGAGTTTTGGGAGAACCATGCTGCGCCCCAAAGCTAGAGAACACGAGTCGCCAGCGACGGCCGCGGCCCAGACCAAGCCGCTCGATGACGCAATCCCCACCGCCCCGCTTGGCACGAGACCGACTCCGCGGCGGTAGGATGCAGGGCCAGGCCGACGTAGCTCAGATGGCCAGAGCACTCGCTTCGTAAGCGAGGGGTCCGGGGTTCGACTCCCCGCGTCGGCTCTCCCGGCTTCGGGTCAGTTTCGGGGCCATCCGTCACCGCAGCGTCACCGCAATCCGGTACGGTTTTTGTCCGTGCTTGGCCGCGGTTGTCCAGCGGCCGTCCCGCGCTCCCTCACAGCGCCCCCAGCACCTCCAGCAGCGACTCCCCGTGCTTCTCGCAGAACGCGGGGCCGATGCCGCGGATCTCGATCAACTCCTCCGTGCTCCTCGGGCGGCGGCGCAGGATCTCCTCGAGCACCGTGTTCGCCGCCACCGTGAACGCCGGCTTCCCCTCCGCCTGCCCCAGGCGCCACTCCCGCAGCTTCTCGTACTGCGCCTCGTCCACCGGCTCGGGGGGCTCAGCGGCGCCGTTGAGCGCGGGGCCCATGGGCGCAGACTCCGCCGGACTCCGCGCACCGCCTCTCCCCGCCCCGTTCGCGCCTCCGCGCGTACCCCGCTCGCCGCCCACCGCGGCACCGCTCACGCGCGCGTGCGCTCCGCGCCCGCTGCGCCGCGCCGTGGTGGGCACGCCCGCCGCCAGCGCCCGCTCCAGCTCCGGGTCCGGGTCGCACACGCTGCAGCAGCGGCCCTCCCGCGCGAGCATCCGCGCGTCCCCGAAGTGCTCCAGGATCTGCCCCCGCCGGCACTCGCTGCCGTTGGCGATGAACCGCTCGATCGCCCTGTAGGACGCCCACCCCCGGTCCTGCGCCGCCTTGATCGCCCGGTGCGCCGCGCGCCCGTCGAGCTGGCCCGTGAGGCGCACCCGCAGAGTCCCCCGCACGCCCGGCTGAAGCTCCGCCGCGCCCGCCCGCTCCGCGATCGAGAGCAGCACCCGCTCGCTGTCGTCCAGCTCCCCCGGGGCGATCTCCACCGTCACCTCCTCGCGCACTCCCGCTGCGCCCTGGGGGTGGGAGCCCGGGCGCGCAGTCGATTGCTGCGGGTGGGAGCGGGGACCCGCGCGGCGGCCCAGGCGGTCGAGGTACGCCCGCACATCCTCCACGCTGCTCTGGCGCTCCGTGTTGAAGCGGATCAGCCTCCCCAGATCCATCCGCGACGCCAGCAGCAGCGCCCGCGCCGGCTCCCCGTCGCGGCCCCCGCGGCCCGCCTCCTGGTAGTACGCCTCCAGGCTCGTCGGGATCGCCCAGTGCGCCACCGTCCGCACATCCGCCTTGTCCACCCCCATCCCGAACGCGTTCGTCGCCACCACCACCTCCGCCTCCCCGCTCATGAACGCCTCCTGCGCCCGCCGGCGCCTCTCGGGGGAGAGGCCCGCGTGGTAGGCCACCGTCGAGATCCCCCGCCCCGCGATCAGCGCCGCCACCTCATCCGTGTCCTTGCGCGTCCCGCAGTACACGATCGCCGGCAGGGCGGGTGACGTGGAGGAGGCAGGCGATGCCGGCGAGGTGGAGGAGGCCGACGGGGCGATCGGGGCCGGCCGGCCTTCGAGGATGTGCAGCAGCGCCGCCCGCTTGCGCCCCACCGCCCCCATCCCCACCACGCTCACCA
>JBIOEY010000190.1:0-3122 GCA_044446505.1 Solirubrobacterales bacterium
AACGTGGCCCCCTCGGGGAGGCCCGCGCCCCCGCCCACCGTGCGCATCGTCTGGTGGCGCACCTCCTCCTCCGAGCGCACCTCCGCGTACCAGTCGTCCATCGGGATCGACACGAACACCGGGCCCCGCGGCGCCAGCGCCGCGGGGTGCGCCGCGCGCGCCAGCGCGTGCGGCACGTCCTGCGCGCACGGCGGCTCGTAGCTCCACTTCACCAGCGGGTGCGCCATCCGCGTCGCGTCGCGGTTCGTCAGGTTCGCCTGCAGCGTCATCAGCGAGCGGTACTGCTGGCCCGCCGTCACCACCAGCGGCGACTTGTTCGCCTGCGCGTTGAAGATCGCCCCCATCCCGTTGCCCAGGCCCGGGGCCGTGTGCAGGTTCACCAGCGCCGGGCGCCCCGTCGCCTGCGCGTAGCCGTCCGCGATCCCCACCGCCACCGCCTCCTGCAGGCCCAGGATGTAGCGGAAGTCCTCCGGGAAGTCGCTCAGCATCGGCAGCTCCGTCGAGCCCGGGTTGCCGAACAGCGTCGTCATCCCCCGCTCCCGCAGCAGCTCGATCGTCGCCTCTCGCACCGTCCTCATCGCCTCTCCTTGGTCAAGGGTTCGCGCCAGAATTGATGGCGGGGACCGTCAGATATTTTGGCGGGGGCCCCAAAGTCGGCTCGACAGTACCAGCGTGCCGGCTGCAAGTTCTCGTTCACCACATCGAATACCCTGGTGGTCTGTTTGGGTCTGCACTGTGGCTCTCCCGCGACGGCTAGCAGCGGCATGCCTCCCGGCGGCTCTCGCGCTGTTGCTCTGCGCGCCCACCACGCTCGCCGCAAAGAAGCACCACGCGCCGAAGGCGAAGCGGCCGCCGGTGCTGAACCTCTACGAGCGGCGCGCGGTGCTCGCCTACGAAGCGATGCAGCAGAACTTCTATGTCCCCAGCGCCGGGCTCTACAAAGGCGAACCGGAGTACTCCTTCCTGTGGCCCTTCTCGCAGGCGTTCGCCGCGAGCGTCAGCGTCGCGCACATCCCCGGCCAGCAGCCCAAGCTCGAAGGCGGGCTGCGCGCGCTCGCGGCGGGCCTCCAGGTGTACGCGAACAGCCCCGCGCCCGGGGAAACGACCGCGACGGGCGCCTCCACCACGCTGCGCTCCTACGACGGCGTCGTCGCGCCCCCCGTGGGCCCCGGAGGGGACAGCTTCTACGACGACAACGAGTGGGTCGGGATCGAGCTCGCGCGGATGTATGAGCTCAACCGCAACCCCGCCGCGCTCGCGCAGGCGCAGCAGATCATGGAGTTCGTGATGGCCGGCTGGCAGACCGCCGGCCCCGAAGGCCAGCCGCTGCCCTGCCCCGGGGGAGTGCCGTTCTCCAACGCCAGGAGCAACACCGACCGCAACACCGTCACCGACGGGCCCGCCGCGGAGCTCGGGGTGCAGCTCTACCGCATCACCCACGAAGCCCGCTACCTGCAGTTCGCCGAGATGGCCTACGGCTGGGCGCGCCAGTGCCTGCTGGAACCGGGCGGCCTCTACGCCGACCACATCGACCTCACCGGCCACGTCAACCGGACGCTGTGGAGCTACACCCAGGGCACGATGATCGGCGCGGGCGCGCTCCTCTACCAGGCCACCCACGAAGGGATCTACCTCTACGAGGCCCGCCAGACCGCCAAGGCGGCGCTCGCCGTCTTCCCCTACAGCCGGCTCTCCTCGGAAAACCCGTTCTTCGCCGCGGTCTACCTGCGCAACCTGATGTACCTCGACTCGATCACCCACGACCCCCCCGGCACCCTCCCCGCGCGCGAATACGCCTACTACGCCTGGGAACGCCACCGCCTCAGCGACAACCTCTTCGCCTACGGCTCCCCCCCCACCGCCGAACTGCTCGGGCAGGCCGCGCTAGTGCAGATCTACGCGCTGCTCTCGATCTCACCAAAGACCTACTTCTGATTGGCGGCCGATGGCCTGCGCGGGGCGGCGTCCTCAGTCGCTCGCTGGCCGATCTTCGATCGGTAAAGCACGCCACGCTCCTTGCGTCTGGGCGGGCGGGCCTCGGATATCCCCTCGACCGCCAATCGGCGCTGTGATGCAATCAAGGTAGGCTTCGGCGCATGGAGACCGCCAACCTGGCCACCCCCGCCGCGCTTGAGGCGATGCGCGCGGAGCTCGAGACCCTGGAGGGGGAGGGCCGCCGGGAGATCGCGGAGCGGATCAAAACGGCGCGCGAGTGGGGAGACCTGAAGGAGAACAGCGAGTACCACGACGCGAAGAACGACCAGGCCCACCTGGAGACGAAGATCGCGCGGCTGCGCGAAAAGATCACCTCCGCGGTGGTCGTTGAGGAACAGGCAGGGCCCGCCCCCGACGGCGCGGTCGGCTTCGGCTCGACCGTCGCGGTGCGCGATCAGAACGGGCTGGAGCGCACCTGGAGGATCGTGAGCTCCCACGACGCCTCGCCCGCCGAGGGCCGCCTCTCGGCCGAGTCCCCCGTCGCCCGCGCCCTTGTGGGGCGCCGCCCCGGCGAGCAGGCCGCGGTGGTGCTCCCCCGCGGGGAGAGCGTGCTGACGATCCTCAGCGTCGACTGACGGCCTGAGCCTCGGTCACGCGTTCAGTTCGCCGGCTGCGCGCAGGGGAAGAGCGTGCGCGGTGGCGGCCCTGGACAGCTCGAGAAGGGGCTCTTCGAGGGTGGCGATGAACGCCTCCACGACCTCCGGGTCGAACTGGGTGCCCGCGCAGGCGCGCAGCTCGGCGATCGCTTCGGAGGGGGTGATCGAGCCGCTGTAGGAGCGCTCGGAGATCATCGCGTCGAAGGCGTCGCACACGAAGATGATCCGCGCGCCCAGCGGGATCTCCTCGCCGTGGAGGCCGTCGGGGTAGCCGGTGCCGTCGAAGCGCTCGTGGCTCGAGCGCACGAGCTCCGCCACCGGGCGCAGCGCGGCGGCGGCTTTGAGGATGCGCTCGCCGAGGATCGTGTGGCGGCGCATGAACAGCCACTCCTCGTCGTCCAGGGGACCCGGCTTGTTGAGGATCGCGTCGGGGATCGCGATCTTGCCGACGTCGTGCAGCTCCGCCGCGCGGGCGAGCACGTCGAGTTCCTCCCCCGCCAGCCCCACCCGTCGCCCGACGTCGAGCACGAG
>JBIOEY010000191.1:0-3112 GCA_044446505.1 Solirubrobacterales bacterium
TCCCACCCCGGCGCCCCCAGCCGCTCGAAGCACGCGAGCTGCGGCTTCACCGCCACGCACGCCGGCCCCGCCGCGTCGATCAGCGCGCAGCAGTGGACGTGCACCGCCACCGCCGTGCGCCACGCCGGCGAGTTGTCCGCACGCAGCGCGTGCGCCGCGTCGTGCATCCCCGGCCACAGCGCCCCCGGATCGGGGTCGAGGCCGAGCACGATCTGCGACTCCCGCTCCGCCACGCGCCGCGCCAGGATGTCGCCGAAGCCGGTCTCCATCGTCGCGCGAGGATACCCTCCGCGGATGGACCTCTCCCGCGTCGCCTGGACCGTCACCGTGCTGATCGCGCTGCTCACCGCCGCGATGCTGCTGCTCGCCGGCTACACCGGCTACGCCGTGCTCTCCCTCGCGGTGGGGTCCTCCGCGGCGATCAACCTCTTCTGAGCCACTCATCGAGCGCCCGCGCGGCACGGCCGCGATGGCTGATCGCGTCCTTCTGCTCGGCGCTCAGCTGCGCCATCGTCAGCGTGGCCGGGCGCTTGTCCCCAGGCGGGCGGTCATCCGGGAGGAATGCGGGGTCGTACCCGAAGCCCCCCTCGCCGCGTGGCGCGGCCGCGAGACGGCCCGTGCAGCGGCCCTCGAAGACCCGCTCGACGCCGCTGGCGGGGTCCACGTAGGCCAGCGCGCACACGTACGTAAGCGCGCTGCCCGCGGGGGCCTCGCGCAGGAGCTTCTGGAGGTTCTGCGCATCCGTGGCACTCTCCCCCGCGTAGCGGGCCGAGCGCACCCCCGGCGCGCCGCCGAGGGTCGCGGACTCGATCCCCGAG
The DNA here is from genome assembly GCA_044446505.1 of Solirubrobacterales bacterium. Lineage (GTDB taxonomy): Bacteria > Actinomycetota > Thermoleophilia > Solirubrobacterales > Solirubrobacteraceae > Palsa-744. The sequence continues at coordinate 819 of JBIOEY010000191.1, forward strand.
TCGTCCGCAATCGCCGGCTCGCCGGTCGCGGCAGCCGCCGCGCGCGCCTTGCCGAGGGCGTTCTCCGCGAAGGTCTCCCCCACCTCGGGCGGCAGATCCACAGTATCGGGCAGAGTCTCCACCTCGTGGTCGGGCAGCAGGCGCTCGAACTCCCTGCGCTTGTGCTCGTTGTGAGTCGCCAGCAGCAGCTTCAAGGCGCGGTGGGGGAACCGATCGCGCGCTCCTGCGCGGCGCGCAGCTCTTCGATCCCGCCTGCCGCCAGCGCCAGCAGTTCGTCGAGGCTAGCCCGCGAGAGGGGGGTGCGCTCTGCCGTGGCTTGCACCTCCAGCAGATCCCCCTCGCCAGTCATCACCACGTTGGCGTCGACCTCCGCGGTGGAGTCCTCGGAGAAGTCGAGGTCGAGCAGCGCGGCCCCCGCGACGATCCCGCACGAGACCGCCGCCACGGAGCCCGTCAGCGGGACCTGCTCCAGCAACCCCGCCTCCCGCAGGCGCGCGCAGGCGAGGGAGAGCGCCACGTAGGCGCCGGTGATCGACGCGCAGCGCGTGCCCCCGTCGGCCTGCAGTACGTCGCAGTCGAGGTAGATCGTGCGTTCCCCCAGCGCGTCGAAGTCGATCGCGCCCCGCAGCGCGCGGCCGATCAGGCGCTGGATCTCGACCGAGCGCCCGTCGAGGCGCCCGCGCGTGGCGTCGCGCTGCTTGCGCTCGCCGGTGGACGCGGGGAGCATCCCGTACTCCGCCGTCACCCAGCCCCGGCCCTTGCCGGCGAGCCAGCGCGGCACGCTCTCCTGCGCGGAGGCCGTGCAGATCACGCGGGTCTCCCCCATCGAGATCAGCGCCGAGCCGGTCGCGGTGCGCACGAACCCCGGCTCGATCGCCACCGGGCGCAGCCCATCCGCGGAGCGTCCGTAGCTGCGCTCGAGGCTCACAGAACCGCCTCCACTCCGGCGAGCGCCACCTGCTCGACCTCGCCGAGGGGCATCTGCAGGAAGCGTGTCCCCAGCTCGCGGAACCCCTCGACGTCCCCGGTGCAGAGGAAGCGGTACTCGCCCTCCTCCCCCGCGGCGCGGGGGTTGCGCAGGCCGCGGGTGCTCAGCGCGTGCTCGACCTGGCGCGCGAGCGCGGCGCCCGAGCTGACAAGCGTCACCGCCGGGCCGAGCATCCGCTGGAGCATCGGCGCGATCAGCGGATAATGAGTGCAGCCGAGGATCACGGTGTCCACGTCGGCCTCCTTCAGCGGAGCGCACGCCTCGCGCACCCCGCGCACGGCGCGATCGTCGAACTGCTCCCCCGCCTGGATCAGCGGCGCGAGCGTCGGGCACGCGACCGCGCTCAGCGTGACGTGGGGGTCCACCGCGTGCACCGCGCGCTCGTAGGCGCGGCTCGAGACCGTCGTGGGCGTCGCCAGCAGCCCGATGCGCCCGGTGCGGGTCGCCGCGACCGCCTGCACCGCCTCGGGGCGCACGACCCCGAGCACGTCCACGCCCAGCGTGGTCTCCATCATCCGCCGCTGCAACGGCTCCAGCGCCGCGGCGGTCGCCGAGTTGCAGGCCACCACCAGCAACTTCACCCGCCTGTTCAAGAGCTCCTCCGCGATCTGCACCGAGAAGCGCTCGAGCTCCTCGGCGGAGCGCTCGCCGTAGGGAAAGCGCGCGGTGTCGCCGAGGTAGATGAAGTCCTCCTGCGGCAGCGCCACGAGCAGCTCGTGCAGCACGGTCAGGCCTCCGACGCCCGAGTCGAACACCCCGACGGGACGCTCGCGGCTGTCTGCGGGGAGGGTCGCCACTCGGCCATCATCCCAGAGCGCTACGGTCCGCGGGTCTTGCGGGTGCTGGTGGTCTCCAACATGCTTCCCGACGCCCGCCACCCCGAGCGGGGGCGCTTCGTGCGCGACCAGGTCGATGCCTTGCGCCGGCTGCCCGAACTGGAGGTCGAGCTGTACGAGTTTCCTCCCGGCCCCTCCGCACTGGTCGCTGCTGCCCGCACGCTGCGCCGCCACTACCACGGCAAACAGCGCCTGGACGTGGTGCACGCCCACTTCGGCCTCACCGCGTGGCCCGCGCTCGCGGTGCGCGCGCGGGTGCGGGGCCTGACGGTGCACGGTACCGACGTGCGCCACCCCCGCACGCGCCTGGCCACGCGCGCGGTCCTACCGGTGATGGACCTCATCGCCGCCCCCACCGCGGAGCTCGCGCACGAGCTCCCGGGCCGCGCAACCCGGCGCGCACAGGTACTGCCCAGCGGGGTGGACATGGAGCGCTTCCGCCCGATCCCCCGCGCGCAGGCCCGCACGGA
>JBIOEY010000192.1:0-3099 GCA_044446505.1 Solirubrobacterales bacterium
GGCGTCAGGTGCGGACGTGCCCGTCGCCCTCGATGAGGTACTTGAAGGTGCACAGCTCGCGCAGCCCGATCGGCCCGCGCGCGTGGAGCTTCTGGGTGGAGTTGCCGATCTCCGCGCCCATCCCGAGCTCCCCCCCGTCGGTGAAGCGGGTGGAGGCGTTGACGTACACGCAGGCGGCGTCCACCCCGAGCTGGAACGCGCGGGCGGCCGCGGTGTCGCGGGTGACGATCGCCTCGGAGTGCCCCGAGCCGTAGCGGCCGATGTGCTCGATCGCCTCATCCAGCGAGTCCACCACTCCGATCGCGAGCGTGAGCGCGAGGTACTCGGTGGCCCAGTCCTCCTCGGTGGCGGGCTCGATCGTGAGCGTGGACGCCCCCTCCGCTGCGGCCCCGTTCGCGCTCGCGGCGGGTCCCGCGCCGAGCGGCGTCCCGGTGCTCCGAAGGCCGACCAGTTCGAGCGTGCGCTCGTCCGCGCGCAGGCGCACCGCGGCGTCCCCCAGCGCGGCCGCCAGCGAGGGCAGCAGCTGCGCCGCGACAGCCTCGTGCACGAGCAGCGTCTCCGCGGCGTTGCACACGCCGGGGCGCTGGACCTTCGCGTTGAGCACGATCCGCTGCGCGTGGTCGAGGTCCGCGGAGGCGTCGACGTAGACGTGGCAGTTGCCGGAGGCAGCGTAGATCACGGGCACCGTGGCCACCGCGGAGAGCGCCGCCTTCAAGCCCTCCCCGCCGCGGGGGATGATCAGGTCGAGCGTGTCGCTCTGCGTCGCGAGCTCCGCGAGCTCCTCGCGCCCGCCGCCCGCGACGAGGCTCACGCAGCCGGCGGGCAGCCCCGCCTCCAAGGCGGCCTCTGCGGCGATCGCGGCGAGCACCGCATTGGAGTGCGCGGCCGTCGAGGAGCCGCGCAGCACGATCGCGTCGCCCGCCTTCAGGCAGAGCGCGGCCGCGTCGATCGTCACATTCGGGCGGGCCTCGTAGACGACGGCGACCACGCCGAGCGGCACGCGGACCTTGCGCATGTCGAGGCCGTTCGGCAGGCGCCGGCCCTCGATCACCTCCCCCACGGGGTCGGGCAGCACTGCGATCTGGCGCACGCCGGCGGCGATCGCCGCGATGCGGGCGGGGTCGAGCGCGAGGCGGTCGAGCAGCGCGTCCCCGATCCCGGCCTCCCGCCCCGCGCGCATGTCGAGCTCGTTCGCCGCAAGGATCTCCGGCGTGCGCTCGATCAAGGCGTCCGCGATCGCGAGCAGCGCGGCGTCCTTCACCGCGGTCTGCACCGTGGCGAGCTGCCGGGCCGCGTGCTTGGCGGCAACGCAGAGCTCGGGAATCGAGATCGCGGAGACGGTGGCCATCGCCTACAGGGTACCCGCGATCCCGCCACACGCCCCGTAACGCGGTCCGGGTGCACGCCCCCCGGTTCCGCGCTGCGAACGCCCATCCCGACCCCCCTTGTGGGGGTCTTCATCAAAAGTCCCTCAACGATGCGCGAGTCTCATGCGAGCACCAGCTGATCGCGGTGTACCGCCTCGTCGGTCGCGTGCGGCAGGAGCTCGCGCACCGCTTCTGACTTCAGGCCGCGCGCGCGGCGCAGCTCGGGGGCGGAGTAGTTGCAGATGCCCTTCGCGACGATCGCCCCGCCGGGATCGGCGATCTCGACGGCGTCGCCGGCGTCGAAGTCCCCGCGGACCTCGACGATCCCCACGGGGAGCAGGCTCGTGCCCTGCTCGCGCAGCGCCCGCGCGGCTCCAGCGTCGACCACGAGCGTGCCGTGGGCCGGCTTCGCGTAGCGCAGCCACAGCTTGAACGAGGAGTGACGTGCGGGCCCCGGGTGAAAGCGCGTGCCCTCGGGCTCCCCCGCGAGCGCCCGCTCGAGGGCGCCGGGGCGCACCCCGTTGCAGATCACCGCCGCGATCCCCGCGGCGCCCGCGATCTCCGCGGCGAGCACCTTCGAGCGCATCCCCCCCGAGCCCAGCGGCGAGGTGGAGTCGCCGATCTGAAGGCCCCGCAGCTCGGCCAGGTCGTGCACGTCGCCGATCAGCTGCGCCGCGGGATCGAGGCGCGGGTCGGCGCTGTGCAGGCCGTCGATGTCGGTGAGCAGCACCAGCAGCTCCGCGGAGATCAGCACCGCGACCTGCGCCGCGAGGAAGTCGTTGTCGCCGAAGGAGATCTCGTCCGTGGCGGTCGTGTCGTTCTCGTTCACCACCGGGAGCACCCGCCAGTCGAGCAGCGTGCGCAGCGTGTGGCGCGCGTTCACGTACTGCGCGCGCCCGCTGAGGTCCCCCACGGTGAGCAGCACCTGCGCGCTCGTGAGCCCCCGCTCGCGCAGGAGCTCGTCGTAGGTCCGGTAGAGCTTGCCCTGCCCCACCGCCGAAGCCGCCTGCAGCTCGGGGATCGCCGTCGGGCGGGCGGGAAGCCCCATGACCCGCACCCCCCGCGCGATCGCCCCCGAGGAGACGAGCACGAGCTCCTCGCCCGCGGCGTGCAGCGCGGCGGCGATGTCGCAGATGCGCCCCAGCACCTCCTCCCGCAGATCGCCGTCCTCGCGCGCCACGATGCTCGAGCCCAGCTTGACCACGATCGTTCGCATGCGCCCTGGAGCGTAGATGCTGGCCCGGCCACGGCGGTGCCGAAGCGAGTGCGCCAACCGTCTACCAGCTCGCCCATCGGCGCCTGCACGGCTAACCGGCGGGGTCCAGCTCCAGCGCGACCCCTCCGATCCGCAGCTCGTCGCCCGGCTGAAAGCCCTCGGCCTCGAGGGCGCGCAGCACGCCGAGGCGGCGTAGGCGACTCTCGACGTGAGCCATCGCGTCCTCGTTCTCCACGTCGAAGCGCTGGAGCAGCAGCTCCACGGGGCGGCCGCGCACCGCGAAGGCGCTTGGGCCCACGCGCTCCACGGTGAAACCGCTGCGCTGCGCGGGACGGAAGACCATGTGCTCGGCCAGCTGCTCGGGCTCCGCGGCGGCCTGCGGTGTAGGCTGCTCCTCGGTCGCTGCAGGCGCGACCGGCACACGCCGCAGCAGCTCGCCCGCGAGCTCACCGAGGCCCGCACGGGTGGCGCTGGATGTGGCGATCACCGGCACCTCGCCGCCCAGCCGCTGTGACC
>JBIOEY010000193.1:0-3075 GCA_044446505.1 Solirubrobacterales bacterium
AACGGAGACCTCGATCGTGCAGACCCCCCCGCCCGCGGGGCGCGCTTCGCGGGCGATCCCCCGGCCGAGCCTGCCCGCGACGCTCGGTTGGATCGCGCTTACGCCGGTGCTGGTGCTCTCCGCGGTGCTCAACACCCACCGGCTCGCGCAGAACGGCTACGCCAACGTCTTCTACTCCGCCGGGGTCAAGTCGATGCTCGGCTCGTGGCACAACTTCATCTTCAACTCCTTCGACCCCGGAGGCCTCGTCACGGTCGACAAGCCCCCGCTCGCGCTATGGGTGCAGGTGGCGAGCGCGAAGGTCTTCGGGTTCTCCCCCCTCGGCCTGCTGCTCCCCGAGGCGATCATCGGGGTGCTCACGGTGGCCGTGCTCTACGCGGTGATGCGCCGCCCCTTCGGCCCGCTCGCCGCGCTCGGGGGAGCGCTCACGCTCGCGGTCTTCCCCTCCTTCGTGGCGGCCTCCCGCGACAACGGCGTCGACCCCGTGCTGGTCCTGCTGATGCTGCTCGCCTGCGGCGCCGCCCTGCGCGCGATCCGTGGCGGGCGCTGGCCCGCGCTGCTCGGATCCGCGGCGCTGGTGGGGCTCGCGTTCAACACCAAGACCCTCGCCGCCTTCCCCGTGATCCCCGGAATCGCGCTCGGCTATCTGCTCTGCGCCCCGGAGCCACTGCTGCGGCGGACGCTCAAGCTGCTCGCCGCCGGGGCGCTGCTCGCCGCCGTCTCCTTCGCGTGGATCGGCCTCATCGAAGCGACCCCCGCCTCGCAGCGCCCCTACGTGGGGGGGGCCACGGACAACACCGAGCTCAACCTCACCTTCGGCTACAACGGCTTCGGCCGCGTCGAAGGCCAGATCGGGGGGCCCGGGCAGATCTTCGTGCACCTCGGCGCGGTCGCGCCCTTTCCGCAGCGCACGCGCACCATCCTGAGCGCCAAACGCACCGCCGCGCCCAAACACGTCCGCAACCGGATCCTCCCCGACGGCCACTACGCCAACCCCACCCCCTTCGGCGTTCCCCCCGGGCCGCTGCGTCTGTTCGAGGCCGGGCTCGGCGACCAGGGCGGATGGATGCTGCCATTCGCGCTGCTCGGGATGCTCGCGCTCGCGCTCGCCGTCCTCAGCAGACCGATGGAGCTCGCGCCGGGCGCCGACGCCGCGACGTCCGATCGCGGCTCGAGACTCGAGCGCACCCGCCGCGACCCCCGCGCCGCCGGGCTGATCGTGCTCGGCGGCTGGTTCCTCGCCGAGGCGGTCATCCTCAGCTTCTCGAAGGGCATCGTGCACCCCTACTACGTCTCCGCGCTCGCCCCCGGCACCGCCGCGATGGTCGGCGCGGGCGTCGCCGCATTCGCCGGTCGCTCCCCCGACCGATCCGCCGACCGATCTCCGAACGGTGGCGGGGGGCGCAATTGGCTGCTCCTCCTCGCGCCGCCCGCGATCGCCGGGACCGTGGCCGCGCAGCTCGTCCTGCTGGACCGCGCGCACTACCTGCACTGGTACTACACCCCACTCGTGATCGCCGCGGCGGCCGGTGCCCTCGCGCTGCTCGCCGCGCTCGCGGTGCGGCGCCTCGCGGGGCCCGCGATCGTCCTGACGCTGCTCGTGCTGACGCTCGCCCCCACCGTGTACGCCACGACCACGTGGTCGGTGCCCGTTGAGGGCACCTTCCCCGCCGCCGGACCGCGCGTCGCGGGCTCGCTCGGGATCTACGGGATCACCGCGCACGACATCAGGGTCGACCGGGACCTGATGCGCTACATCGACGCCCACCACCCCACCAGGCGCTGGGAAGTGCTGACCGTCTCCTCGAACACCTCCGCCTCGATCATCCTGCTCGGCTGGCGCGCCGGAGCGCTCGGCGGCTACAGCGGCACCGACCCCGCCGTCGACGGCCCCCAGCTCGCGCGGGTGGTCTCCCGGCATGAGGCACGCTACATCGTGCTCGGCGGCGCCTACTCCAGCCGCGGCGGCAACCGCGCCACCAAGGCGGTGATCCGTGCCTGCCGGCTGATCCCCTCCGAAACCTGGCTGCACTTCCGGCGCTACTCGATCTACAGCCTCTCGCTGTACGACTGCGCCGGGGCCGAGCGCGGGCTGGCGGGCGCCTGAGCGGGAAGCGTGCCGGCAGGGCGCGCGGTATGGCGCCCCGACCATGAGGCCCAAGCGCCGCCAGGCTGAGCTACCCCACCACCGCGAGCTCGCGCTGGAAGGCGCGCGCGAACAGCTCGCTCTCTCTCCCCGCCGCCCAGCGCGGCACCTCCGTGCCGCCCTCCGCGACCAGCCGTAGCTGCACCTCCCCGTTGCGCGCGCTCAGGAACGTGTCCCGCACCAGCTGGTCGCGGGAGCGCTCGAGGTCCTCCGCCAGCCGCAGCAGCACCGCGCAGCGGTTCAGGCGCGCGGCATCGCCGGCCCCGAACAGCGGCGCGAGCGGCCCCGGCTCGGGCAGCCCCTTGCGGTGATAGCGCGCCGCCTGCGCCACGATCGCCACCTCCGTCGGGGAGAAGCCCGGGAGGCCCGCGTTGAGGATCAGGTAGCGCGAGTGCTTGTGGTGGTCGTCGTAGTCCACCGACATCCCGATGTCGTGCAGCATCGACGCCGCCCACAACAGCTCCCGCTCGCGCTCCTCGCCCGCGTGCAGGCCGAGACGCGCGAGCTGGTCGAACATCCCCAGCGCGAGCGCCGCCACGTGGCCGGTGTGCGCCCGGTCCACGTCGTAGCGCGCCGCGAGGTTGAGCACCGAGGCACGGCGCACGTCCGCGAACAGCGGGGGGACCCCGAGGTGGCGCTCGAAGAAGACCCCCTCGCGCAGCCCCGCCTCGGTGACCTCCAGCGCATCGAAGTCGCCCGCCTCGAGCGCCCCCTGCACGACCATCGCGCCCGCGAGGATCAGGTCCGCCCGCGCCGGCTTGACCCCGGGGACCGTCGTGCGCTCCGCCGCCGGGAGCGCCGCCAGGCGCTGCACGATCTCCTCCAGCGCCTCCCGCGTCACGAGCGCGCCCTGCACCCCATTGCTCGGCAGCCCCTCCGCGCGCTGCGCGATCGCTGCGAGGTTGCGCACCGTCCCCCCGATCCCCACC
>JBIOEY010000194.1:0-3020 GCA_044446505.1 Solirubrobacterales bacterium
CCCCCTCCCCCGGGGGCGCGCAGACCCACGCCACGCTGAGAGGCTCGCCAGCGCGCAGGGGCAGCGGCGGGGGTAGCCTCCAGCCGCCGGCGGCGATCTCCGCCGCCCGCACGAGGTCCTCGCGCGCCACGAGCAGCCGCCCCTCCCCCGCGGGGGAGATCCACCGCGAGGTGCGCTCGAGCAGGCGCGCGGCGACGCCCGCGTACCCTTCTCTGCGCAGCAGCACCCGCGTCTGGCGGGCGCGGTCGAGGACGGTGGGGCGGCTCATCCCGCGCTCACCGTCCCCCGAGAGTCGGGTGTATGGGCCACAGGGCACCCGAGAGGGCGAGGGGGCTCATATCCCCCGCAGCCTCCACCGCATCCGGATCGCGTGGGAGCGCAGGCGATGGGCCGCGCCGGTCGCGATGAAGGGGGGGAAGCGCAGCGAGCGCCCCGCGCCGATCCACTGGCGCAGCCGCAGCCCCCGCCACTCGCGCAGGCGGCGGGCGTCGGGGTAGACGTCCAGGGCGAACCCCGCCAGCTCCCGCACCACCCCGTCCGCGGCGCCCTGATCGACGGCGCGGCTGGCCCGCCACAGCGCCTGGCGGGCGAGGGTGCGCGCGGCCATCCTCCGCAGCCGGTCGGTCTCCAGATGGTCGCGCTCCGGCCCGCCGCCCGGCAGCTGGTTGACCCGCCGGTCAGCCTCGATGCGGTCGGCCTTGAGGGGAACGGACGGCCCAGGCTGCCCGGGGCGTGAGGCGAAGAAGGAGTCGAAGGCGATCCGGCGTTCGCGCAGGTCGACCATCGTGCTCGCCGCGCTGCGTAGCATGCTGTCGGAGTGCACGCGGTAGATCGCCTGGGGCACGCCGCGGACGTAGGCGATGTCGGCGACCGCGGCGATGCGCAGCCACATGTTCAGGTCGCTGGAGTGGTGGCACGCGGGGTCGTAGCCCCCGACCGCCCGCTGCACGGAGCTGCGCACCACCACCTCGGGGGAGGAGATGCAGTTGTAGGTGGAGCGACAGCGGATGCGCACCCAATCCGCCCCCGACCACACCTTGGTGGAGCGCCACCTCCCGGAGGGCTCTGGAAACGGCCTGCCCTCGGCCGCCTGGAGCGTCTTCCCATAGACCATGCCCACGTTCGGGTGCCTCGCCATCACCTCGCTCGCCCGGCGCAGCGAGCCCGGCACGAGGAGGTCGTCGGCGGAGAGCAGCACCACATACTCCCCGGGGGCCCACTCGAGCCCCTCGTTGGCGGTGGCGATCAGACCCATGTTCTCCGTGTGGAGGCGAAGCTCCACGCGCTCCTCGCGCTCGGCCAGACGCGCGGCCGCCGCGGCGCTGTCGTCGGTGGAGCGGTCGTCGATCACGAGCACCCGCACATCGACGCCCTCCTGGGAGAGCACGCTCGCCAAGCACCCCTCCAGCAGATGCCCGTAGTTGAAGCAGGGCACGATCACGCTGACCGTCGCAAGGCCTGTTCGCGGCTCGGACTCCCGCTCGGGCCGAGCAGCAGAACCAGGCTGGGCGAGCAGCCCGCTCGACTCGCGGCGAGCGGCGCCGGACGGCTGAGCGAGCAGCGAATTGGTCACATACCATTGAACGTCCGGGGCCGGGGGGATCTTGCAGTGCCGTAGGCTTCCCGGATGGCCGCACGGGGAAGTCTAAGTCGCCTGCGCCGGCTCGCCGAGGACGCCGCGCGGCGGGCGCTGCGGCCGGCCGGCTACCAGCTCTCGAGGCGCAACTTCTACAGCCCGATCCCGGTCGTCGAGGAGCTCCCCGCGAGCCTCTGGAGCGGCCCCTCGGAGCTGCCGGGCGTGGACCTGCGCGTCGAGGACGCCCTCGCGCTGCTGAACGGCCCCCTGCTTCCATACCTCGCGGAGTTCCAGCCACCCCTGCACCCCACCGGGTCGAGTGGGGGATCGGGTGGGCCACCGCACCCCACCCGGGGGTCGGGTGGGACCTCATACCCCAGCGGCTCGGGCGGGCTCTCGTCCGAGCCGGGTGGGTTCTGGCTGCAGAACAACTCCTACGAGTCCGTCGACGCCGAGACCCTCTACGCGATCGTGCGCCATCTGAAGCCCGCGCGCGTGTACGAGCTCGGCTCGGGAGCGTCCACTCACGTGATCCACCTCGCCGCCGTCGCAAACGCGGGGGACGGCAGCCCCCTGGAGCACACCGTCTTCGATCCCTTCCCCTACCAGGCCAGCCCCCTGGGCCCCGTGCCCGACGTCACCACCCACCCGCTTCGCGCCGAGGACCTCGACCCCGCGCGGTTCGCCGCCCTGCGGGCCGGGGACGTGCTGTTCGTCGACACCACCCACACCGTGCGCACCGGCGGCGACGTGACCCACATCTTCCTGGAGATCCTCCCCCGCCTCGCGCCCGGCGTCACCGTCCACGTGCACGACATCTTCCTGCCCTACGAGTACCCCCGGGATTGGGTGGTCGACCAGCGCCGCGCGTGGGCCGAGCAGTACCTGCTGCAGGCGTTCCTCGCCTTCAACCACGACTTCGAGGTCGTGATGCCCAACCACGCCCTCGCCCGCGCCGCCCCCGACGCGCTCAGGCGCGTCATCCCCTCGTTCGATCCGCGCACCGTGCGTCCGGGTGGGTTCTGGATCAGGCGTCGGGCAGCATCCTCGTAGATCTGCCGACTTCTCCCACCCGCCACCGCGGCGATCCGCGTCCACCGGGGTCCCAGGCGTGCGAGCCCAGAGGATCGGCCCAAGGGACCCCGGGGCGGATCAATGCGGCAGTGGCGCCCCCGCCAGGCCGAGGACCGCGCCCACCGCACCCGCCGCCAGCAGCGTCGCCACCACGCCGCGGCGCGCGAGGAGCAGCATGATCGCCGCGCCCGCCAGCACCGCCGCCTGCCACGGCTCCGAGAGCGCCAGCCCCAACGGCACCGCCGAGCCGAGGATCGCGCCGATCGCCGCCGGTCCCGCGCCGCCGAGGAAGCCCCGCGCGGATGCGCTCGAGCGCAGGCGGTCGAAGTGGCGCGCGCCCCCCAGCACGAACACGAACGAGGGCGCGAAC
>JBIOEY010000195.1:0-3015 GCA_044446505.1 Solirubrobacterales bacterium
CCCCGCCGCGTCGCCCAGCACCACCCGCACGCACCCCTGCGCGTGCATCCGCTCCACCGTGCGCTGGAGCTCCGCCGCCCGGCGCCGGTTGCGCTCCACCGCCACCACCTCCCCCCGGCCCTCCATCAGCGCCGCCAGATGCGTGGTCTTGCCGCCCGGCGCCGCGCACAGGTCGAGCACTCGCTCGCCCGCCCGCGGGGCCAGTAGCCGCGCCGGCAGCATCGCCCCGCGCGACTGCGCCAGCAGCGCGCCCGCGCGCCACTGCGGCGAGCCGTGCACGTCCCACGGCCCCTCCAGCACCAGCGCCTCCGGGATCTCGGGGTCGCCGTGCGTCCCAACCGGAAGCTGCTCCGCGACCGTCGCGGGCTGCGCGAAGAGCGTGTTCGCGCGCAGCGCCAGCTCGCCCGGCTCGTTGTCGAACGCCAGCAGCGCCCGCGCGTCCTCCGCGCCCAGCTCATCCCACCAGAGCCGCGCGATCCACTCCGGGTGCGAATGCTTGATCGCCGCGCCCTCGGGTGTGCTGTCGTCGAGCTCCTCCAGCAGCGCCGCGCCCTCACGCGTCGCGCGGCGCAGCACCGCGTTGACCAGGCCGTGGCCCCCGCGGCCCGCCTTGGCCAGCTCCACCGCGTCCGCCACCACCGCGTGGTCCGGGGCACCGCCGAGATACAGCAGCTCGTACAGCCCCAGCCGCAGCGCCGCCAGCAGTGGCGCGTCCAGGCGTCCCACCGGGCGCTCCGCGAGCCGCTCGATCAGGTGGTCCAGCGTGCCCCGGCGCTGCACCGCCCCGTAGGCGAGCCGCATCGCCAGCGCCCAGTCGCGCGCATCGAGGTCTTTCGCCTCCGAACGCAGTGCCAGGTCCGCGTACGCGCCCTGCTCGAACACCCTCCGCAGCACCGCATACGCGCAGATGCGCGCGCTGACCGGAGAAGAGGGGCCCGACCGAAGCCGGGAGACACGCGCCTCCGGCGCGAATCCCCGTTTCGGCCAGCCGGCCTGCGGCCGACTGCGCCACCCTCTAGACGGCATGTCCCCGCAGATACGCTCCGGCATCCATCGGGCGCCCGCCTGGCGGCTGGACCTCCAGCAGCTCGAGCGCGCCCTCGCTCGTCCCGTACAGCAGATGTCCATCGTTCGCCGCCAATGTCCCCGCCGGGGGGCCGTCGGGAAACAACTGTGCACTGTGCACGCCGAGCAGCCCCCCATCCGCAAGCGCCAACCGCGCCCCGATGTGCGGGTGCAGCGCGCGCACTCGGCGCTCCGACTCCACCGCCGGGCGCCTCGAATCGAGCAGGCGGTCCTCCGCGGCGATCTTCTCCGCGTATGTCGCCCCCTCCTCGGACTGCTCGGTGAAGCGCGGCGGCTCCCCTCGCTCCCAGCCGTCGAGCACCTCCACCAGCAGATCTCCTCCCAGCCGCTGCAGGCGCTCGGCGAGCGAGCCGTAGGTGTCCTGCGGGCCAATCCCCTCCGTCGCTGCCGCGCTTACCGGCCCGCTGTCGAGGCCCTCCGTCAGGCGCATGATCGACACGCCCGTCTGCGCGTCCCCCGCCATGATCGCCCGCTCGATCGGCGCCGCCCCGCGCCAGCGCGGCAGCAGCGAGGGGTGCACGTTCAGCAGCGGGTACGCCGACAGCAGCGGCTCCCGGATCAGCGCGCCGAAGGCGCACACCACGAGCACCACCTCCGGCCCCCCGGCGAGGCTGCCCTCACCCTCGCCCGCTCCAACCGCTCGCACGCTGTCCATCCCTTGCGCACCGGCCCGCTCGACCAGCGCAGACACCTCCGGGTCATCGATCCGCTCCGGTTGCTCCACCGCGATGCCCAACTCCCCCGCCGTCTGCGCCACCGGAGGCGACGCCACCTTACGGCCACGGCCCCGCGGGCGGTCCGGGCGGGTGAGCACCAGCCCCGGACGATGCGCGCTCGCCGCCAGGCGCTCCAGCACGGCCGCGGCGAAGTCCGAGTGCCGAGGAAGACCGTGCGCAAAGATTCAGCCCGCCGAGGCGGGCACCGCATCCCGCGCCTCGCGCAGCGCGCGCATCGCCTCCCTGCGCGCCTCGCGCGAGATCCGGTCGAGGATCAGCACGCCCTCCAGGTGGTCGATCTCGTGCTGGATCACCCGCGCAGGGAGGCCCTCCTCCTCGACCACCAGCTCCACGCCGTAGGTGTCCTGCGCGCGCACCCGCACCCGCACAGCGCGCTCCACCTCGACGTGCACCCCCGGCAGGCTCAGGCAGCCCTCCTCCTTGCTCTCCCGCTCCTCGCTCTCCCACTCCAACACCGGATTCACCAGCGCCGTGATCGGGTCGTCCTCGTACGCCTTGTACACCAACACGCGGTGCAGCACCCCGATCTGGGTCGCCGCCAGGCCCACGCCGAGCGCGTCCTGCATCAGCTCCCCCATCCGCTCCACCTCCGCGCGCAGGCGCTCGTCGAAGCGCTCCACCGCCACCGCGCTCGAGCGCAGCACCGGGTCGCCCAGCTTGCGCACCTGGCGCAGCGCCACGTCGCGGCGCGCGCGGGTCTCCTCGTCGAGCTCCTCGACCGCCTCCGCGCGCTCCGACGCCTCCCCCTCCGCGGTGGGCTCCTCCTCAAGGTCCCTCGTGCTCTTGGTCTCCGTGCTCATGTCGCCCCACCGATTCTATTGAGGGTCCACGTCCACGCTGAAGCTCACCCCCGCGTGCTCCCTCGCACTCGCCGCGCGCTGCACCGCCGCGCCGACGCCTCCCACCGCCGCGCTCCGGTCGGTCGCCTTCACCAACAGCATCCTGCGCTCCCTTCCACGCAAGCGGAACAGCGCCGCTGGACCGAGAACGCTGCAGTGATCGAGCCCGTCCAGCTGCGCCCGCGTGGCGCTCGCCGCCGCCTGCGCGCGCGCCGCCTCCGGGGCCGCGCACACCACCCGGATCAGGTGCGCGAACGGCGGGTAGCGCAGCGCCGCGCGGCGCTCGAGCTCGCCCGCGAGGAAGCCCTCGCTGTCGTGCTCCGCCGCGTGCACGATCGCGCGCGCCCCCGGGG
>JBIOEY010000196.1:0-3004 GCA_044446505.1 Solirubrobacterales bacterium
CGCCGAGATGTTGCCCCCCGCGGGCGGGGAGGGCCGCCCCGATCTGTTGCTGCTCGCCGCGCTCGCCCTCCCGCTCGCGCTCCGCGCGCAGGGGGACCCCCGCGGGGAGGTCGCCGCGCTGCTCGACCGCCTCGAGTTCCCCGCCGCCGAGCGCGACCGTGTCGCCGCCGCGGCCGCCGCCGTCCCGCGGCTGGTCGAGGAGCTGCCCCGCGCCGCCACCCTCTCGCGGCTGCGCGCCCTCGCGCTTCCCGTGCCGCCCGAGGGCGTCGCGCTGGCGGGCGCGGTGAGCGAGCCAGCGGCGCCCGCCGCGCGCCGCTGGCTGGAGGAGGTCCGCCACATGCGCCTGCAGATCACCGGCGAGGACCTGCTCGCCGCCGGGGTGCCCCAGGGGCCCGAGATCGGGCGCCGCCTGGAGGACACCCTGCGGATGCGCCTCGACGGCGAGCTCCCCGACGAGCGCGAGGCGCAATTGCGCGCGGCGCTCGGGCCATGACCGTTCGATGCACCGGTGGTGACGATGCGCAGGGGGGAAGACCGGGTGCGTCAAGTGGTCCATGGCGCCAAAATGGCGCTACACTGGTCCACGTGCCCAGCGTGCAGATCAAGAACGTGCCGCCCGACGTTCATCGCGTCCTGCGCCAGCGCGCAGATGCGGCGGGCCAGTCGCTGCAGGCGTATCTGCTCGCCGAGTTGACCGAGCAGGCGAGCAAGCCGACCCTCAAGGAACTGTTCGATCGGATCAGCAGAGAGCGCAGTGGGGGACGTGTGTCCTTCGACTACGCCGCGCAGGTGGTGCGTGCCGAGCGCGATGCGCGTTCGCGGTGATCGTCGTCGACGCGTCGGTTCTGGCGCCCGCGCTGGCCTACGACACTCCAGAAGGGGACGGCGCTCGTGGGCGCCTCGCCGAGGAGGAAGCACTTTGTGCTCCGGAGATCGTCGATCTCGAGATCGCTGCGGTGTGGCGAGGCGCATTGCGGGTGGGACGACTTGACGAAGGGCGTGTCCAGCAGGCGCTCGACGACCTCGCCGCCATGCGGCTTGTCAGGGCGCCACACCAACCACTTATGGAACGCATTTGGGAGCTGCGCCACAACTTCACCCCATACGATGCCGCATACGTCGCACTGGCGGAGTCGATCCCGGCTACGCTCGTGACCAGTGACGGCAGGTTGACCCGCGCTCCTTCGTTGCGCTGCGAGGTGGAGCTGCTGCGATGACCGCGCCCGCCGACGGCCACGCGAGCCATCTGACGCTCCGCTTCGGGCTCCCCGGCGGCGGGCGCGCGCTGTTCACGACCCGCGCCGACGGCAACCTCTCCACGATGCGCGGCCCCGGCCACGAGCACGGCTGGGGTGAGCGCGACCGCCTCTGCGAGCAGCTCGGGCTGCGCTGGCTTTGTGCGAGCCGTCAGGTCCACGGCGCGGTCGTGCAGCGCATAACAGCGCAGGAGGGGAGCGGGGGAGGGGCGGTTGCGATCGACGCCGACGGCCACGCCACCGCACTGCGCGGGGTCGGGGCGATGGTGCTCGTCGCCGACTGCCTGCCCGTGGTCCTCGGCACAGAGGGCGCCGTCGCCGCGCTGCACGCCGGCTGGCGCGGGCTCGCCGGGGGGGTGCTCGAGGAGGGGGTCCGCGCGCTGCGCGAGCTCGGCGGCGAGGGGGACATAACCGCAGTGATCGGGCCGGGCGCGGGTCCCTGCTGCTACGAGGTCGGCGCGGAGGTCCACGCTGCGTTCGGCGATCGCTCTGGGGCCGGTGCGGAGGTCAACGCCGCGCCTGGCGACTGGTCCGAGGTCGGCCGCCGCCCTCCGGGACGCAACCTCGACCTCCCGGGCCTCGCGCGCGAGCGCCTCGCGGCCGCCGGGGTGGGGCGGATCGAGGACGTCGGGATGTGCACGATCTGCGACGAGCGCCTCTTCTCCCACCGCCGCGAAGGCCTCGGCGCGGGGCGCCAGGCGGGGGTCGCGTGGCTGAGCTGATCGCCGGCATCCGTGCCGAGCGCGTCCGCGAGAGCCTCGCCCGGGTGCGCGCGGAGATCGCTCGCGCCGCCGCGTCCGCGGGGCGGGACCCCGCGGAGGTGCGGGTGCTCGCCGCCACCAAGTACGTCGCCCTCGACGATCTCCCCAAGCTCGCCGACGCCGGGATCTCCCTGGTGGGGGAGAACCGCGCCCAGGACCTCCAGGAGAAGGCGGCCGCGCACGGCGAGCTCTTCACGTGGCACTTCATCGGCCAGCTCCAGAGCCGCCGCGTGCCCCTGATCGTGCCCCACGTGCGCCTGATCCACTCGCTCGCGAGCGAGTCCGCGCTGCACGCGCTGGAGCGCCACCGCGAGCACGCGCTCCCCGGCCTGGAGATCCTGATCCAGGTCAACGTCGCCCGCGAGCCCGGCAAGGCCGGGGTGCTCCCCGAGGAGCTTCCCCGCTATCTCGAGCGCCCCCCGTTTCCCGTCGCCGGCCTGATGACGATGCCGCCGCTCGCCCCCGAGCCCGAGGCAAGCCGTCCCTGGTTCGCCGCCCTGCGCGAGCTCGCCCACGCCCACGGTCTGCGCGAGCTCTCGATGGGCACCTCCCAGGACTACCCGGTGGCGGTCGAGGAGGGCGCCACGATCGTCAGGTTGGGCGCGACGCTCTACTCTTAGCGAGCGATCCAACTTCTCGTCCAAGCCGCCCGCAGGCGAGTGGCGGACGGGGAGCGGGGGCACATAATCAGGACAATGAGCGAGGGCGCCCCAGCCTCGCTCGCCGAACCAAATGGCTAGGATATGCAGGGAAAGTCGCGACCCCAGCGAACAACCCCCCCAAGAATGGCCTTCCGCGACTCCTGGCACCGCGCGCTCGTCTACTTCGGCCTCGCCGAGGAGTACCACGACGAGTACGAGGACGATGCTCCCCGCGAGGCCGCGCTCGAGGATCACTATCGCGAGCGCCCCAACGTCCGGCGCCTGCGCCGCCGCCGCGACGAGTTCGACGATATCTTCGCCGAGGACGAGCCGGGCGGGCGGGCAG
>JBIOEY010000197.1:0-2961 GCA_044446505.1 Solirubrobacterales bacterium
CCCCCTCGCGCCCCACCTCCCCGAGGCTGCGCGCATCGTCGGAGTCGTGGCCCATCAGCGACGGCATGTCGAACGCGGTGGAGAGCCCCGTCTGCCCGTGCTCCAGCAGGTAGTGGAAGCGCTCGTTGGTCTCCTCGCTGGTGCCGAACCCCGCGAACTGGCGCATCGTCCACAGCCGCCCCCGGTACATCGAGGAGTACACCCCCCGCGTGAACGGGTACTCCCCCGGGCGCCCGATCGGGTCCTCGGGGGTGCCGATTCCCGGCGGGAGGTCCGCCTCGGTGTAGAGCTCCGCGACCGGCTCCCCCGATAGCGTGCGGGACTCGGCCGTGCTCGCTTCGGGTGGGGAGGTCGCGCTCTTCAAGATGACTGCACGATACCGATCACCTCTGGGGGCCCTGATCGCCGCCGCGGCGCTGGTGCTCTGCGGATGCGCCTCCAAGCCGGCCGCACACCACGCCCAGACTCTCCCCGGGGCGCTGCCCCACATGACCAAGGCGACGCTGATCCTCGACTTCACCCCGAACGCGGTGCACGCGGGCATCTACAGGGCGCTGGCGGCGGGGTACTACCGGCGGGAGAACATCGACCTGCAGGTGGTGCAGCCGAGCGCGACCGCCGAACCGCTCAGCCTCGTGGACGCGGGGGGCGCGCAGTTCGGGCTCGCCGACGGGAGCGACGTGGCGAACGAGATCGACCGCGGCGGCCACGACGAGGCGGTGATGGCGATCGTGCAGCGTCCGCTCGGCGGGCTGATCGCGCTCGCCTCCGAGCACCTCGACTCCCCCGCGCAGCTGCAGGGGCGCACCGTGGGGATCACCGGCGTGCCCTCCGACCGCGCGGTGCTCGACACCGAGGTGCGCCACGCCGGCGGGGACCCCACGCGGGTGCACGTGGTCACGGTCGGCTTCGACGGCGCCCAGGGCCTCCTCGCGGGCCGGCTGGCGGCGTTCACCGGCTTCGTGCCCGACGACGGCGTGGGCCTCGCGGTCGGCGGCCATCCGATCACGCCCTTCTGGCTCGACCACAACGGCGGGCCCGCCTACCCCGGCCTCGTGGCGTTCACCACGCGCACCCTCGCCCACTCCGACCCCGCGCTCGTGCGCGACTTCCTCGCCGCCACGATCCGCGGCTACGAGGACACCCTCCGCGACCCCGCGCGCTCGCTCGCGGAGCTCCTGCGCGCCAATCCCTCGCTGCCGCGCGCGCTCACCGCCGCCTCGCTGCGCGCCTACCGGCCCCTGTTCGCCGCCGGCGGCGTGCCGTTCGGGACGCTCCAGCCCGCCCACGTCGCCGAGCTGTCGAGCTGGATGCTCGCCAACCGCCTGATCGCCGCCCCGATCCCCTTCGCGCGCTACGGGAGCGACGCGTTCCTGCCGGGCGCCTGATCGCCGCCCCGATCCCCCTTGCGCGTCGCGGCAGCGACGCGCACCCGCCGGGCGCCGCAGGAGGGGTTTGACAGGGACGTACATCGTCGTATACTGTCGGGTGCGATGCGCGGCAGGGGAATGCAGCGCCGCGGGGTCTGGCAGGGAGAGGAGTGGAGCGACACGAGCGGCTTCCGGGCCGGGTACGGGAGGCCGACTTGCGGCTGCTCGTAACCGGCGCCGAGGGGCTGCTCGGCTCCAACCTCGCGGCGGCCGCGGCACAGCAGAGCTGGAGCGTGCTCGGCACGTGGCGCGGCACGCCCGTGAGCCTGCTCGGCGCGGGCACCGCCCCGCTCGAGGTCGCCGACCGCCACGCGTGCATCGCGCTCGCCGAAGAGTTCGAGCCCGACGTCGTGGTGCACGCCGGCGCGGAGAGCTCGCCGGGGCGCCTCGAGCACGAGCCCCGCCTCGCCGTGCTCAACCGGCTCGGCGCCGAGCACACGCTCGCCGCGGCGCGCACCGTGCGCGCGCGCTACGTGCTCGTCTCCTGCGACCTCGTCTTCAGCGGGCAGCGGCCCTCGGGGGAGTGCTGGGCGGAGGAGGATCCCACCGAGCCGGTCAACGCGCTCGGGCGCTCGCTGCTCGAGCGCGAGCGCCTCACCCGGGAGTACCTCGGCAGCTGGCTGATCACCCGGCCGGCGGACGTGTACGGAGTGAACCTCTCGATCCCCGGCGCCACCCCCTCGGAGCCCGGCCCTATCGTCGGCGGCAACGGCGCCTCGGCGGCCGCGCTGGAGGCGGCGCTCACGCGCGCGCGCCACGTGTGGGAGCGCTCGGGCCCGCCGCTGCGCCTGCTGGCGCGGCTGCGCGCGGGGCAGCCGCTGGCGGCGCCCCCGGAGATCCGCCGCTCGCCGACGTACGCGTGGGACTATGCGCAGCGCGTGTGCGAGCTGGTCGGGGAGGAGTGCGAGGGCGTCTACAACACCGCGGGGCCCGCGATCCTCGGGCGCCTCTCGCAGCTGCGCCTGCTCGCGCGCGTGTTCGGCTGCGACCTGCGGCTGGTGCGGGAGGGCTCCCTCGCGGAGTACCTGAGCGCGTGCGACGAGCCGCCCGACGTGGAGCTGCCGCTCAACACGGCGCTGTGCGACGACCGCGCGAGCTTCGCCCTGGGCCGCCCCGCGGTGGACCCGTTCACGGGGCACCGCCTGATGCGCCGCCAGCTTGAGCGGCTGCTCGGCGGGCTCGGCCCGTGGTGGGAGGGCGTCCCTCCGCTCCCCCCGCGGCGCGCGATCCCAGCGGAGCCCGCCGCGCCGGTACCCGTCCCGCGCCCCCTGCGGAGCGCACTAGGCTGAGAACGTGTACGGCGCGCTCGGGGATACGACGCTGCTGCGGGGCGAGTTCGCGCGGGTGGTGGGCGCGGAGCACGTGCAGGCGTTGCACGCGGGAGATGGGCGGGACGGAGGGGCGCGCGGCGAGCGGCTCTCGCCGTACGACCACGACGCGACGCGCAGCCGCGGGCTGCGCGGACGCGCGGAGCTGGTGGTGGCCCCGGGGAGCGCGGCGGAGGTGGCGGAGGTGCTGGCGCTGTGCTACG
>JBIOEY010000198.1:0-2925 GCA_044446505.1 Solirubrobacterales bacterium
CCGCCCGCCACCCCCACCAACCGGAGCTGGTGTCGGTCGCGTTCGAGATCGACGCGGAGACGCGCCGGCGGCTGCTCGGGGGCCTCGACGACATCGCGGTGACGCTCGGCGAGGAGCAGCGGATCGCGGCCTACGAAGCGACTCGGGAGCACGACGGGCGGGTGGCAGTGGATACCACCGCGCTGTGAACATACGCAAGGGCGCTTTCAAGGCAGACGGGGAGACGCGGCCCGGATACGCTACCCCCTCGGATGGAGAGGCGATATCAGTGTGCAAGCGCATAGCGATCCTTCCCGGTGACGGGATCGGACCGGAGATCATGGCGGCGACGCGTGAAGTGCTGAACGCGGTCGGCGACTTCGAGCTCGACGAGCGGCCGATCGGGGGTGCCTCGATCGACGCGTTCGGCGCCCCGCTCACCGAGGAGACGCTGGCGGCGTGCCGGCGGGCGGACGCGGTGCTGCTGGGCGCGGTGGGGGGGCCGAAGTGGGACAGCACGACCCCCGGCGCCCCGCGCCCGGAGCAGGGGCTGCTCGAGTTGCGCAGGGGCCTGGGGCTGTACGCGAATGTGCGCCCGGTGCGCCCGCTGCCGCAGCTGTACGACGCCTCGCCGCTGCGGCGCGAGCGGATCGAAGACGTCGACCTGCTGGTCGTGCGGGAGCTGACGGGGGGGATCTACTTCGGCGAGAAGACGCGCACGGCGACCGCGGCGAGCGACCTCTGCACCTACAACGTGAAGGAGATCGAGCGGGTGGCGCGCACGGCGTTCAACGCGGCGCACGCGAAGGTGACGAGCGTGGACAAGGCGAACGTGCTGGAAACCTCGCGGCTGTGGCGGGAGGTGGTGAGCGATGTGCAGGACCGCGAATACCCGCACGTGGAGCTCGAGCACATGCTGGTGGACAACGCGGCGATGCAGCTGATCTCGAACCCCCGCCACTTCGACGTGCTGCTGACGGAGAACATGTTCGGGGACATCCTCTCCGACGAGGCGGCGATGCTGACGGGCTCAATCGGGATGCTCCCGAGCGCGTCGCTCGGCGACCGCGAGCCGCGCACGCCGGGGCTGTACGAGCCGGTGCACGGCTCGGCGCCGGACATCGCGGGGGAGGGGATCGCGAACCCGATGGCGATGTTCCTGTCTGCGGCGCTGATGCTGCGCAACAGCCTCGACCTGGAGGAGCAGGCGCTGGAGGTAGAATCAGCCGTCGAACGTGCGCTCGACGACGGCGTGCGCACCCCCGACCTGGGGGGCGCGGCCAACACGGCCGACGCGACGCGGGCGGTGCTCTACTACCTCTAGAGGGTGGCGCAGTCAGCCGCTAGGCTGGCAAGCTGGGCCCCTCTTCTTTGGATAGCGAACAGAACAGGAGCAGGATCTTGGAACCCACCGACCTCATCTGGATGAATGGAGATTTCGTCGCCTGGGAGGATGCCAAGGTCCACGTCCTGACGCATGGCCTGCACTACGGGACGGGCGTGTTCGACAGCATGCGCTGCTACGAGACGACGCTCGGCCCTGCGGTGTTCCGCAACGTCGATCACCTCGAGCGGCTGCTGCGCTCGGCGGAGCTCTACTACATGCCGGTCCCCTACACGGTGGCGGAGCTGCGCGCGGCGACGCTGGAGCTCGTGGCGCGCAACGGGTTGAGCTCGTGCTACATCCGCCCGATCGTCAACCGCGGCTACGGGCAGATGGGCCTGAACCCGCTGGAGGCGCCGGTGGATGTGACGATCGCGTGCTGGGAGTGGGGCGCGTACCTCGGCGAGGAGGGGATGCGCCACGGCGTGCGCGCGAAGGTCTCCTCGTGGAGAAGGATCAGCCCGGACTCGCTGATCCCGCACGCGAAGGCCTCGGGCCAGTACCTCAACAGCGTGCTCGCGAAGGTGGAGTCGCTGAAGGCGGGTTACGAGGAGGCGATCCTGCTGGACGACCATGGCCACGTGTGCGAGGGGACGGGCGAGAACGTGTACGTGGTGCGCGGCGGGGAGATCGCGACACCGGGCCAGCACAACTCGATCCTCGACGGGATCACGCGCCGCTCGGTGATCCAGATCGCGCAGGACCTCGGCTACACGGTGGTGGAGCGCAACGTGGCGCGCGCGGAGATGTACCTCGCGGACGAGGTGTTCCTCTCGGGCACCGCGGCGGAGCTGGTGCCGGTGCGCGAGATCGACGACCACCGGATCGGGACGGGCGAGCCGGGCGAGGTGACGCGCGTGCTGCAGGCGGCGTTCGACGACGCGGTCCACGGGCGCTCGGAGCGCTACTGGGAGTGGCTCGACGTGGTGAGCGCCCCGGCGCTCGGGGGTGGGCGGGGATCGGATTTGCCCGAGGCGCCCGCGCACGGCGCGGCGGCCGGCTCTGCGGTGCCCGCCGCGCCTTCCCAGAGTGCCGCGAGCGGCTGAGAGATGTCAGGAGTCGAGCTCTACGACGCGACCCTGCGCGACGGCATGGGCGGCGGCGGGCTGAGCCTGACGGCGGAGGAGAAGCTGCGCGTGGTGCACGCGCTGGACGAGCTGGGGGTGCAGCTGATCGAGGCGGGCTTCCCCTCCTCGAACCCGAAGGAGCGCGAGCTGTTCGAGCTGCTCGAGCGCGAGAGCCTCGGTAGCGCGGAGATCGTGGCGTTCGGGATGACCCGCCGCCGCGGGCTAGCCGCGGCGCAGGACGACGGGCTGCGGGTGCTGGCGGAGTGCTTCGCGCCGGTGTGCACGCTGGTGGGGAAGGCCTCGCCGCTGCACGTGGAGAAGGTGCTGCGCGTCTCGCGCGAGGAGAACCTGGCGATGATCGGCGAGTCGATCGCGTTCCTTGTGGCGCAGGGCAAGCGGGCGCTGCTGGACGCGGAGCACTTCTTCGACGGCTTCGCGCTCGACCCGGGGTACGCGCTGGACTGCCTGCGCGCGGCCGCCGAGGCGGGGGCGGAG
>JBIOEY010000199.1:0-2893 GCA_044446505.1 Solirubrobacterales bacterium
ATCGAGGAGCTGCTGGGGGCGGTGGCGCTGGACTTCGTGCACGTCCACGAGCCGTTCGCCCCGAGCGCGGCGAACGCGGCGCTGCGGCACTCGCGCGCGCTCAACGTGGGCTCCTTCCACGCCCCCACCGAGCGGCTGCTCTCGACGCTGCTGGGGCGGCGCTTCGTGACGACGTTCTTCGGCCGGCTCGACGCGCGCACCGCGAGCTTCGCGGAGACCGCGCAGCTGATGGACCGCCACTTCCCCGCCGACTACCGGCTGGTGGCGCCCGGGGAGGGCCGGAGCGCGGGGACCGGTGGGGAGGACGCCGCCGGCAGCGATGCAGGCCCACCCACCGCGCCCGCCGCCGGCAGCGGCGCAACCGGCGCGCCCGCCGACGCGAGACGCACGTGGAGCGAAACGACCGACGAGCTGGAGGCGCTCTACGCGGAGCTGGCGTCGCGCCGGCGCGACGCGGAGGGCGACCCGGCGCTGCGCAGGCGCCTCGCGCGGCGCGCGCTGATCGACGTGGACCTGCACATGCACACGGACCACTCGCACGACTGCGCGACCCCGGTGGAGGTGCTGCTGGCGACGGCGCGCGAGCAGGGGTTGGGGGCGATCGCCGTTACCGACCACAACGAGGTCTCGGGGGCGCTGGAGGCGCGCGAGCTGGCGGAAAGCCTCGGTCCCCACCCGCCCGTGAAGGTGGTGGTGGGCGAGGAGGTGAAGACCGCCTCGCAGGGCGAGGTGATCGGGCTGTTCATCGAGGAGCGCATCCCGCGGGGGCTGACGCTGGCGGAGACGGTCGCGGAGATCAAGCGCCAGGGGGGGGTGGTGTACGTGCCGCACCCGTTCGACCGGATGCACGCGGTCCCCGACTACGAGCACCTCCTGGGGGTGCTGGAGGAGGTGGATGCGATCGAGGTCTTCAACCCGCGCGTGGCGATCGGGGCGTTCAACGAGGAGGCGGCGCGCTTCGCCGCGAAGTACCGGATCGCGGCGGGGGCCGGCTCGGACTCGCACGTGGCGCAGGGGCTGGGCTCGGTGCGGGTGCGGATGCGGGACTTCGAGGGGCCGCAGGAGTTCCTGCAGGCGCTGCGCGACGCGGAGATCGTGACGCGCCCCTCGAGCCTGTTGTACGTGCAGGCGCTGAAGTTCCTGGAGACCAGGGCCACCCCGCCCTCCGCGCGGCGCGCCCGCGCGGCGCGCAGGGTGCGGCGGGCGACCGGCGGCAATCCTCGACCATGACTGGGAATTGCGACGAGGTGGTCGAGGGTCGAGCTGAGCAAGAACGCAGCGAGCGTGGCGTACTTGGTACGCGAGCGAGCGAGGACGCAGCGAAGCGTTGGCCATCGGCCACCTCGCAAGGCACGGTGCAGCGCCAAGGACAAGCGGCGGTGCCGTCAAAACCAACGGCGTCCATGCCCGCGACCGACGACGAGATCCGTGAGAAGTACCTGGAGCGGGCGATCCGCGAGCTGAACACCCTCACGCGGGAGCTGCAGACGTGCCCGCACTGCCCGCGGGGGAACCTG
The DNA here is from genome assembly GCA_044446505.1 of Solirubrobacterales bacterium. Lineage (GTDB taxonomy): Bacteria > Actinomycetota > Thermoleophilia > Solirubrobacterales > Solirubrobacteraceae > Palsa-744. The sequence continues at coordinate 1,518 of JBIOEY010000199.1, forward strand.
ATGCCGGTGCTCGGCTCGGGCCACCCGCAGGCGGACGTGATGCTGCTCAAGCACGCCCCGATGCCCTCGGAGATCGAGGAGGGGGTCGCGTTCTACGGCCGCGCGGGGGGCGCGCTGATGAAGTCGCTCAAGCGCCTGCAGATCGACCCGCTGGCGGTGTATGGGACGCTGTGCGTGAAGTGCCCCCTGGGGGACTCCTCGCTGGCGGATCTCGAGTGCGTGGCGCGCGTGGTCGAGGAGATCGCGATCGTGCAGCCGAAGATCGTGGTGGTGATGGGCGCGGAGGCGCTGGCGACGCTCAACGAGCTCGAGATCCCCCTCGCCGCCCCGCTCGCGCCGCGGGTCGGCGAGATCCAGCGCCTGACCCCGACGATCGAGGCGCTGTACGTCCCCAACATCGACGAGTCCCTCGACGAGCAGGACGCCAAGCGGGAGTTCTGGGAGGCGTTCAGGGCGCTCGGCGTGTGGTGGGCGGCGCAGCCTCCCTATTGAGCTGTGCCTGCCGGCGCATGCGCCGGCAGGTCGAGCGGTGCATGCACCGCTCGACGCACCCGCACATGTGCGGGTGCGGGTAGGCCCACATGTGGGCCTACCAGGGGCAGCGCATGCGCTGCCCCTGACCCCGCCGCATGCGGCGGGGTCTCAATCCATCACGAGCACGATCTTCCCCAGCTTGCCGCCCGCGGCGAAGCGCTCGTAGGCGGCGGCGGCTTCCTGCAGCGGGAACGTCTCCGCGATCGGCACGGTGAGGGTGCCGTCGGCGAACAGCGGGAGCGTCTCGCGCTCCAGGAGGCGGGCGGCGAGCGCCTTCTCCTCCAGCGGCCGCGCGCGCAGGGTGGAGCCTTGGATGCGCGCGCGCTTGCCCATCAGCGCGAGCAGGTTCAGCTCGGACTTCGCGCCCGCGGAGACCCCGATCACGACGATCCGCCCCGCGGTGGCGAGCGCGTTCAGGTTCTCCGGGAGGTTGGGGGCGCCGACGAGCTCGAGCACCACGTCGAAGGGGCCCCGCTCGGCGAAGCCCTCCGGGGCGATCGCCCGCGCGCCGAGCGCCGCCACCTGCGCGCGGGACTCCTCGCGGCGCACCGTCGCCGTCACCCGCGCCCCGCTCGCGCGGGCCAGCTGGATCGCTGCGGTGCCCACCCCGCCGGCGCCGCCGTGCACGAGCAGGTGCTCCCCGGGGCGCAGCCCCGCCTGGGTGAAGAGCGCGTCGTGGGCGGTCGTGAACACCTCCGGCAGCCCCCCCGCCGCCGGCCACCCCAGACCCTCGGGAACCGGCATCAGCTGACGCTCGTGGACGACCGCCAGCTCCGCCTGCCCCCCGCCGCCGACGATCGCCATCACGCGCTCCCCCAGCGCGAAGCGCGCCGCCCCGGCGC
>JBIOEY010000200.1:0-2832 GCA_044446505.1 Solirubrobacterales bacterium
CTCGAGGAAGCCGAGGTCGAGCATCTCGTCGGCCTCATCGAGCACGACGAACCGGCAGCCGTGCAGGAGCAGCGAGTGGCGGGAGATCAGGTCCTTGACCCGCCCTACCGTTCCCACGACCACGTGGCCGCCGGCGCGCAACTGGGCCTGCTGAGAGCGAATCGGCGCGCCCCCGAACACCGCCACCACATCCACGCCCTTGCGCCGGCCGTACGCCCGCAGGGCCTGCGTCACCTGGATGCACAGCTCGCGCGTCGGGGTCAGCACCAGCGCCTGCACCTCCGGCTCCTCCGGGTCCACGTACTCCATGATCGGCAGCCCAAACGCCGCCGTCTTGCCCGTGCCCGTCTGCGCTTGGCCGATCACGTCGCACCCCTCCAGCAGCGACGGGATCGCCTGCTCCTGGATCGGGCTCGGCGCCTCGTAGCCCACCTCGCGCAGCGCCTTCAGGGTGCGCTCGGTCAGCCCGAGCTCGGCGAATGTCTTGGCCATGACGCTGAGCAGCTTACGTGGTGGGACCCCCCGGCGCGGGCGCCGGCGCCCAGGGCGCGCCGTGGGAGTGCGAAGGGAGCCTGGAGAGCGCACACGCTCAGCCCGTGGATTCATGCGATCGCTCAGACCGTGGGGTCCAGCAGCAGCTTGCCCGTGGTGCGCCGCTCGCGCAGATCCACGTGTGCCCGGGGGGCCTCCCCGAGAGGGTACGTGTGTCCCACCACCACCCTCAGCTCCGGGTGGGCGGGATTCGATTCGACGCGCGCGAGCAGGTCCTCCAGGGCTTCCGCGAACATCCCCGGGCGCTCGAGGCAGTGGAAGATGTAGAAGCCCACCACCGCCCGCGAGTGGCGCAGCAGCGAGCCGCTCGAGACCTGGTTGGGCTGCTGCGAGGCGATCCCGCACACCACCAGCCGCCCGAACGGGGCCAGCGCCGCGTACGAGGCGTCGAACACCTCGCCCCCCGCCATCTCGAACACCACGTCCACCGGGCGCCCCCCGTTCGCCTCCAGCAGCCGCTCCGTGAGGCCCTCCGGCGCCGGGTCGATCGCCGCGTCCGCCCCCAGCTCCAGCGCGAGCGCTCGCTTCTCCTCGCTCGACGCCGTGGCGATCACCGGGTGGGCTCCAAATAGATTCCCCAACTGCACCGCCAGCGAGCCCACGCCCCCCGCGGCCGCGTGGACCACCACGCTCTCCCCCCGCGCCACCCGCGCCGCCGTGCGGTAGAGGTGCCACGCCGTGGTCCCCTGCACGAGCAGCGCCAGCGCCGTCCCCTCGTCCACCCCCTCCGGGATCGCGAACACGTGCTCCGCGGGCGCCGTCGCGTACTCCGCGTAGCCCCCCGTGCCCGTCAGCGCGATCACGCGCTCCCCCGTGTCCTCCCGCACGCCCGCCACCTCCCCGCCCGGCACCAGCGGCAGCGTGGCCTTGCGCACGTAGGAGTTCGTGCGCGTGTGCGTGTCCGCGAAGTTCACCCCCGCGCGCGTCACCCGGATCAGGACCTCCCCCGGGCCCGCCTGCGGGCGGGGAAGATCAACGAGCTTCAGCACCTCCGGGCCGCCGAACTCAGTCATCTGAATCGCGCGCACGGGCGGGAGGCTATAGGGTCTCAATCCATGCCCATCACCGTCGTCGGGTCGATCGCCTATGACAGCGTCTCCACCCCCTTCGGCGAGCGCCAGCGGATGCTCGGCGGCGCCGCCGTCCACTTCGCGCTCGCCGCCTCCTTCTTCGAGGAGGTGCGCGTCGTGGGGCCCGTCGGGGAGGATTTCGGCGAGACCGAGCTCGACGTGCTGCGCAACCGCGGCGTGGACATCTCCGACGTCGAGCGCATCCCCGGCGGCAAGACCTTCTTCTGGCGCGGCAAGTACGGCTGGGACCTCAACTCGCGCGAGACACTCGACACGCAGCTCGGCGTGTTCGAGGGCTTCCAGCCCAAGCTCTCCGAGGGCTCGCGCTCCAGCGAGGTGCTGTTCCTCGCAAACATCCAGCCCGACCTGCAGCGCGATGTGCGCGCCCAGCTCCCCCAGGCGCGGTTCGTGGCGCTCGACTCGATGAACCTCTGGATCGAAGCCGCGCGCGAGTCGCTCGTGAAGGCGATCGGCGAATGCGACTGCCTGATCCTCAACGACTCCGAGCTGCGCCAGCTCACCGGCAAGGCCAGCCTCTACGCCGCCGCGCGCGAGATCCTTGACTGGAACCCACCCCACCCACGGGTGATCGTCGCCAAGCAGGGCGAGTACGGGGCCGCGCTCGTCACCGCCGAGGGCTTCTTCTCGCTGCCCGCCTTCCCGCTGGAGTCCGTCCTTGACCCCACCGGCGCGGGCGACACCTTCGCCGGGGGCTTCGTCGGGTACATCGCCGCCCACATCGACGAGGAGATCTCCGACGAGCTGCTGCGCCAGGCGATGGCCCACGGCACCGCGCTCGCCTCCTTCAACGTCGAAGAGTTCGGCACCCAGCGCATCGAGAGCCTCGCCGGGGCCGAGATCGTCGCGCGCGTGCGCCAGCTGCGCGAGTTCACCCAGTTCTCCGCCGCCCCCGTGCCGCACGGGGATTGAGCGCCGGAGCGCCTCCCCACCTGCGTGGGCGGTCAGCCGGCGAATCGGCCGCGGCCCGGCGACTGAGCGGTCTCTCTGGACGGGCCGGGAATCCGTACTTGCCCACAGCCCGAGATCAGTAGTAGCATCGGATGTGGAGTGGATGCATGGACCTTCATCTGGCTGATGGTGATCTTGAAGATCCCGATCGTCGCGCTGTTCTTGATCGTGCGCTGGGCGGTCCGCCAGGGGCCCGAGGCAGCCCCCGAAGAGGACGGCGGCATCGGGCACCGCCCCCGGC
>JBIOEY010000201.1:0-2646 GCA_044446505.1 Solirubrobacterales bacterium
CCCCTCCACCTGCGAGTCGATCAACTCGCCCTCCACCCGGCGCACGATGTTGTCGAGGATCAGCTGGTTCGCCTCCAGCATGTCCTCCAGGCGCCCCGTGTCCTTCCACCAGCCCCGCACGATGTGCGGCTCCACGCGCAGCCCCGCGTCCACCAGGTGTTGGATCGCGTCCGTGATCTCCAGCTCCCCCCGCGCCGAGGGCTCGATCGCTCGCGCCGCCTCGTGGATCCGCGCCGTGAACATGTACACCCCCACCAGCGCCAGATCGGTCGCGGGCTGCGCCGGCTTCTCCACCAGCCGCACCACCCTCCCCGTCGCCTCGTGGGGGGCACGATCGTCACTTGCCGGCGCCAGCTCCGCCACCCCGTAGTTCTCCGGGTCCGCCACCGGCGTCAGCAGGATCAACGCCTCCGGTCCGTGCTCCCGGAAGGCCGCCACCAGATCCGAGATTCCCCCCTGCAGGAGGTTGTCCCCGAGGTACATCACGAACGGGCTCCCCCCCAGGAACCCCTCCGCGGTCAGCACCGCGTGCGCGAGGCCCGCCGGCTCGTCCTGCACCACATACGTGATCCGCACCCCGAAGCGCGAGCCGTCCCCCGCCGCCGCTTCGATCTCCGCACCCGTCTCCGGCGCGATGATGATCCCCACCTCCTCGATCCCCGCCTGCGCCATCGCCTCGATCCCGTAGAACAGCACCGGCTTGTTCGCCACCGGCACCAGCTGCTTCGCGCTCGTGTGCGTGATCGGGCGCAGGCGCGTGCCCTTGCCGCCGGAGAGGATGAGTCCCTTTAGTTGCTCCATCGGATCAGTGAACGCTAGTAGACCCCGCCGAGCTTGCGGTGATCCCATGTAACGCGGTCGCGCTCGATGAACTGCAGCGCCACCCGCTTGGCGGCCTGTTCGTCGACCACCGCGCCCACCTCCGCCGGCAGCTCCGTCGCCGGGGGCTCCCCGCGGGGGGCTGCGTAGCGGGCGAAGATATCGTGTCCCAGCGCTTTCACGATCTCCGGATCCCGGTGGATCGCGACCTCGCACTCCAGCATCACCCCCCGCAGATCCTGGTAAAGCTCCCCTGTCTCCACCTCAAGCGTCGCGCGCGGGTCGCGCTCCAGGTTGCGCACCTTCTGCGAGGCGGCATACGTCCACGACCACAGCTGCGGCCCGCTCGGGCCGTCGGAGCGCTCGCGCAGCACGTACCACAGCGGCATCAGGTGCGGCCAGCCGCGCGGCCCGAGCGTCGCGCACACCACCGTGCGCTCCTGCGCGAGGAAGGCTGCGGCTTCTCCGCCATCCATCCTGATCTGCTCGCGCCGGCTCATCTTCGACGGGCAGGCTAGCGGACAAGGCTCAGCTCACGCCAGCGGGGACCGCGCGCAGGTGCGTGACCGCGGCGAGCACCGCCTCGCGGGCGTCCTCGGGCTCGAGCACCGCCGCGTCGCCCGCTTCCTTGAGGACCTCCCGCACCAGCCACTGCACGCCCGCGAAGCTCAGCTCCACCACCACCGAGCCGTCCGCGCGCTCCTCGATCACGCGGCGGGCCTCCCGCGCCCAGCGGGCCCGCTCGGGGGAGACCCACACGCGCGCGGTGCGCGAGGCCTGCACCTCCCCCGTGCGCATCCAGCCCTCCACTTCCGCCGCCGGGTCCACCTCCGGGCGGGGCTCGAAGTGCTCCTCCGCGATCTCCGCCCGCCTGATGCGATCCAGCCGGAAGTGGCGCATGTCGTCCCGCTCCGGATCGAACGACGCCACGTACCAGCCCTCGCGGCCGTTGACCAGCGCGTAGGGCTCGACCCGCCGCTGGGAGAACTCGTCCTCGTTCTCCTTGTAGTAGTCGAGCTCCACCAGCCGGTGCTCGGTGATCGCGCGCGAGATCCGGCGGGCGACGTCGGTGTCGTCGCTGCGGGCGTGCGCCACCTGCAGGCCCTGGTCCATCGGATCGGTCCCCAGCGCCGCCACGATCTTCTCGCGCGCCGAGGCGAGCGAGCCCTCGGGGACGTGCTCGCCGAGCAGGTCGATCGCGGCGATCAACGCCTTCGCCTCCACCGGCAGCAGGCGCGCGGGGCGGTCGAAGTTGTCGCTGTAGGGCTCGGGGTCGACCTCGATGACCTCGCCCTCCTCGGTGTCGAGGATCTCCGCGTACAGCACATACGAGCCCCCGCCGAAGTTCACGACGTTCAGCACGTCGATGTCCTCGCGCAGCTCCTCCTCGCTGAGCTGCAGCCGCTCGCACAGCTCCGCCACCGCCAGTCGCTCCTCCGCGCGGCCCGCGTGGATCAGGATGCCCGCGAGCGTCACCAGCCGCGCGAAGCGCTCCGGCCTGATCGCCGCCTCCACGCGGCGCTCCTCGGGAGGTGCATCCTCCCCCTCGCGCACCGCGCTCCGCCGCCGGCGCGTCTTCGCGACCCGCGTCTGCGCCGCCACCCGGGCGTCGCTCTCCGCATGCTCGCCGCCGTCCGTCTCGAGCGGGCTCTCCGTGTGCCGGCGCTCCAGCAGCTCCAGGCGCGTCGCGAGCTCCGCCGCCAGCTCCGGGGGGCCCAGCAGGCGAGCGTGCTCACCGAGCCCCAGCACCCACGAGACGATCATCCGCGGGGCCGCGTAGGCGGTGAGGAAAATGCGACCCCCTTCCCCACCCTCGCCGTCCTCTCC
>JBIOEY010000202.1:0-2532 GCA_044446505.1 Solirubrobacterales bacterium
CCCGACGGTGCCCCCGCGCTGGGCGATCCCCTCCCGCGGGTGTCTCCACGCCACTACCTCACCGGGGCCGAGCTGAGCGCCGCGGAGCTCGACGGGCTGCTCGCGCGGGCGGCGGCGCTGAAGGCCGCGCCGTTCTCCTCGCGCGCCCTCGCGGGGCGCAGCGTGGCGCTGATCTTCGAGAAGCCCTCCACGCGCACCCGCGTGTCGTTCGAGGTGGGTATCCACGAGCTGGGGGGCCACGCGGTGGTGCTGCGCAGCGACGAGCTGCAGCTCTCGCGCGGCGAGACGCCGCGGGATACGGCGCTGGTGCTCTCCCGACACGTGGCGGCGGTGGGGCTGCGCACCGGGCCGGACGAGGCGCTCGAGGAGCTCGCCGCGCACAGCGCGGTGCCGATCGTCAACATGCTCAGCGCCCGCCACCACCCATGCCAGGCGCTCGCCGACCTGCTCACGCTGCGCGAGGCGTGCGGTGCGCTGGAGGGGCTGCGTCTGGCGTATGTGGGCGACGGCAACAACGTCGCCCGCTCGCTCGCGGTGCTCGGGACGCTCGCGGGGATGCACGTCGCGGTGGCCTCCCCCGCGGGCTACGCGCTGGAGCCCGACCTCCCCCTGCCCGCCGGGGCCAGCGGGCGCCTGACGCTGCACTCCGACCCCTACGAGGCGGTGCGGGGGGCGCGCGCGGTGTACACGGACGTGTGGGTGAGCATGGGCGACGAGGCCACCGCGCGCGAGCGCCGCGAGGCGCTGGCGGACTATCGCGTCGACGATGCGCTGCTCGACGCGGCGGCGCCGGGGGCGTTCGCGATGCACGACCTGCCCGCGCACCCCGGCGAGGAGATCGCGCCCGAGGTGATGTACGGCCCCCGCCAGCGCATCTGGGAGCAGGCTGAGAACCGCCGCCACGCGCAGAAGGCGCTGCTGGAGTTGCTGGTGGCGGGCGCCGAGCATGAGTGAGCGGCCCGAGCGCGGCCAGGAGCTCGAGCTGACCGTCGACTCGCTCGCCTACGGAGGGGAGGGCGTGGCGCGTTTGGGCGAGCACGGCTACGTCGTGTTCGTCGCCGGCGCCGTCCCGGGGGATCGCGTGCGCGCGGTGGTGTACAAGCGCAAGCGCAGCTACGCCCACGCCCGTACGCTGGAGGTGCTGAAGCCGAGCCCCGAGCGGATCCCCCCGCTCGCCGACCACCCGGGGGTCCCGTGGCAGGTCCTCCCCTACGAGCGCCAGTTAGAGATCAAGCAGGGGCAGGCGCAGGACGCGCTGCGGCGGCTCGGCGGCTTCGAGGGCTTCGAGGTCGAGCAGATCGTGCCCGCCCTGGAACCGTGGCGCTACCGCAACAAGCTCGAGTACTCCTTCGGCCACGACCTCCACACGGGGGAGCTCGTCTGCGGCTTCCACGCCCCCGCGGGCTGGAACATGGTGCTCCCGATCGAGGACTGCCTGCTCGCCTCCGAGCAGGGCAACCGCGCGCGGCGCGTCGCCATGCAGTGGTGCCGCGAGCAGGGCCTGCACGCGTGGAGCCGCGGCGGCGAGGAGGGGGGCGGCCTCGGCGATGGGCGCGCGGCCGAGCGGCGAGGTGGGGAGGCCCCACCGGAAGGCCCCGACGCCGACAGGACCGCATCCTCGCTCGCGCGGCCCGCCCCGGGCGAGGACCGGACCGCGCCGGGCCCGGACGGGCGGGCGCTGCTGCGCAACCTTGTGGTGCGCGAGGGACGGGGCACGGGGAGGCTGCAGGTGCGGATCGTGACCACCGAGGGCGAGCTCGACGCCCCCTCGCTCGCGGCGGCGCTCGCCGCGGAGCTCGGGGAGCGACTCTCGGGGGTGCTGTGGACGCGCTCGCGCCAACTCGCGGAGACGACCGCGGGGGGGGAGACGGAGCTCGTGTGGGGGGACGCGGAGCTGCCGGAGCGCCTCGGAGAGCTCGACCTGCGGATCTCCCCCGAGGCGTTCTTCCAGACGAACACCGAGATGGCGGAGGTGCTCTACGGGATCGCCGCGGAGTTCGCGGCGCTGGAGGGGTGGGAGCGGGTGTACGACCTCTACTGCGGGATCGGCACGATCGCGCTCGCGCTGGCCCCCCGCGCGGGGGAGGTGTGGGGGATCGAGCTCGTCGAGCAGGCCGTCGCCGACGCGATCGCCGCCGCGCGGCGCAACGAGATCGCGAACGCCCACTTCTTCGCGGGCGACGCCCGCCTCGCGCTCCCCGAGCTGCTCGCGCGCGCGGGACGCCCCGACGTCCTCGTCATCGACCCCCCCCGCGCGGGCCTCTCCCAGAAAGTGGTGCGCCGCATCATCGAGTGCGGCCCGAAGCGGATCGTGTACATCTCCTGCAACCCCACCACCCTCGCCCCCAACGCCGCCCAGCTCGTCGAGGCCGGCTGGACCCTGCGCCGCGTGCGGCCGGTGGACATGTTCCCGCAGACACACCATGTCGACTGTGTTGCCCTTCTAGAGCGCACCCCCGAGTAGGCTTCGCGTCCGATGCGCGCCGTCACCATCCGCGAGCGGGAGATCGCGATCGAGGAGCACCCTGACCC
>JBIOEY010000203.1:0-2466 GCA_044446505.1 Solirubrobacterales bacterium
CACGAAGCCCGGCCCCGCCACCTCGACGCGCTCCAGGTCCCCGCCCAGCAGCTCCCCCACCTCCGCTCCCAACCGCTCCGCCACCTCGCGCGGCGGAGCTCCCAGCGCCGGGGCCAGCAGCAGCGCCGCGTTCGTCGAGTAGTCCCCGAAGTCCACCCGCGGGGGGCGCTCGAGCGTGATGCCCTGCGGCCCCTCGGGGGAGCCCGAGATTCGCGCCGCCGCCGCGAGCACCGCCTCGCGCAGGCCATCCAGCGGCGTCGGGGGCACGTTCACGATGGGTTTGCGCGGAGGTCGATCATCTCAGGGTCACGCCAGAATAGATGGCGGGACCGAGTGGTCGGGCCGGTGGCCCTCAGTAGTGGTAGGGCTCGCCCGCCAGAATCTTATGTGCCCGGTAGAGCTGCTCGAGCAGGACCACCCATGCGAGCTGATGCGGAAGCGTGATCGCGCCCAGCGACAGGCGGTGGTCCACCCGCTCCAGCGGCGGCGCGCCGAACGGGCCCCCGATCACGAACGCCACGTCCGTCCCCTCTTGCCGGCGCTCCTCCAGGAACGCGCTGAAGGCGATGCTGTCGTACCCCCTCCCCTCCGCCGCCAGCAGCGAGACGAACGCTCCCCGTGGGACCCGCCGCGCGACCGCCTCCGCCTCGCGCACCGCCACCAGCTCCAGGCGCACATAGCGGGAAAGCAGTTTGCGGTAGTGGGCCACGTCGTCCTCGAACGGAGGCCGCACGCGCGCCTCGCCGACTACGGTCAGGGTTCGTGGCAAGGTAGATGGTGGGTTGAGGTGGTCGGCGGACCCTTACCCGCACAGGTTGCGATACTAGCCGGGTGAACGACGACGACCCAGGCGCAGAGCGCCACATAAACATCCACCTCTCCCCCGAGATCATGGGGGGCGTATACGCCAACTTCGCCAACGTCAGCCACTCCGACTACGAGTTCACGGTGACCTTCGCGCGCGTGGACCACGAGGTCGAGGCCGAAGAGGTCCCCGGCGTGGTCGTCACCCGCGTGAACCTCTCCCCGCGCTTCATGCGCGAGCTGATCGACGCGATGGAGGACAACTACTCCAAGTGGCGCACCCGCGAGGGCATCAAGAACCTGCCCGAGTACGGCGGCAGCGAGGAGGCCTAGCGTCCACGCCATCGTAGGTTGCGATTGGCGGTGGGGGCCGTGGATGGGATGACCGATCGAAGATCGGCCAGCACACGAGCGCAGATGATGGCGAGCCCACCCACCCGCACGTCGAGCATCGTGACCGATCGAAGATCGGCCAGCGCAGACCGCCGCGGCGCGGAACCGCCTCCGATGCGCGGTGCTCCTACCCTGCAACGATGAAGGTCGCAATCGTTTCCGACATCCACGGCAACCGCCACGCCTTCGAAGCGGTGCTCGAGGCCGTCGCCGCGAGCGACGCCACCGAGCTGTGGTGCCTCGGCGACCTCGTGGGCTACGGGGGCGACCCCGATGCCTGCGTGGAGCTCGCCCGCGAGCACGCCGCGGTGTGCCTCGCCGGCAACCACGACCTCGCCGTGCTCGGGGAGCTGCCCCTGAAGGATTTCTCCCGCGGCGCCGGCCTCGCCGTGCAGTGGACCCAGGAGGTGATCAGCCCCGCCAGCGTCTCCTTCCTCTCCGGCCTACGCCCTCAAGGACAGGAGGGATCGGTGGGGCTCTACCACGCGAGCCCCCGCGACCCCGTGTGGGAGTACGTGCTCTCCACCCTCCTCGCTGAGCTCTGCCTCGACCGCCAGCGCGAGCGCGTCTGCCTGATCGGCCACTCGCACGTCGCGCTCTACTTCGTCCGTCCCGAAGGGGAGCTCGCGAGCGGGGGGCCGTGCCGCGAGGGGGTCGAGCTCGATCTCGCGCAGGGCGAGTGGCTTCTGAACCCCGGCAGCGTCGGCCAGCCTCGCGACGGCGACCCCCGCGCGGCATGGATGCTGCTCGACCTCGAGCGGTGGACCGCCTCCTACCGGCGCACCCCCTACGACATCGCGGGCGCCGCCGGCGCGATCCGCGCCGCGCGCCTACCCGACTCGCTTGCCGAGCGGCTGGAGTACGGTCAGTGAGGATGCACCGCCCGCTTCGCCTCCTCTGCGCCGGCCTGCTCGGGGTGCTCGCCGCGGTGCTCGTCTCCTGCGGGAGCTCCGGCGCCGGCCTGATCCCCGCACAGAGCGCCGGTCCTCTGCTGAGCGACTTCCAGGCGGTCGAACGAGCCGCGCGAGAAGGCAACGGCAAGTGCACCGCGACCGAAACCGCGATCCTCACAACCGAACGCGACTATCAGCACATTCCCGCGATCGATGCCGGCCTGCGCGGGAGGCTGCACGAAGGTATCGCCAAGCTGCACGAGCTCGCCCTGGAAACGTGCGCGCAGCTGCACCCGCAGACCACCGCCACGGGCGAATCGACCTCCACGACGAAAACCCCCCCGCCATCCCGGCCCCCGTGCGGGCCGCGCGCGCC
>JBIOEY010000204.1:0-2393 GCA_044446505.1 Solirubrobacterales bacterium
CTCCAGGAAGCCCTCAACGTACCCGCCGACGGCGAATTCGGACCCCAGACCGAGGCCGCCGTGCGCCACTACCAGGCCGCCCACGGCCTCGAAGTCGACGGTGTCGTCGGCCCCTCCACCTGGGAAGCCGTCGGCCTCCCCGGGCAGCCCGAGCTCCACCCCCCCCACGCCGGGGGCGGCGGCTCCTCCGCCGGCGGGGGCTCCTCCGCGGGCAGCACCTCCTCCACCGGCGAAGGCGTCGTCCAGCGCGTGATCGCCGCCGCCGACGAAATCGCCACCCGCCCCTACATCTACGGCGGCGGCCACGGCTCCTTCATCTCCAGCGGCTACGACTGCTCCGGCTCGGTCTCCTACGCGCTGCACGGCGGCGGCCTGCTCAGCTCCCCCGAGGACTCCTCCGCCCTGGAGTCCTACGGCGAACCCGGCCCCGGCCGCTACATCACGATCTACGCCAACGCCGAACACGCCTGGATGACGATCGACGGCCGCCGCTACGACACCGTCGCCCTCGCCGAGTCCGGCAACCGCTGGTCGGACTCCATGGCCTCCACCGGCGGGTACGTCGTGCGGCACCCTGACGGGTTGTAGGAACGACGCGCCCCGACCTGAAGCCCTGGGTCGTGCGGCACCCCGACGGGTTGTAGGAACGACGCGCCCCAACCTGAAGCCCTACGTCGTGCGGCGCCGCTCGCAGCAGTGCCCCCATACGGAAGTTCTTACGACCGGCGTTCCGCGGCGAGCCCCAGCATCTCCGCTGCCTCCACCACCGCGGCGTGCCCGACCGTGAGCCCCTTGATGTCCACCACGCTCAGGTGGGGTGCGGCGCGATCGTAGAGCGTGAGGTTGATGAGGCTCGCCTCGAGCGTCGACCACCAGCGCAGACCCACCGCCTGGGGTAGCTCATCGAACACGCGTGCCGCATATCCCTGCGTGAGCGCCCGTGCGCGCGTGGCGACTCCCGACGGGCGCAGTCCCCGTGTGGAGAGGACGCGGGGGTCGTCGAGGTCCACGAGGCGACCGGGGTCGTCGAGATCCAGTCGGGCCAGAGCCAGCGGCAGGTCCGCGCGCACCAGCATCTCCGGCGCGAGCACCGCGGTGCCACGGAACGGCGCAAGCGCCTCCGCCACCGCCGATGCCGCCGCCTCCGAGGCGTAGAGGCAGCCGTAGCGATCCGGGTTGTCGTGACGTCCGAGGCCCTGCAGTGCGCGCGGGAACCACAGCGCTCCGCCGGGCTCCCGCGGTGCGGCCTGCGCCCGCCACGGCACCAGCCGCCAGAGGGTCACGCGCACCCACCCGTGCACGCCTCACAGGGCACCCCACGCCGTCCGCGGAGCTGCGCCCGCGCCCGCGCCCGCGCCCGCGCGACGATCACGCAAAGCTGCCCGCGCGCTCCTGGGCGATCGCATCGAGCAGCTCGCGGGAGCGCCCCGCGCGCACGAGATCGATCGGCCTGCGGTCGCCGAGATGTGGGTTGAGACCGTGCAGCCACCGCTCCGCCGTCTCGGGCGAGTGCAGCCGGAGCAGGCTCGACATGACGAGCTCCAACAGATCCACCCGCTGGGCGTTCGCCTCGTCGATCCCCTGTCCCCGGCGCCAGCGCGTGACCTGCGCGGGACTCACCCCCATCAGCTCCGCGAGCCGGCGCTGGGAGTGGAAGTCCCGACTCAGCGCCACGACCTTCTCGGCGGTGCTCACAGGCATGCGTCGATCCTAGCGCAACAGAAACTGTTGCGCAAAGCGGCCAAGCGAGCGTGCCGTCTCAAGCGCGCCCTACGGTGCGGACAGTCGTCTGATGGCGACTCCGACCAACACGCCGACACCAAGGAGACCAGATGCTTGCGCGGGCACGCACGTTCACGATCGAGGGGCTTCAGGCGCGGCCGGTGGCCGTGGAGGTGGACATCCGCCCGGGGCTCCCCGCGTTCACGATCGTCGGCCTCGCCGACGTCGCCGTGCGCGAGGCGCGCGACCGCGTGCGCGCGGCGATCCTCAACTCAGGCTACGAGTTCCCCGAGCAGCGCATCACCGCGAACCTCGCCCCCGGCGACGTTCCCAAGGTCGGGCCCGGCCTCGACCTCGCGCTCGCCTGTGCGATCCTCGCCGCCTCCGGGCAGCTCCCGCGCGAGCGGCTGGAGAGCCACGCGCTGTTCGGCGAGCTCTCCCTCGACGGCGAGGTGCGCCCCTGCCACGGCACGCTCGCGATCGCCCAGGCCGCGCACGAGGAAGGCCTACGTGCGCTCGTGCTCACGGGCACACGGGCGCGCGAGGCGGCGCTGGTGGAGGGCCTGCGGGTGCAGGTCGCCGAGCGGCTCATCAGCGCCGTGCGCGTACTGGGCGGTGGTTCGGGCGCTCCGCTGCCCGCGCCGGTCGTGCCCCGCGAGGACTCCCGGGAC
>JBIOEY010000205.1:0-2331 GCA_044446505.1 Solirubrobacterales bacterium
CTACTTTTTTTTTGTTGGGGCGGCCGGGCGCCCCCCCCGGCGGTCCTCCTCTTGTTCGGCCGGGGGCTTGTTCGAAGGCTACCCTGCCGGCCCCGCCACATGTGGCGGGGACCCCCCTTTTGCAGCGACTTCGCCCGCCAGCCGCCAGAGCCGGCCGAGGAAGCGGTGCACGCCCTCCACGCCGTCGTCGGACCAGTCCGCGTCCTGGTCGGGGGGCGCGATGAACAGGATGTAACAGCGCGCGGTGTCCGCGCCGTAGCGCTCCACGATCGACGCGGGCGAGACGACGTTGCCGCGGGACTTGCTCATCTTCGCGCCGTCCTTCGTGACCATCCCCTGCGTGAACAGCGCCTGGAAGGGCTCCTGGAAGTCGAGGTGGCCGAGGTCCGCGAGCGCCTTGGTGAAGAAGCGCGCGTACATCAGGTGCAGGATCGCGTGCTCCACCCCACCGATGTACTGGTCCACCGGCATCCACCTGCGCAGCACCGCCGGGTTCCACGCGGCCTCGTCGTTGGCGGCGTCGCAGTAGCGCAGGAAGTACCACGAGGAGTCCACGAACGTGTCCATCGTGTCCGTCTCCCTCCGCGCGGGGCCCTCGCACGCGGGGCACTCGGTGGCGAGGAACTCCTCCGCGGCGGCCAGCGGGGAGCGCCCGCGCGGGGCGTAGTCCTCGATCTCGGGCAGCACCACCGGGAGCCGATCCTCCGGCACCGGCACCATCCCGCACTGCTCGCAGTAGATGACCGGGATCGGGCAGCCCCAGTAGCGCTGACGCGAGACCAGCCAGTCGCGCAGGCGGTAGTTGACCGAGGCGTGGCCCTTGCCCTCGCGGTCCAGCCACTGCACGATCGCCGCGAGCGCCTCGCGGTTGTTCATCCCGTCGAAGCGCGGGTCGGAGCTCATCAGCGGGCCGTCGCCGCCGTAGGGCAGGCTCCGCTCGCTGAGCGCCCAGCTCTCGCCGGCGCCACCCTCCGTGAAGTCCGCGGGGGCCGGCTCGGAGGCACCTGCGATCACGCGACGGACCTCAAGGCCGTGGGCGCGCGCGAACGCGTGGTCGCGCTCGTCGTGCCCCGGCACCGCCATGATCGCCCCCGTGCCGTACTCCATCAGCACGTAGTCCGCCACGTACATCGGGATCTGCTCACCGTTCACCGGGTTCGTCACGGTGCGCCCCAGCGCAACCCCCGTCTTCGGGCGCTCCACGTCGCCGCGCTCCACGCCCGACTCCGTGAGCACGTGGTTGACGTACTCCCGCACCGCCCGCTCGTGCTCGGTGCCCTCCGCGAGGCGCAGCACGTCCGGGTGCTCCGGGGCCATCACGAAGAATGTCGCGCCGAACAGCGTGTCCGGGCGGGTCGTGAACACGGGGTAGTCGATCGGGGTCCCACCCGCCCGGGCGGGATCCAAGTCCTCGCAGCGGAACGTCACCTCCGCGCCCTCCGAGCGCCCGATCCAGTTGCGCTGCATCGTCTTCACGTGCTCCGGCCACTCGATCCCCTCAAGGTCGTTCAGCAGTCGCTCCGCGTAGTCGGTGATGCGCAAAAACCACTGCTCCAGCTGGCGCAGTTCGACCTCCGCGCCGCAGCGCTCGCAGCGGCCGTCCACCACCTGCTCGTTCGCGAGCACCGTCTGGTCGTTGGGGCACCACTTGACCGCCGCCTCCTTGCGGTACGCGAGGCCGGCGTGCAGCAGCTGCAGGAAGATCCACTGCGTCCAGCGGTAGTAGCGCGGTTCGTGCGTGGCGAACTCGCGCGACCAGTCGATCGAGATCCCCCACGAGCGGAACTGCCGCTGGAAGGAGGCGATCGAGGCAGCCGTCGAGTCGCGCGGGTTCACCCCCGTCTTGATCGCGTGGTTCTCCGCCGGCAGCCCGAACGCGTCGTAGCCCATCGGGTGCAGCACGCGGCGGCCCAGGCGCCGGTGGAAGTGCGCGATCGCGTCCCCCACCGAGTACACCTTCAGGTGCCCGATGTGCGGCTCCCCGCTCGGGTAGGGGAGCATCTCGAGCACATAGGAGCGAAGCCCGGCGTCCTTGGCGAAGCCGCGCGAGTCTCCCGGCCCGTCCGGGCCATCCTCATTGGAGACCTCCCACGTGCGCTCGCGGGCCCACACCGACTGCCAGCGGGGCTCTATCTCGTGTGGGTCATAGCGATGCTCCGCCATCAAAGCTCGGAGGTTAGCGGGCGGGTTGGCCGCGCCCGGTGCCGCCGCCGGACGGCCCGCGAGGGACAGCTGTCAGGAGAAGCGCGAGCGCGAGCGGAGTGCCTGCACGACCTCGGCCGGAGCCTTGCTGGGCGAGCCGGCGTCGAAGGGCGGCTGCGGGTCGTACTC
>JBIOEY010000206.1:0-2228 GCA_044446505.1 Solirubrobacterales bacterium
GATCTACTCGATCGGCGCCCGCCTGCCGCGCACGGCGCTCGGCCGCGCGTTCTGGCGGCGCGCCACGCGCCCCGTCGAGAACGGCCTGGAGCACGGCCGGCGGGATCTGAACTCCGTCCGTGAGCGCCTGGGTCTCGGGCCGCTGGCCCACGTCCACGGCGGCACCAGCCGCGAGCTCGCGCTCGTGGGGACCTTCCCTCAGCTGGAGTATCCCCGTGCGTGGGGCGGATTGGGGAGCGGGTGGGGTCCGAATACCCACGTGGTCGGCCCGCTGATGTGGGAGCCCCCGACCGCGGACGTCGAGCTCCCGCCCGGCGACGATCCCCTGGTCCTGATCGCCCCCTCGACCGCCCAGGACCCCGAGCACCGCCTGCTGCGCGCCGCGCTGCGAGGTCTGGCCGACGCGCCGGTGCGCGTGCTCGCCACCTGGAACCGCCGTCTCCCACCGGCGCCGCTGCCGGTCCCCGCCAACGCGCGCGTCGTGGAGTGGCTCTCCTACGCCCGCACCATGCCCCGCTGCGAGGTCGTCGTATGCCACGCCGGCCACGGCACCCTCGCCCGTGCGCTCTCCAGCGGCTGCGCCGTCGTCGCCTGCCCCGTTCTCGGCGACATGAACGAGAACGCCGCCCGCCTCGACTGGGCCGGCGCCGGAGTGCGCCTCCCCACCCGTTTCATCGCCCCCCGGCCTCTGCGCCTCGCGGTGGAGCGCGCCCTCGACGACCCCGCGATCCGTGCTCGCGCACGGGAGCTGGCCGCATGGTCGGCTGCACATGAACCTGCGGATACAGCCGCCGCGCTGGTGGAGCGGCTGGCCGCTGGGACCGACAATCCTTACGACGCTGGGAGAACCAGGGCGCTGGTCAAGCGCGCCTGAGAAGAAGCTCCGGGGGTGGGACTCGAACCCACAACCTCTCGGTTAACAGCCGAGCGCAATCTACCAGTTGAGCTACCCCGGACCGTGCTACCAAGGAATGTAATACCTGATCTTAAGGATTCTACGCGAGCGAGCGCATTCCCGCCTCAACCTCGGCGTGGCAATTGGCGCAGAGCAGGATGCACTTCGCGGCCTCAACTCGCGCCTTCGCGAGCGAGCGAGCGACACCCCGATGACTCAGGGCAAACCTCTTCTCTGCAGGTTCGCGATGATGGAACTCCAGGGCAGCGATACACCGATCATAACCGCATAGCTGACAGGCTCCACCCGCCTCTACGACGAGCGCCTGCTTGACCTTGCGACGACGACGGCTGACAGCTTGGGAGCGGCACTTGAGACATCTGTATCCACCCTCGGCTCGGAGCTGGAACAGGGTAGCGCCGTGCTTGGGACAGTCACGCATCATCCGAGTCGATTGCTCGGACCCTGCCAGTTGCCCGACACGGACCTGACGCATCGTCCCCCTCCGAGTTTTCAGGCCGTACTCGCACAGCCAATGTCGCACCGTCGCCTTGCTACGTTCGACCGCCTCCGCGATCTCAGCGATCGACGCGCCTGACTCGACCAAGCGCTCGAGTTCCTCGCGTGAGAGCGCCCCCCGAGCCGCGTGCTTCTCACGGTTGACCGCCTCCAATCCATACTGCTCGACCCAGTAAGCGACCGTCGCTTCGTGTTTCCCGAAGCGACGTCCGATCTGCGCGAGCGAGAGGCCCTGGTCCAGCATCTGCTCCAACGAGACTCGGTCCATGCACCTCATTGTCCGCTACCGGTCGGACGGAAAACGAACAGACGTTCGTCCTGCTTGGCCCCTCTATCCCCCGGTCTCCGCAAGCGCCCGCTCGTAGGCCTGCTCGAAGGCGTGTTTGACCTCGGCGCGGCGGTGGGCGAGGTCGCTGACGTCGCCGCTGCCCTCGGCGCGCGCGGTGAGGATGCGGCGGTCCAGGCGTGCGAGGTCGAGCTGCACGCGCTGCACCTCGAGCATCGCCGGCGCCCGCGATTCGCGGCCCGCCTGCACCACGAGCTCCGCCAGCACGCCCGTCAGCTCGGGGTCCTCCTCCTCGATGCCCGCCATCGGTTCGGCGAGGTGCCCCGCGCGCAGGTGCGCCGCCGCGCGCCGCAGCCGCTCGCTGGTGAAGTGCTCCTCCGGGTCGAGCGTGCTCAGCGCCCGCTCGCCCTCCTGGGGCGAGGCGATGCACAGCGCCAGGAACGTCCGCTCGGTCTCTGCCCTGCGCGAGAGCTCCCCCAATACGAACTGATCCGCTGCCCGCCCTCCCTTCGCCGTCCCGGCGGAGGC
>JBIOEY010000207.1:0-2196 GCA_044446505.1 Solirubrobacterales bacterium
CTGGTGCGGAGATACGACTTCGGCTGGCCGGAGATCGTCGTGCACCGGCGGCCGGGCGTCAGCCTCGCCGCCGCGAACGCGGCGCTCACGCTCGACGTCCAACGCAGCTATGCGCAGCAACTCCTCGAATCACCTGGCTACCCGGCGGCGAGCGTGTATCAGCCGCGAGCCCTGGCGGCGAGCGTGCTGCTGGATGCCGGACCGGCCGGGTCGAGTCAGGTGAAGGTGGCGCTGTGGCTGGTGGGTGTCGCGGTGATCGTGCTGATCATCGCGTGCGCGAACGTGGGGAACCTGCTGCTGGCGCGGGCGTTCGGACGGCGGCGCGAGATCGCCGTGCGGCTGGCCCTCGGCATCAGCCGCTCGCGCCTGCTCGCGCAGCTCCTGACGGAGAGCTTGTTGCTCGCCCTGCTCGGCGGCGCAGCCGGCCTCGCCATCGCGCAGTGGGGCGGTGGTGTGCTGCGCGCCTCGCTCATCCCGGACGTGGACTGGACCAGCATGCTGGCGGACCCTCGCGTGCTCGGCTTCGGGGCCGCGGCCGCGCTGGCGGCCGGTCTGCTGGCGGGGCTGGCGCCGGTGGTTTACGCCGGCCGGAGTGACGTTGCGCCCGCCCTCAAGGCGGGCGTGCGTGAGGGGACGTATCATCGCTCGCGCACGCGCACCGCACTGCTCGTCGTGCAGGGCGCACTCTCCGTGGTCCTGCTGGTCGGCGCAGGGCTCTTCCTCCGGAGTTTCGACAAGGTGCGCGACGTCCGGCTCGGCTACGACGCCGACCGGCTGCTCTGGGTGAGCCCGGTGATGCGGAGCGTCACCCTCGATCCGGGCCCCGCGTCACAGCTGCGCGACCGGCTCGCGGCGACCGCGCTGCGTGTGCCGGGGGTCGAGGCGAGCGCGCGGGCCGCCAGCGTCCCCATGCAGGGCGGCTGGTGGGTGAGCCTGTTCGTGCCTGGCCTCGACACCGCCTACACGAACCACCTCGGCGGCGGGAATACCATGCTGCAGGCGGCCTCGCCCGCGTACTTCACGACGATGGGCACGCGTCTCCTGCGCGGCCGGGGCTTCACGACCGCCGAAGAGAGTGGTGGTCCGCTCGTCGTGGTGCTGGGCCGCTCCATGGCGCAGGCGCTCTGGAAAGGCGCGGACCCGATCGGCCGCTGCGTGAAGGTGGGCGCGGATACCGCGCCGTGCAGCACGGTGGTCGGCGTGGCGGAGGACATCGTGCACAGCCAATTCGACGGCGAACCGGGAATGGCGTACTACGTGCCGGCGACGCAGTGGCACCCGGGAAACGGGGGCCTCTTCGTGCGGACCCGTGGGCCCGCCGACCGCTACGCCGAGGCGGTGCGGGTGGCGCTCGAGCGCGAGATGCCCGGCGACGCCTACGTGAACGTGCGCCCCATGACCGACCTCGTCGGCACCAGGATGCGCCAGTGGGACCTCGGCGCGACGTTGTTCACGGTGTTCGGCCTGCTGGCGCTGGTCGTGGCGGCGATCGGGCTCTACAGCGTGATCGCCTGCGGCGTGGCGCAGCGCACGCACGAGCTGGGCGTGCGGGTGGCGCTGGGCGCGGAGTCTCGCGACCTGGTGCGCCTGGTGCTGGGCGAGGGTCTGCGTCTCTCGGCGATCGCGCTGACGCTGGGGCTCGCGGTGGCGCTGATCGCCGGCCGCTTCGTCGCACCGCTGCTCTTCGAGACCTCGCCGCGGGACCCGCTCGTGCTGGCCGGCGTCGCCGCCCTGCTGCTCGTGACCTCCCTCGCGGCGAGCGCGGTTCCCGCGCTCAGGGCCGCGCGCCTGGATCCCAACCGGGCGCTCAGGGACGAGTGAGCGCCGGCGGCTGACCGGCCGGAGCGCCGGATCGAAACGCCGAGGGGGCCCGGGTCGGGCCCCCTCTCGACGTCGGTCAGGTCGCGTGCCCGCTCAGTCGGCAGCCCTCGCCACGTCGAGCGCGTCGTATCCCTTGAGGCGGTAGATCGCCGCCGAGATCACCCAGCTCACCACGAAGACGGCGACGATCAGGTAGCCGAAGCTGCCGAAGTCGGCGTTCAGGGTCGCGACCACGTCCCACAGTCCGCCCACGAGGTGCAGCCGGTTCACGAGCAGCCCCAGCGCCTCGACGCCGCCCACCAGCAGCGCCACCAGCACCGAGATCGACGTGATCGTGAGATTGTAGTAGAGCTTGCGGATGGGCCGCGTGAACGC
>JBIOEY010000208.1:0-2098 GCA_044446505.1 Solirubrobacterales bacterium
CTCGTCTGTGGTCTTTCCCCGCGCGGACAGCACCGCGACCACGCGAGCGCCCTGTTCGCGCTTGGCCACGATCCGGCGCGCGGCGCGCTTGATGCGCTCGGCGTCGGCGACCGAGGTGCCGCCGAACTTCATGACCACGAGGCCGGGCATGGGCGCAGAATAGACGGGCTCTCGCCCGCTACAGGGCCCGGCGCCCGGCGAAGGCCTTGGCGAGGGTGACCTCGTCGGCGTACTCGAGGTCCGAGCCGACGGGCAGGCCGCTCGCGAGCCGGGTCACAGTGACCGCGGGCGTGCGCGTGCGCAGCTCTTCGGCGATGTGCAGAGCGGTGGCCTCGCCGGTCGTGGTGGGGTTGGTTGCAAGCACCACCTCGCGCACCGGCAGCTCCTCCGAGGCCACCCGCGCGAACAGCTCGGCGATCTTCAGGTCCTCCGGGTCCACCCCGTCGATCGGGGAGAGCGCGCCCCCGAGCACGTGGTAGACGCCCTCGAATTCGTGGGTGCGCTCCATCGGGATCACGTCGCTCGGCTCCTCCACCACGCAGATCACCCCGTGGTCGCGGCGGGGGTCGCGACAGATCCGGCAGCGCGGTTCGTCGGTGAGGTTGAAGCACACCTCGCACAGCCCGATCCGCTCCTTCACCTCGATGATCGACTGCGCCAGCGCGGTCGCGTCCTCCCCGGAGGCCCGCAGGATGTGGAAGGCGAGGCGCTGCGCCGTGCGGCTGCCGATCCCCGGGAGCTTCGAGAGCTCCGTGACCAGCCTCTGGACGGGGGGCGCGAAGGTGCTCACACAGACCCCGCTTGTCTCCCACGGGCCCCGCGCACGCGCGAGCGCATGCACCAAGGGGAGCTCCACGTGTGCGCCACCGGCGTATCCCTACAGGCCCGGCAGGCCGAGGCCGCCGAGCGCGCCCAGGTCGAGGCCCCCCGTCGCCCCGCCGAGCCGCTCGGCGGCGAGCTCCTGCGCGGCGCGCAGCGCCTCGTTGACCGCCGCGAGCACCAGGTCGCCGAGCATCTCCACGTCCTCCGGGTCCGCCGCCTCCGGGGCGATCGCCACCGACTTCAACTCCAGGGCCCCCGAGACCTGAACCCGCACCACGCCCCCGCCCGCGGAGCCCTCCACGGTCTCGTGCTTGAGCGCCTCCTGCGCCTCCTCCATCTCGCGCTGCACCTTCTGCACCTGCTGGAGCATCTGCTGCATGTTCGGTCGCTTCTGCTGGGCCATCGGGTCTCGCTCCTATTCGCTCTCGCTGATCGCCTCGCCCGCGCCGACCAGCTCCTCGGCGTCGAACTCCTCCATGAAGCGTGCCACCCACTCGTCCTCCGTGCGCGGCGTCTCCCGAGCGTCGCCGCTCGCCGGCGGGGGCAGCTCCTCTCGCAGCTCGTAGGACACTCGCAGCCGCCGCTCGCCCGTGAGCTGGCGCAGCGCCTCGGTCACCGTCGCCCTGTGGGCGCTGTCCTCGGCCTTCTTCTTCAGGAACGACGCCGACGTCGCGAACGCCACCGTCAGCTCCCCATCCCCCAAGGCAACCGGGCGGCCCTCCGCGATCACGGCGCTCAGCAGCTTGTTCTGCGCGCCCACCAGATCCACCACCGCGGGCCACAGCGCCGCGAACGCCTCCACGTCTTCCGGCACGTCTTCCGCCACGGCCTCCGGCACGTCTTCCGCCACGGCCTCCGGCACGTCGGCCGCGGGGGGCGTCGCGGGGGGCTCCGGGGATCGCGCTACGAACGCCTCGTAGGCCGCCCCGGGCGGCCCTCCTCCTAAATCCTCTCCCGAACGCCCCTCCAGGCGCTCGATCCTTGCGAGCAGCGCCCCCAGCGAGCTGTCCACCTCCGGCCGCGCCGCCTTCACCAGGGCCAGCTCCAGCTGCGTGCGCGGGTCCCCCCCCGCCTTCACCGCCTCCAGCGCGCTCCCCAGCTGCTCCAGCAGGCGCACCACCGTCGCCTGCGCCACGCGCCCCGCCTGCGCCTCCAGGCGCGCGTCCGCCTCCGGCGTGAGCGACAGCTCCGCGGGGACCTCCCCCACGGCCCCCACCACCAGCAGCTCCCGCGCGCGCACCTCGAGGTCCGCCGCGAACGCCCCCGCGTCGCGGCC
>JBIOEY010000209.1:0-1930 GCA_044446505.1 Solirubrobacterales bacterium
CGGTTTACTCCGGCACTGGCTCTGGGTGGGGAGCAGGGAGTGTTTTCATGCCTGGAATTGGGCCTGCGTGGGGGCTGAGAGCCGAAAAGGCGGTCTCCAGCGGACGTCATCCCATCGACTTGAGCCAACCGGATACGCACCTCGCCGCTAATCTCCAATAAACCCCGATAGCGATGAATCGCCCCTGGCTGGAGCCGCGGTGGTCGCCCGCGCGGCGGGCGGCGGCTCAGCGCGATAGCGTCCCGGTCCCCTCGCGCTCCCCGGGCCGCTCCTCGACTGCGCGCTGGGCGTGCAGGGCGATCAGCTCGAGCTGCATGCTGCGGGGCGGCTGGCCTGAGGAGAGCCCCGCCCGCCCGAGCCGCCGCCAGCGGCCCTCGCCGTCGAGCTCCCAGGCGTTCTGGTTGTCGTGGAAGGCGCGCTCGAGCGTGTCGAGCAGCTCGTCCTTGAGCTCGGGGGACTCGATCGGGACGGCCATCTCGACGCGGTGGTCGAGGTTGCGGGGCATGAGGTCGGCGGAGGCGATGTAGACGGTGTGGCGACCCTCGCGCTGGAAGGCGTAGACGCGGGAGTGCTCGAGCAGGCGCCCAACGACGGAGACGACGCGGATGTTCTCCGAGATCCCCGGCACGCCGGGCCGCAGGCAGCAGATGCCGCGGACGTTCAGATCGACGCGCACCCCGGCCTGGGATGCCTTGTAGAGGGCGCGAATGCAGCGCCCGTCAACGAGCGCGTTCATCTTCATGATGATCCGCGCGGGGTGCTCGGGGGAGTGCGCGGCGACGGTGTGCTCGATCTCGGCGATCAGCCCGTCGCGCAGCTGCGCGGGGGCGATCAGAACCTTGCGGTAGTGCAGGGGGCGCCCGAAGCCGGTGAGGTAGTTGAACATGTCCGCCACATCGGCCCCGATCTGGGGGTCGGTGGTGAACAGCCCGAAGTCGGTGTAGAGGCGGGCGGTGGTGGAGTGGTAGTTGCCGGTGCCGATGTGCACGTAGTTGCGCACCCCCTCCCCCTCGCGGCGCACGACGAGCACGCACTTCACGTGGGTCTTCAGCGCGGGCTGCCCGTAGACGACGTGTACCCCCGCCTCCTCCATCGCCTTGGCCCAGTGGATGTTCATGCGCTCGTCGAAGCGCGCCTTGAGCTCCACGAGGGCGACGGCCTGCTTGCCGCTCTCGGTGGCGTCGATCAGCGCGGGTACGAGCGGGGAGTCGTCGCTGGTGCGGTAGACGGTCTGCTTGATCGCGAGCACGTTGGGGTCCGCGACGGCCTGCTCGACGAAGCGCTCGACGGAGGTGGTGAACGAGTCGTAGGGGTGATGCACGAGCACATCTCCGTCGCGCATCGCGCCGAGCACGTCGGGCCGCTGGCCCTCGTGGCGGAGCAGCCTGGGGTGGGTGATCGGGCTCATCGGGGGGTCCCGCAGCTCGGAGAGGCCGGGGAGGCGCACGATCTGCCAGAGCGCGCCCATGTCGAGCAGCCCTTCGACGGGGTAGATTTCCTCCTCGGCCACGCCGAGGAGGCTGAGGAGCTCGCTGCGCAGGGGCGCGGAGCAGTGGGCGCCGAGCTCGACGCGCACGACCTCCCCGAAGCGGCGGCGGCGCAGCTCGTCCTCGACGGCCTGCAGGAGGTCGGCGGCGTCGTCGGAGACCTCCAGGTCGGCGTCGCGGGTGACGCGGAAGACGTTGTAGTCGACGATCTCCATGCCGGGGAAGAGGGCGTCGAGGTGGTGGGCGATCACCTGCTCGAGCGGCACGAGCGTGACTCCGTCCGCGCCCCCGGCGCCGCCCGCCTCGACGGCGATGAAGCGGGGGAGGATCTCGGTGGGTACCTTCACCCGGGCGAACACGGTCTGGTCGTTGACAGGGTCGCGTACGAGCACCGCGAGGCTGAGGGAGAGGTTGGAGATGTAGGGGAAGGGGCGCCCGGGGGC
>JBIOEY010000210.1:0-1718 GCA_044446505.1 Solirubrobacterales bacterium
ACCGCGACCCCGCCGTGGTGGGATCGCCCCCCGAAGAGCGCGAACTCGACATCCTCGCGCGCGTGCAGCGCGGCGAAGGCGCCCACGCGGTCGAAGGGCGCGTGCCCGGTGACGAACAGGACTGGCCTCATTGGTCTCCCATGTTCCGTCGATGGCCAGGACATCGCGCCCACGCGCTCCTTACGACTGTGTAACTTGGGCTGGCGTGTAGGAGCCACCAACCTCGGCCGGCAAGCCTCATAGGCCGTGGTAGTCCACGCGCCTGGTGGCGCAGCTCATCGACGAAGCCTTCATCGCAACACCTGCCGGTAGGCGGCGAGGGTCTGCTCGCCGCAGCGCTCCCAGGTGAAGTGCGCGGCGACGGTGGCGCGGGCGCGCCGGCCGGCCTGGCGCAGGCGGTGGGGGTCGGAGAGCAGCTCGTCGATGCGCTGGGTGAGGCGCTCGATGTCCCCGGGGGGCACCAGCAGGAAGCCGTCCCCCGCGGCGGCGATCTCCTCGGGCCCGGGCTCCCCGCGGCAGCCGATCGCGGGCAGGCCGCCGGCCATCGCCTCGATGTAGGCGACCCCGAAGGCCTCCTCGGTGGAGGGCATCGCGAACAGGGTGCAGCGGCGCGCCCGCTCGATCGCCTCCGCGGGGGGAAGCTGCCCGCACATCTGCACCCGATCCCGCACCCCGAGGCGCACGGCGAGCCCTTCGAGGGCGACCCGCTCGGGGCCGTCGCCGACGATCACGTAGCGCAGGGTGGGGTGCCGCGGGGAGAGCACGGCGAGCGCGCGCAGCACGTCGGCGTGGCGCTTGCGGGCAACGAGGTGCCCGACGGTGACCAGCGAGGGCCCCTCGTCCCGCACGAGCCCGGAGCTGGGGAGGTCGGCGCCGAGGTGCACGACGCGCACGTCCTTGGCGCCGTGGGCGCGGGCGAGCTCGGCGATGCCGCGGCTGTTGGCGAGCACGAGGCGCGCGGCGCCCAGCCCGCGCGCGACCGCCTCGCGGCCGGCGGCGGAGCGGGGCGCGGTGTGGAGCACGTCGCCGCCGTGCACGGAGACCACGAGCGGCGCCCGCAGCCCGACGCGGCGCACGGCCTCGCCGGCGGGCACGGCGTTGTGGGCGTGGATCAGATCGAAGCCGGTGCGGCGCTGCAGGCGGCGCAGCGCGACCCCCAGCGCGGGCGCGGCCCAGGCGCCCCACGAGGGGTAGTGGCGCCCGCGC
The DNA here is from genome assembly GCA_044446505.1 of Solirubrobacterales bacterium. Classification (GTDB taxonomy): domain Bacteria; phylum Actinomycetota; class Thermoleophilia; order Solirubrobacterales; family Solirubrobacteraceae; genus Palsa-744. The sequence goes on from JBIOEY010000210.1 coordinate 1,207, forward strand.
GGCGGCGAGACGTAGGGGACGTAGGTGACGGGCAGGCCGTCGTGGACCTGGTGGAGCGGCTCCCGCAGGAGACCGCCGAGCGCTCGCGCGCCGCCGGCATGAAGCGAGGCGCGGGGCGGCACGAGGCGGTGCAGCACGAGCACGTGCACCTCAGCGCCCGCGGCCTGGGCGGCGAGCGCCTGGCGGTGGGCCCACACCCCCAGCACGGGATCGCCGCGGCGGGGGTAGAACTCGGCTACGACCGCGACCTTCACCAGCGGCGGTGGGTGCGGAGGGTGGTCTGGGCTTCGCGGGCCCGCAGGTACGGCCGCTCGGCGAGCAGCGCGCGCGCCTCGGCGATCGCGGCCTCGCGGGAGTAGGCGTCGCCGGCGGGGGCGGCGGAGTGGCGGATCGCGACGGCGTCGAGCACCCCGCAGCGCCACCCGTTGCGGCGCGCGAGCGCGGCCCAGTGCAGATCGAGGCCCCAGCCCATGCGCACCGCGGGGAAGGGCAGCAGCGCGGGGAGGGTCTCC
>JBIOEY010000211.1:0-1571 GCA_044446505.1 Solirubrobacterales bacterium
ATCTCGCGACGCTCGCATTACAGCTGGCGCTGCTCGCCGCCGCGGCCCTCGGCGGCGTGTGGCGCGCCCGCCCGCTGCTGATCGCGCGCTACTACGTCCTCACCACCGCGGCGCTGGCGCTCGGCCTGTGGGACTGGCTGCGCCACGGCACGAGCGCCGCGTGGGAGGCCGCCGAGGGGACGCGGTGACGCCGTTTCCCGCACGGATACCAGACCCCACCCGCCGCCACAGACCCCACCCGCCGGCAAACAGAGATGTAGCAGTATGTGCTACTGTATCGCTACGTCATGGGACAGCCCGTTCGCCAGGTTCCTCAGCGCGAGCTCCGCAACAGCATCGGAGCTGTGCTGCGCGAGGTCGAGGGGGGCGCCTCTCTACGGGTGACCGTCCGCGGTCGGCCGATCGCGGACCTGGTGCCGGTGCGGGACACGCACGCGCGGCGATTCGTACCGCGTGCCGACGTGGAGCGGCTTCTGAGCGGCCATCCATCCGACCCCACTTTCGCGGCTGACATCGACGAGGCGCTTGCCCAGACCGTCGATGAGCTCGACGAGTGAGCCGGGGCCTGCTCGACACCTCGGTGGTGATCGCTCGCGGCGAGGGCGTCTCCCAGCCGCTGCCCGACGAGGCCGCGATCTCGGCGATGACGCTCGCCGAGCTGCACGTGGGGGTGCTGCTTGCGCGGACCGACGAGCTGCGGGGCGTGCGCCTGGGGATCCTCGCGGAGATCGAGCGGGAGTTCGACCCCCTGCCCGTTGACGATGCCGTTGCGCGAAGGTTTGCCACGATCGTCGCCCACGAACGCCGGCACGGGCGTCGCCCCAAGGTGGCCGATGCGCTGATCGCCGCGACCGCAAGCGCCCACGGCCTTCCCCTCTACACGCGCGACAAGGACTTCCGCGATACGCCCGGCGTCGAGGTGACGATCTGTCGGCCGCCCGCCGGATGATCCGCCGCATCGTGGACATCGCGGTCTCCGGGCTGCTGCTGGGGTTCGCCTCGCCCGTGCTGGCGGCGGCGGCGGTGGCGATCCGCCTGGAGTCGCCGGGGCCGGCGATCTACCGCCAGCGGCGGATCGGCAGGGGCGGGCGGCCGTTCGAGGTGCTCAAACTGCGGACGATGGTGCAGGGCGCGGAGGGCATCGGGGCGGGCCTCGCGGTGAACGAGGACGACCCGCGGATCACGCGCGTGGGGGCGCTGCTGCGGCGGACCTCGCTGGACGAGCTGCCGAACCTGCTGAACGTGCTGCGGGGGGAGATGTCGCTGATCGGCCCGCGCCCGACGCTGCCGGGGCAGGTCGCGAGCTACACCCCGCGCCAGCGCGGGCGCCTCGCGATCCGCCCGGGGATCACGGGCTGGGCGCAGGTGAACGGCCGCGCCTCGCTGCCGTGGAGCGAGCGGATCGAGCTCGACCTGCACTACATCGAGCACCGCTCGCTCGCCCTGGACCTGCGCATCCTCTGGCGAACGCTGGCGATCGTGCTGGGAGGCGCGGGCCTCTACAAGGGCGAGACGGGGGGCGGGGGGGAGGTTGGGACGGATGGATGAGCTCCGCCCCATCCGGGGCTCCG
>JBIOEY010000212.1:0-1564 GCA_044446505.1 Solirubrobacterales bacterium
CCCCCAGAGCACCAGCAGCGCTGCGTAGCTCACGATCGCCGCCCGGGCGCGGGCCGAGCCGCGCAGCGCCCGGGTGAGCGGTGCGAGCCACCGGTGCGCGGCCCACGCGCCCAGACCCAGCGCCGCCGCGTGCAGCGCCGCCGCGTCCCATCCGATCGGCAGGCGGATCATGCCGTGCGCCACCTCGGTGGCGAACGCGGCGATCGCGCCCACCGCGGCCACCGTGCGCCACGCGTGGCGGGTGGCCTGGCCGCTCTCGCCGAGCACCATCACCGCCAGGAATCCGGCCGGCGCGAAGAGCAGAACGTCGAACAACCGCGCCGGGCCCATCGACAGAAGGGTGGCGGACCGCACGACCGCGCGCAGCGACGTCAGCGGCCCTCCCTCGATGCCGACCAGGGGATCCGAGTCGAACAGCGGCACCAGCGCCTCGCACAGCACGCCGAGCAGGTAGCCGCCGGCCAGCACGAGCATCGGGACGCCGAGATACGACCGTGCGCCGCGCGAACGCTGCAAAGCGCCGATCAGCAGCGCGGTCGCCACCGCGCCCGCCAGTGCTCCGATCGTGTTGGTCGAGACATCCACGAGGCTTGCGGTGCGGACGGGCGAGAAGATCTGCAGCCCCTCCACGGTCACGCTGAGGGCGAGTCCGGCCAGCGTCGCCAGCAGGATCTCCCGGCCCACTCTGCCGGTGAGCGACGTCGTGAGCCATACGGCGCCGAGGCCGGCGAACAGCGCGACGTTACGCAGCCCATCGACGGCGTCGCCCCAGCTGAGCGACGGCGTGAACGCGCGCGCCAGCCGCTCGCCGGCCGCCGCGAGGTCGCCGGAGAAGTGGAGATCGGTGAGCGTGGCGAGAAGGACGACCGCCACGTAGGCGAGCCGGGCGGCCAGGAAGTGGTTGCGGTGGGTCATCGCGAGGAGGAAATGTACAATCCGGACCGGGACAAGTGGTGGCGCCGCATGCGCGGGGCAAACCCTTGGGCGACCGGACAAGCAAGACGCCCGCGTGCTCGCTGGCGTTTGATGGAGCCTCCCACGGTCTGTCCCACGGCGGGGGTTGGGTGATGCAGGTAAGTCGTTATGCCAGAGGAGGGATTCGAACCCCCGACACGCGGATTATGATTCCGCTGCTCTAACCACCTGAGCTACTCTGGCCTGCTCATGCAGAGAGGCGGCTCCCGCTGCGGGGCCGCCTCTCGAGTAGCGGGGGCGGGATTTGAACCCGCGACCTTCGGGTTATGAGCCCGACGAGCTACCAGGCTGCTCCACCCCGCGTCGCTGGATCCAAACCTAGTCCCGCCCACACCAACGGTCAAGACGAGCGGCGCGCCGTCCGGAGGCTCCGGCGCCCTACCGCCGCTGGGCGCTGTCGGGCGGCACGACGTGATAGAGGATCTCGCCGGGCCGGATCATCCCGTAGACCTCACGCGCCGCCCGCTCCTGGGTCGCCGAATCGGTGGTGAGCGCCTTCTCCATCCGCGACAGGGAGTCCACCTCGACGCGCAACTGCACGATGGCGTCCCGCTCCCGACGGACCTGGCTCCTGAGGCGCAGCAGGTCC